>CAXBDS010000152.1:0-12647 GCA_963974355.1 uncultured Opitutaceae bacterium
GGCGAGGGTGCGGTCGCGGAGCGCAGGATAGTCGACACGCAGAAAGGCGCAGAGTCGTCCGTCGAACCCCGTGCCGAGTTGGTCGTGAAAATCTTCGCGCAGTTCGCCGCGGGCGTGCAGGCGGATTTTCGACAAACAACGGGCAAAATAGACCAAGCCGTTGGTCTCGATGTAAGCGCTGATGGGGCAGTGTTTTTCGGCCATGGGAGGACGGTGGCGGGTGTTACAACTTCACCAGCTCTGCGGTGGCGGGGAGGTCTTTGATGATCTGGGACGGTTCCGGTCCGACGCCGAGGTAGCGCAGGTTGGGTAGTTGGTCGTCGGCCGGCCATTCGCCGCCCTCGTAAGCGACGTCGAGCGTGGTTTTCACCATGGCGGCAACGTAGCGTTGGGCGTTGACCGGCAGGTCGCCGAAGTGGCGCACGCCGGAAATGTCTTCCGACCAGCCGGGGTGTTTGGTGTAGATCGGGCGCAGATCGCGGCGGATCGCTTCGTTGCGCGGCACGTGCGGGTAGCATTTGCCGTCGGCGTCTTCGTATGCGATGCAGATCAACAGATCACCCTGCCAATCGCCTTGATGGGAGAGCGCGTCGGCCTTGTTGATCATCAAATCCTGGAAGCCGCCGTAGCGCAGCGCATCGCCCTTTTCCACGGCGTCATACCAGCCAACCATACGCTGGCGACCGGTGGAGGTGCCGAACTCGAGCTTTTTGAGGATGGGGGCGAGCGGGTGAGCGTCGTCCATCTGCGTGATGAACGTGTGGGTGCCGACCTTCGTGTCGTAGGCCTTGGCGACGCCGAAGGTGTGGATCGGCTGCACCGGAATGTTGGCGCTTTGGAAGAATTCCGGGGTGTAGGTGTGCGAGGCGGTCGGGGAAAAACCATGGCGCTTATCGAGCCAGTAGGCTTGGCCGAACTCACCCACGATCGTGTGCCCGGCGGCGAGCTCGCGGAAGATGAGCTCCCGCACTTCGCCGATATTTTTCGCCAGGCGCGTGCCGGCGTCCCAGTAGACTGCGGTGAGGCGCTCAAGGTTGAGCGTGAAGGGGGCGTCGCCGCGAAACTGGGTGAAATCGAACTCCTCGCGGCCGAGGACCCCGAGTTCGATGGCTTCGGCATTGGCGCGTTCCTCGGCGGCGGTGAGCTTGTCGAAGAAGCCGGCAAACGTCTCGGCGGAGACGCGGCTAACATATTGGATCTGGCGCAGGGCGCGGTCGGCGCGTTGGGCGAGCTTGCGGGCGAAGAAATTCGGGCCACCGAGGAAATCCGAAAAATGCATCTGCCAGTGGCCGGTTTCTTCGCGGTAGGCGGGGGAGATGCCGCGACCGGTCGAGCCACGCGGGTCTTCTTTCAGCACGTTGACGCGGTAGTCCTCCTCCGCGAGGTCGAGCAGGCGGTGCGTGAGGTCGGAAATCATCGTGCGCTCGTCGATGAGCAGGCGCGAGAGGATGGGGTAACCCTTCTTTTCCAAGGGGATGGCTTCCCACCAGATCTTGCGCGGATCGGCGACGACGCCGCTGCCCATGCACAGATGCGGCACGTCGCGGATGACGACGCCGGCCGGCAGGAGGTTGAGCTTGATACCGCCGGCGGTATGGCCGGAATTGGCGCCGCCGTTGACCTTGAGGACGACGGAGATCGGGGCGCCGGAATCGCGCAGTTCGTCGGCGACTTCAGGAATGAGTCGGCCTTTACCTTCATCGCCCAAGGAGATGCCGACATCGGCGATCAGGCGGCTGGAAAACGGGGTGAGTGACATGGTTGCAGAAAATGAAAATGCAACCGGGCAGGCGCCCCTGTTGCCCTAAAGCTCAAAGAGACTCCGCGGCGTGGGGGCAAGGCCGAACCGGCACGGTTTTTCGCGCCCGTTCGCTACGGTCCCGTCGGCGATCCGAAATCAGGTCGCCGCGGCCCGCGTAACGTTACTTCGCCTGGGCCTTAATCTCGATGACGTCGTGCGGGGAGGCCTCCTTTTGGCCGGCCGGGGAAACGCGGGTATAGCGGGCCTTTCGGCGCAGGGTGGGCAGATCGCCGGAGCCGAGGTAACCCATGCCGCTTTGGAGTCCGCCGACGAGATTGCCGAGCACGTCGTCGACTGAGCCGGAAACTTCCTTCAAGGCCTCAATGCCCTCGGCGGTGAGCTTGCGGGTGGTGTCGGTCTTGTCGTGGCCGTAACGGGCGGCGCTGCCGGCTTTCATGGCCGTGAGCGAGCCCATGCCGCGGTATTGTTTATACGTTTTGCCGTTGATCTCCATGATCTCACCGGGCGCCTCGCGGCAACCGGCGAGCAACCCGCCGAGGATGACGGCGTCGCTGAGCGTGAGGGCTTTGACGATATCCCCGCTCTTTGTGATGCCACCGTCGGCGATGATGCGCACGCCGCGGCGTTGGGCGGCGCGGCTGGCGACGTAGAGCGCGGTGAGTTGCGGGATGCCGACGCCGGCGACGACACGTGTGGTGCAGATCGAGCCGGGCCCTTGGCCGACCTTGATGGCGGTGGCGCCGCAATCGGTGAGGAATTCCACCCCGGCGCCGCTGGTGACGTTGCCCGCGATGATCGGCAAATCCGGATAAGCCGCGTGCACCAGTTTCACGACATCGCCGACGCCGGCGGTGTGACCGTGGGCCGTGGAAACAGCAATCGCGTCGACCGATTCTTCGACCAGATGGCCGACGTGGCTCAGGATTTTGTCGCGGTCGAGTTCGCCGGAGGCCTTGCGGACGGGGGAGAGGGCGGCGCCGACGACGAGGCGGAAGGCGCTGTCGCGGGCGGGCTTGCGCCGAGACCGGGCCTCGGCGGTGATACGCTCGACGTCGGAAAAGGTGACGAGGCCGCGCAGATGATCGTGGTCGTCGACAACGAGCATCTTGTGGATGCCCATATGCTCCGTGAAGAAGGCGTCGGCGGCCTTGATCGGGTCGGGTTGCAGATCGCGCTCGTGTTTGGTGAGGATCTCGGCGCGCGGCACCATCGCCTCGCCGATGGACTTGCTGCGGTAGCGCTCGCGGACCGTGCTGCCGGAGAGCAGGCCCACGAGTTTACCGGCGTCATCGGTCACCGGGAAGGTGCGGAAGTCGTAGCCCTTTTGCTCGATGAGCTTCAACACGTCGCCGACATGTTGCTCGGGGCGGAAGGTGATCGGATCCTGAATGAGACCGTGGATATGGCGCTTTACCCGGGCGACCTCGCGGACTTGGTCCTTCGGGGTCATGTTGTAATGGATCAGGCCGAGACCGCCGTTGAGGGCCATGGCGATGGCCATACGTGCCTCGGTGACCGTGTCCATGTCGGACGAGATAATCGGAATCTGCAGGCGAAGCCCCTCGGCCAAGGCGGTGGAAGTATCGGCGTCCTTCGGCAAAATATCCGAGTAGAGCGTCGCGAGCGAAACGTCGTCAAACGTCAGCGCGACGGGCCGATTGGCAGGGAAAAAGACGTCGGCCGATTGATAGAAATCATCGTCGCACGTGGCGGGACTGGGCGTGGCAACCGTGTTCATGAGTTGCCGGGAACGTAGTAGCGCCGGGGCGGAAAGGCGCAATGCCGAATCGCATTTCGTGGCGCGAGGCTTGCGAGATTTCGGGCTTCGCGATGGGGTGGCGGGGTGTCGATTTACCGTCTTGAGCTGCGTCGTTACTCTCTGCCGTTTCGGCAATCGATTCGCACGGCGCATGGCGTTTGGACGGAGCGGGAGGGGATTCTGGTGCGCCTTGAGGCGGAGTCGGGCGCCGTGGGGTTTGGTGAGGCGGCGCCGATCGCGTGGTTTGGCCGCGGGACGGTCGATGACGCGTGGGCCCGGTTGCACGCCCTCGGCGAGCGCGTCGACGAGGAGACGTTGAGTGATCTGATCGACGTCGGTGGGGTGCTGGGATTTGCGTTGGGCGCGGCGCGGGCGGCTCTCCGGGAGGACCGGGTCGAGGGCGCAGGCGCGGGGCGCGCCTATCTGCCGGTGGCGGCGCTGTTGCCGGCCGGACGGGCGGCGCTCGGGGCCGTGGACGCGTTGGCCGAAGCCGGGTTCCGCACGTTCAAGTGGAAGGTGGGCGTGCTCGCGCCGAAAGAGGAGTGGGGGCTGCTAGATGATGTATTGGCGAGGCTGCCGAGCGGCGGGGGGCTGCGACTCGATGCGAACGGCGCGTGGAATCGGCGGGAGGCGGAGCAGTGGCTGGCGCGGGCGGCGGATCGACCGATCGAATTGATCGAGCAACCGGTCGCGGCGGACGCGCGGGCGGCGGACGATATTTTGCGTGGACTCGCCGAGGATTATCCGACGCCCGTCGGGTTGGATGAATCGCTGGCCACACCGGGGGACTTGCAGAAATGGATCCGCTTGGGTTGGTCCGGTGTGTGGGTGGTCAAGCCGGCTCTGCTCGGCGATCCGGCAACCGTGACGGCGACGCTGCGTTCGGCGCAGGCGGACGTGGTTTTCTCGTCGGCGCTGGAAACGGCGGTGGGGATGCGCGCGGGGTTAAGGATGGCGCTCGACTGGACGGCGGGAAAGCGAGCCTTGGGTTACGGCGTAGGGGCGCTGTTTGGCGCGTCCGCGTTGAACGGTTTGCCGGCGGCGGCTTTCGTGCGCCGGGAAGATTTGGAGCACCTCAATCCGGAGGCCGCATGGACCGCGTTGAACTAGCCTGTCGCTTGGGAGCGGATACGGCGGCGGTGCACGAGGGGGCGTCGCGCACGGTGATCGTGACGCGCGATCCGGTGGCGTTTCGCACGCAGTTCACCGAGGCGGTGGCGTCGGGTGGATTGGTTTTTCTGGCGGACCCGAGTTGGGGCGAACGAGAACGCGCGCAGTTCAACATCTTGGTCGACGCGGCGGACCTCGGACCGGCGGACGGCCGCGGTTGGTTGATGATTCCAACGGGAGGATCGTCGGGGCGGATCAAACTGGCCCGGCACGACGAGACGACGATTGGCGCGGCGGTGGCCGGTTTCGCGGGCCACTTCGGCGGCGGCATGGTCAACGCCTTGGGCGTGCTTCCGCTCCATCACGTGAGCGGGCTGATGGCCTGGCTGCGATGCGGGCTCACGGGCGGGGTGTATGCCGATGGCGATTGGGGCGCGATCACGGCGGGTCGTTACCCTCTGGATACAGAGGGCCGGATCCTGTCACTCGTGCCGACGCAGTTGGCGCGTCTGCTGGGCGATCCGTCGGCGGAAGCCTGGCTGCGGACGTTTAAGGCCGTTTTCATCGGCGGTGGTCCGTCATGGCCCGCCCTCATTGAACAGGCCGCCACCGCCCGGCTGCCGCTGGCGTTTTCCTATGGAATGACGGAGTCGGCTGCGATGGTCGCGGCGTTGCGGCCGGCCGAGTTCTTGGCCGGGCAACGCGGTTCCGGGAAGGCGCTGCCCCATGCTCACCTCATGATCGGTGAAGAGGGCGACATCGCGATCAAGGCGCCGTCACTGTTTCGTGGATACTGGCCGAAATGCGAGTCCATCGAAACCTGGGTTCCGGGGGATGTGGGCTCTTGGGATGCCGACGGCAATCTTCACGTGGCCGGGCGGCGGGATGCGTTGATCATCACGGGCGGGGAAAAGGTGAATCCCGTCGAGGTTGAGGCTGCGTTGCGCGAGGCCGGGGCGCCGTCCGCCGTGACGGTGATTGGATTACCCGATCCGCGTTGGGGCGAGGCGGTCGTGGCCTGTTTCCCGGCGGAAGAAGCCGATCTGGCGGCGGCGGAACGGTGGTCGGCTGAGCTGGCGGCGCGATTGGCGCGATTCAAATGGCCGAAGCGTTATGTCCCCATCAAGGACTGGCCGGCATCGGCCGCCGGCAAGGTGGACCGAGCCCGGTTGCGCTCACTGGCGGCCGTCGATCCAGGCGGCGAGGTCCGCCGGTAGGGGTTCGCGTTCGCGGGTCGCGGTCGTGATGCAGACGTGCTCGGTGCGTGCCCGGGCGACGACTTTTTCCGCCGCTCCGACCACCTTGAACATTTCGAAATCGAGCGCGAAACTCGCGGTCGTCAGGCGCGAGGGAGTGACCGTCACGCGCACCTTGTCGCCGACGTGGAGTGGGCGCAGGTAGTCGGCGGTGCTTTTGGCGATGGGTAAAATGAGGCCATCGGCCGTGGAGAAGAAACGGGCCACATCCAGGCCGGCGGCGGCGATGGCTTCTTCGTAGGCCTCGTGGCAAATCGCCAGGTAGCGCGGGAAAAAAACGACCCCGGCGGCATCGGTATCGGGGAAATGGATCGTGCGAGTATAGGCGAAGGCCATGGGAACGGGGAGATAGGAACCGCGAAAAGCGGGAAAGACACGAAAATTGACCCGGGAAGAGCACCGCGGGTTTGCCTGAAATGAAGGAAGATTCTTTCGTGTGTTTCCCCCTTTTCATGATTCCCATGCAGATATGACCAAGAACGAAATCGCCGAGGTTTTGGAGGAGATCGGGGTGCTGCTGGAATTGAAGGGCGAAAACCCGTTCAAGATCCGCGCCTACGGGGCGGGGGCACGTGTTTTGGAAGGATTGGAGCAGGATGAATTTGTGCGACTGGCGGAGGCCGGGGAACTCGACAGTATCAAGGGCATCGGTGAGGCGCTGGCGCAAAAAATCACCGAGCTATATACGACGGGCGGGCTGGTGTTTCTGGAGAAATTGCGCGCGTCCATCGCGCCGGGTTTGGTGGAGTTGCTGGATGTCCCGGGCCTCGGACCGAAGAAAATCAAACTGGTGCATGACAAGCTGGGCGTGTCGTCGATTGCTGATCTGACGACCGCGTGTGAAACGGGGAAGGTCGCCGAGTTGCCCGGCATGGGCGAAAAATCCCAGCAAAAGATCCTTGAGGGCATCCGCAATCGGGAGGCCTACGGGAAGCGGCATCTATGGTGGGAGGCGCATGAGGTGGCCGCGCCCATCGTGGCCGGGCTGCGGGCACTGCCGCAGGTGCGCCGGGCGGAAGCGGCGGGCAGTTTGCGGCGTGGAATGGATACCGTGGGGGATTTGGACTTCATCGTCGCGGCGGACGACGTGGGGCCGATCGTCGACTGGTTCACTTCGCTGGCCGATGTGAAAGAAGTGACCGCGAAGGGTGAGACCAAGGCCAGCGTGCGCTTCGCCAGTGGGTTGCAGGCCGATCTCCGGCTCGTGCCCGAAGCGCAATTTGTCTTCGCGTTACACCATTTCACGGGTTCGAAGGACCACAACGTGGCGATGCGTCAGCGGGCCTTGGCGCACGGGTTGAGCTTGTCGGAGTGGGGGTTGGTGCCCGCGGAAGGCGAGGGGACGGCAAAAGCCAAGGCCGCGGCCGGCGCGAAGGCCCCCAACGACGTGCGTAGCGAGGCGGACCTGTTTGGCGCGTTGGGGCTGGCGTTTATTCCGCCGGCGCTGCGGGAGGGATTGGGAGAATTGGAGCGCGCCGAAGAAGGCGAGTTGCCGCGCCTGATCGAGCCCGGCGACCTGCGGGGCGCCTTTCACAATCACACCGACGCGAGCGACGGCCACAACACGCTCGCCGAGATGGCCGCGGCCGCGGCCGAGTTACGTTGGGATTACCTCGGTATCGCCGACCACTCGAAATCGAGCTTCCAGGCCAACGGATTGAGCGAGGAACGGCTGCTGCAACAGATGCGCACCATCCGTGAGTTCAACGCGGCCGGCACCTCGCCGGTGCATATCTTCGCCGGGGTTGAGTGCGACATCCTGCCGGATGGTCGATTGGACTTCGCGGACGACGTTCTGGGCCAGTTGGACTACGTGGTGGTTTCGGTGCACAGCGCGATGACCCAGTCAGAGGAGGAGATGACGGCGCGGATCATCCGGGCGATCGAACACCCGGCGGCGACAATGCTCGGGCATGCGACGGGCCGCCTGCTGCTGCGCCGCGAAGGCTACCGGGTCGACGTGGCTAAAATCATCGACGCGGCGGCGGCCAACGAGGTGATCATCGAACTCAACGCTAGCCCGTGGCGCCTTGATATGGACTGGCGTCACTGGCGGCGGGCGGCCGAGCGAGGCGTGCTGTGTGCGATCAACCCCGACGCGCATCGCACGGACGGATTGGCGCACGTGAACGCCGGCGTGAACAGCGCCCGCAAAGGCTGGCTGCAGGCCGAACATGTGCTCAACACCCGCAGCCTGAAGGCCGTGCAGGCGTATTTCGATCAACGGCGGGCCTGAGCAACCGGCCGATGTCCGCGGCGCGGTGGCTACGCCTTCGGCTCGGCGGGCTGCCGCAGCGAGTGTAACACGTAAATCACTACGCCGACGCAGATGCCGGAGTCGGCCACGTTAAACGTGGGGTAGATGTAGCTGCCGAAGTGAAAATCGAAGAAGTCGATCACGTGGCCGTGGAGCAGGCGGTCGACGAGATTGCCCACGATGCCGCCGCACAGCAGTCCGAAGGCGATTTGCACGATGCGCTGGCGCAGGCCAAGCGAATGGCGCCACCAAAAAATCGAGCCCAGAGTGATGAGGGCGAGGGCGGCGAGCCAGACGCTCTGGCCTGAAAACATGCTCCACGCGGCGCCGGTGTTACCCACGTGCACGAGGTAGAAAAATCCGTCGACCACCGTGATCGCGTCAGGCGGACCGTAGGTGCCGAGTGGCAGGCGCGCGTGAATCCAGAATTTGGTGACTTGATCGAGGACGAAGACGATGACCGCGAGCGCGAGCAGCAACCGATAGGCGACCCAGCGGGGGCGGCCATGCTCCGCCGAAGGCGTCGCGGGGGCAGGCGACACGTCGGCGGACGGTTCAGGAACAGAGGCGCTCACGGCGGCGGAGGCGGAGGACCGCCCCGGGATCAATCGTCGTCGCTGTTCTCGGAGATCTTCGGCGCGTCTTCACCCATCTCGCCGAACAGACCGGCCTGGGTGCGGACGCGCATGCGGTTGCGCTCGATTTCCTTTTGGGCCTCGGCGGAGTTGCGCGTGAACGGCACGGCGAGGAGGCGCTCTTTGGCAATCGGATTGCCGGTGATTTCGCAGACGCCGTAGGTGCCGTTTTTGATGCGACGGATGGCGGCCTCGATTTCGGAAAGGGCTTCCTGTTCGGAGGAGACGAGGGACAACGCAAAGTCGCGGTCGAACGTGTCGGTGCCGGCATCGGCCATGTGTTGACCGTAGGAGGAGAGATCGCCGGCGTCGTCCTTCGAGGAACGCTTGAGCGTGTCTTCGGAGTGCAGGTCAAGTTGGCCGGTGACGTGGTTGCGCAGCTCGACGAGGAGCTTGTAGTAGCGCTTGAATTTTTCCGGCACGCCGGCGGAGTCGTCGACCGGACCGCGGGATTGACCGGGCGAGAAGCCCAGGATGTCGGCGAGCGACGCGGCTTGCACATGGTTGGGCTTGGCCGGCTTCAACGGCTCGAGCTCCGCAGCCTTGGCGGCGGCGGACTTCGTGGCCTTGGCGGTGGTGTTTTTCTCGGCGTCGGCGCTGGTCTTTTTCGCGATCTCTTTCACCTCGTCCAAGGAGAACGAAATGGGTTTCGCGTTTTTGCCGCGACCGAGGATGCGGCTGCGCAGCTTGTCGCGGGAGGACGACGCTTTGGCGGCGGTTTTGGTCTTGGGTTTCGATTCCGGCGTGGAGGCGGAGGTCGGTTCGGCTTTGGCAGAGGATTTACTCATGGGAGAAGGAGAGGAGGAAGATGACTTCGCTGATTTTGACGGTTTGGCCGCCTTGGCGGGTTTTGTGGCGGGGGTCTTCGGGACAGCGGGAGATTTTTTCTTGGCGGCGGCCGTTTTCGGAGCGGCGGCTTTCTTGACGGGAGCAGATGATTTTTTCTTGGCCGACGGAGTCTTGGAGGCGGAGGTGGATTTCTTCGCTGCGGTGTTTTTTTTCTTCGTGGCCATGATTTTGGGGTGGGCGGGTGGTTAAGTCGATCAGCCGAGTGCTTCCGTGCAACGGGGGCAAAGATCGCCGTGCGGACCAGCGATCAACTCCGGGACCCACCGCCAGCATCGGGGACAACGGGTGTCGTCCTGAGTTTGGCAATGGTTCACTTGCAACGACAGCGGCGCGTCGTCAGACGCGGGGGTAACATTGACGTGAGAGACGATGAAGAGTTCCGGGAGAAACGCGGCGTGGCGTTTGAGCACCGGCGCCAGCGGATCGGTCGGGGCGACGGTGATCGTCACGGCGGCGTCGAGGGACTTGCCGATTTTGCCGGCTTGGCGGGCCGGCTCGATGGTTTCGGTCACCTGACCGCGCACTTTGAGCAGGCTGGCCATGGCTTCGGCCGTAGCGGCATCGGTCCAGTTGGCTGGGATTTCGGGCCAGTCCTGCAGGTGAATCGGGTGGTCGCTGAATTCGGTGCCGGTCGTGGCGAAGGACCATGCCTCGTCGGCCGTGAAGGTCATCACCGGCGCCACGAGGCGGACGAGCGTGTGGAAGATATGGTGAATCGCCGTTTGCGACGAACGGCGCAACGGATGATTCGTGCCGAGCGTGTAAAGCCGGTCTTTCAGGATGTCGTGATAGGTGGCCGAGAGCGTGACCGAGCAGAACTGGTTGCAGAGCTGCTGCACGCGGTGGAACTCATAGGCGTCGTAGGCGGCGGTGCAGGCCGCGGCGAGCGCGGCGGTCTGATGCAGTGCCCAACGGTCGAGCGTATCCATCTGCTCGATCATCACGCCGTCGCGGGGGAGATCAAAGTCGAACAGGTTGGAAAGCTGGAAGCGAAACGTGTTGCGGAAGAGACGGTAGGCCTCCGCGGCGTTCTTCAGAATTTTGTCCGACAGGGTGATGTCCTGCGTGAAATCCTGGGACGCGATCCAGAAGCGGATAACGTCGGCGCCGAAGGTGTTGATGTAGTTGTCCGAGGTCGGCGGTTTCTCGTAGGTGCCGCTCTTGGAGATCTTTTTGCCGTCCTCGCCGACGATGAAGCCGTGGGTGAGCACCGCACGGTAAGGGGCGGTGCCATTGGCGATCACGCTGGTCCAGAGCGAGGACTGGAACCAACCGCGATGTTGGTCGCTGCCTTCGAGATAGAGGTCGGCCGGAAACGAGGTGGTGCCTTGGCCGCGCGAGAGGACGGCGGCATGGGATGAACCTGAATCGATCCAGACGTCCAATGTATCGCGGCCGGCAGTAAGCTCGGCGGGCGCGGGCCAGGCAGCGGGCAGGGTCACGCCATCGAGGAGCTCGGTCACGGGCGAGTCATACCAGATGTTGGACCCTCCGGTGGCGATTTTGTCGGCCACGGCTCGGGCGACCCCGGCGTCAAGGTAGGCGGTTTTGTCGGCCCCGTAGAACGCAATGATGGGCACGCCCCACGAGCGCTGGCGGCTGATGCACCAGTCGGGGCGTGCTTCAACGGCGCCCCGGATGCGGGCCTCGCCCCAAGTCGGGATCCACTTGACGCCGCCGATTTCGCGCAGGGCCTTGCCGCGCGTATCCGCTTGGTCGAGACCGACGAACCATTGGTCGACGGCGCGGAAAATGATGGGTGTCTTCGAGCGCCAGCAATGCGGGTAGCTGTGCGTGTAGCGTTGCTTCGCGAGGAGCGCGTCGGCCGCGGCCAGCTTGCGCAGCACCGCGATGTTGGCGGGCGAAGTGCGTTTGGCGGCGAGGTCCTCGACGGTCTCCAAGCAGCTGATACCCACCAAGTCTTCGGGGACCTGGCCATCGTCGAGGTAGGTGCCGTCGTCGGCGACGGGGCAGTAGATCTCCAGCTTGTAGTTGAGGCCGGTAAGATAGTCCTCGGCACCGTGACCGGGGGCGGTGTGCACGCAGCCGGTGCCGCTCTCGGTGGTGACGTAGTTGGCCAGCACGACCGGCGAGGCGCGGTCGATGAACGGGTGGCGGGTGGCGAGGTGCTCGAAGGTCTTGCCGGGACGGGAGAGGACGACGCTGGCGGGCGTCTCGAACTTGGCGGCGTCGCTGACGGCCGGCAGCAGGGCTTCGGCCACCACGATGCGTTCCTCGCCGAGGTCGGCCACGACGTAGTTGATCTCCGGATGCAGCGCGATGGCGAGATTGGCGGGGATGGTCCACGGCGTCGTCGTCCAGATGACGAACGAGAGCGGCTTGTCGGTGGGCAGGTCGAACTTCGTGGCTTCGCCGGCGGGCACGCTGAACTTCACCCAGATCGACGGGGAAACATGTTCCTTGTATTCGATCTCGGCTTCGGCGAGCGCGGTCTCAAACGGGATGGACCAGTAAACGGGTTTCTTGCTGCGGTAAACGAGGCCCTGATCAACGAAGGCCGCGAAGGTGCGGATGATGTCGGCCTCGTAGGCGGGGGCCTTGGTTTTGTATTCGCTGGCCCAATCCGCGAGCACGCCGAGGCGCTTGAACTGCTCGCGTTGCTTGGTGATCCAGCTTTCGGAGAACGCGTCGCACCGCGCGCGGAGCTCGGCGGTGGGCACGGTCTCGCCGGCGGCGCGGAGGGCTTGCGTGACCTTTTGCTCGATCGGCAGACCGTGACAGTCCCAGCCCGGCACATAGGGCGTGCGGAAGCCGCGCATCGTCTTGTAGCGGTTGACGATGTCTTTGAGCGTTTTGTTCAGGGCGGTGCCGATGTGCACGTCGCCGTTGGTGAAGGGCGGGCCGTCGTGCAGGATGAACGGCGGAGCATCGGCGCGTTTGGTCTGAATCGCTTGGTAGAGATCGAGTTTTTCCCAATGAGCGAGCCGACCGGGCTCGCGCTTCACGAGATCGCCCCGCATGGGGAAATCGGTCTGAGGAAGCTGGAGCGTGTCTTTCA
>CAXBDS010000153.1:0-12388 GCA_963974355.1 uncultured Opitutaceae bacterium
CCGTGCTCGGCAACGTCCTCAGCGACCGCCTCCGCGTGAAGGTGCGCGAAGAACTCGCGGGCGCTTACAGTCCCGGCGCCGGCAGCCAAACCAGCACCACGTATGATGATTACGGTTACATGCTCGCCCGCATCATGGTCGACCCCGCCGCAGCCGAAAACATCGCCAACGTCACCCGCGACCTCGCGGCCGATCTCGCCGCCAACGGCGCGACGGCCGACGAACTGGACCGCGCCAAGCAACCCGTGCTCACGGCGCTGCGCGAATCCGCCCGCACCAACGGCTACTGGATCGGCTCCGTCCTCGCCAACGCCCAGGAGGAACCGCAGCGCCTCGACTGGTCGCGTAGCCGCTATTCCGACATCGAAGGCATCACCCTCGAAGACATCAACGCCCTCGCCCAAACCTACCTCGGGCCCGAGCACATGTCCCGCTTCATCATCCTGCCGCAACCGCAATAAACCGTTCATGTCCGAATCCACCACCTGTCCCGTCTGCACCGTTGATGATGTCCTGCCACACCCCGACCATTGGGAATGCGCCACCTGCGGCCACGAATGGCCGCGCGAAAACGCAGAGGCCGATAATACGACCGCTCGCATCGTGAAAGACGCTCACGGCACGATCCTCGCCGACGGCGACATCGTCGCGCTCATCAAAGACCTGAAGCTGCGCGGCTCGTCGCAGGTGCTCAAAGGCGGCACCAAGACCAAAGGCATACGCCTCGTGCCCGGCGACCATGAGATCGACTGCAAAATCGACGGCACGCCGATGGCGCTAAAAGCCTGCTTCGTGAAAAAAGTCTAGGGCTCTCTTGGCCGGGGCGCCGTAAATGTTACGCCTCCTCGTCACCGTCACCGCTGACGAACGTAAGGTTAAACAGCGGCAAAAGGGCGAGCAGACCGAGCACCGTGAGCCCCAAAACAGAATAACCCGCGACGTCGTGCACCGTCCCCTCGATCGCTTCGTGGCCGTAGTTGTAGGCCCATGACGTCAAGAAAAGGCTGCGCAGCAGGTTGGTGAAAAACGCGAAGAGCATCGAACTCACCACGAGCGCGACCTTCTTCCACAGCTTGTCCAAAAACACGGCGGCCAAAAACGAGCCGGCAAAAATGCACCCGGTCAGCGAACGGATGCCCGAGCAGGCTTGCTCAACGCCCACCCGGTTCGCGAGCCCGTCCGCCAGCGGCGGCAGCACAAGCACGTTGCCTTCCTGCTGCAGCGGCAGCCCCAGCGTGTCGAAAACGAAGAACACCACCGCCATCACTTTGTTGAGCAGGAAGAGGCTCAACTGGTTTTCGATCACCGAGACGAGCGGCGCCGAAACCAACCACACCAGACAGGGAAAAATAAACAACGCGACCAGTTTGATTCGCGCGTCATCCCGCAACCGACTCGGCGCGGTCGACGGCGCTTCCGGCGCATTGACAAACAGCAAACTCAGCAGGATGGCCGCGGTGCTGAGGGCGAGTGCCTGCGACCCAGGATGCGACGGCCCGGCGCCGGCCCGGTAAAACGCGCCCAGTAAAAACAAAAGCGCGCCCGCTATCATCGCACCATAAACGACGAGGTTAAGCAGCAGGCGCGTCCCTCCGACCACCCGGAGGCTATGCTCCATGCGACAGGCCGCGACTGCGGCCACGATGCGCGGCCAGCGGTCGTGCACCACAAAAACCACGAAGGCCGGCACCAACCAACCGAAACCATAGTCCTCGCGGTTGATCCACCAGTGCGAGTGATCCCAAGCGACGAACGCCATGAAGCCGGCGCCCAGCACCAGCGCCGCGAGAAACGGGCCGGTGAGGACTTCGCAAAGGGAGCGCCAACGAGTGATCAATGCTTGCACGGGGAAGCGTCAAAAAGCCTGAGGCGCCCCGGGGATGCCAGCAAAACCGTCGCCTACTCGACTCGCGAGAAGACGAGCGAGGCGTTGGTGCCGCCGAAACCGAAGCTGTTGGCCAA
This sequence comes from uncultured Opitutaceae bacterium, assembly GCA_963974355.1. Classification (GTDB taxonomy): domain Bacteria; phylum Verrucomicrobiota; class Verrucomicrobiia; order Opitutales; family Opitutaceae; genus Actomonas. The sequence goes on from CAXBDS010000153.1 coordinate 1,963, forward strand.
GGCTGCCCGCACCGGTTTGTGCACCGCCGTGTTGGCGGTGACGTTCAAGCCCAGCGCCGCGATGGCCGGATCGATCTCGTCGATGTTGATCGAAGGCGAGATGATGCCGGTCTCGATGGCTTTGATCGCCGCAAAGGCCCCCATCGCGCCCGCCCCGCCCAGCAAATGTCCCGTCATGGATTTCACGGCGCTGGCGTGGAGGTTGGCGAGGTTATCGGCAAACACCGCCGCGATCGCCGCCGCCTCTTCGCCGTCGCCGCCAGGGGTCGACGTCGCGTGCGCGGATACAAAATCAACGTCGGCCGCGGTCATGCCCGCGGTTTTCAAAGCCGCCTGCATCGAACGCTGCGAGCCCTCGCCCCCCGGCGCCAACGACGACAAATGATAGGCGTCCGCCGAAGCGCCGTAGCCGCGCACTTCGGCGTAAATCCGCGCGCCACGGGCTTTGGCCTGCTCGTATTCTTCGAGCACAAACACCACCGCGCCTTCGCCGAGCACGAAACCGTCGCGGTTCTTATCGTAGGGACGCGACGCCTTCGTGGGATCGTCGTTGCGCGTGGAGAGCGCGCGCATCTGGGCAAAAGCGCCTACGGCCAATGGCGTGACGGTCGACTCCGCACCGCCCGCCACCATCACGTCGGCATCGCCCCGCGCGATGGCCGCGGCCGACTCGCCCAACGCGTGTCCCGAGGTCGCGCAGGCCGAAGCAATCGCCATGTTCGGCCCGCGCATGTCGAGCAACAGACTCACCTGACCGGCGAGAAGGTTGGGCGCGATTTGGAAGATGAAGAACGGCGAGATCTTCCGGAAGCCCCCCGCCTTCCACGTGTCGTGGGTCGCCTCGATTTCGGGCAAACCGCCCAGGCCGACGCCGAGGTTCACGCCCATCCGGTCACCGGAGAGCGTTGCCCGATGCGCATCAAGGCCGGAGTCCGCGTAGGCTTCCAATGCCGCCGCGACGCCGAGGTGCGAGAAACGGCCAAACTTCTTCACGTCCTTCACCGTCATCGCCTGCGTGAGCGTCTCGCCCGCGTCACCGCGCGGCTTCAACGGGCTCGGCAGCGCCATCGTCGGCTCGAAGCCCTTGACCTCGCCCGCGATCTTGGCCGCGCAATCCGTCGCATCGAAGCGCGTGATCGGCCCGATCCCGGAACGCCCGGCGGCCAGGCTCGCCCAGGTTTCGGCGGCCGAAAGGCCGACCGGGGTGACGGCCCCCAGGCCAGTGATTACAACGCGACGACGGTTTTGAGGAGTAGTCATGATTCGAAACGCTCGGTGGTGCCGGACGACCCGGCACTTGTCAGCCCGGAATTTCCCCTGCCGGAGCCAAAACCGCAACCCCTTGGCACCAAACGATCCCAAACTCGAGCCGGTCTCGGCTTTGACAAGACTAGCCCCGGCACTTTGACTCCGCCCCTCTTGAGCTTCGAATCGCTTCACGCCCACTGGCGCATGGCCTACATCGCCGCGCCCCGCTTCCCGAAGTCGCAAAAGCCCTTCAGCGAGCTGCCCGCGCTCGGCGACGACCGCACGGCATTGATTGTGCATCGCTCGCCGCTGTCCTACCTGATGCTCAACCGCTTCCCCTACAACCCGGGCCATCTGCTCGCCATCCCGTTTCGCGAGGTCAATGACCTCACCGACCTCACGCCCGACGAAAGCGCCGACCTGATGAGTCTCATCATCTTTGCCCGTCGCGTGCTGCAAACCGCCCTGAATCCCGACGGCATCAACGTCGGCTTCAACCTCGGCTCGGCCGCCGGCGGCAGCATCCCGCATCTCCACGGCCACCTCGTGCCGCGTTGGACGGGCGACTCCAACTTCATGCCGGTCCTCGGCGACACGCGCATTTTGCCCGAAGCACTTGAGGCGACCTGGGAGAAACTCTCCACGACCGCCTCGGAGTTGGCCCAAACCGAAAGCGCCACGCGTTAATCCGACGCGCGTCGCGGCCCACCGATTTCATCCGCCGCATGGCGATCAAAACCCTTCATTTCTCCGACCCCCGCCACCTGCACCAGCTCTACGCCGGTCAGGACGCCAACCTCTCGCACGCTGAACGCGCCCTTGGCGTGAAACTCGTGACGCGCGAGGACTGGTTGAAAATCGATGGTCCCGCCTCAGGCGTGGCCCAGATTGAGGAACTCTTCAAACTGCTCGAAGAGGCCCATGCCCAGGGCATGCAGATCCGCACGCCCGACTTCTCCCGCTTCGTCGAGACCGTCGCCGCCGGTGAAGCCCCGCGCTTACGCGAGTTGTTCACCCAACCGCTCGTCGTCAAAACCCCGCGCCGCTCCATCGTTCCGAAGACGCTGGGGCAAAAACTTTACCTGCAATCCATGCAGGACAATCCCGTCGTCTTCGGCATCGGGCCGGCCGGCACCGGCAAAACCTACCTCGCCATGGCCCAGGGCGTGGCCGCGCTCATGCGCAACGAGGTGCAACGGATCATCCTCACGCGTCCCGCCGTCGAGGCCGGTGAGACGCTCGGGTTCCTCCCCGGCGACCTGCGCGAAAAGATCCTCCCTTACTTGCGCCCGATTTACGACGCGATGGGCGATATGCTCGATAACGAGGACGTCGCCCGCCTCACCGAAAAAGGCATCATCGAGATCGCCCCGCTCGCCTACATGCGCGGCCGCACCTTGTCCCGCGCCTTCGTCATTCTCGACGAGGCACAAAACACCACTCCGGAACAAATGATGATGTTCCTCACCCGCCTCGGCGAAGACTCCCGCATGGTCGTCACCGGCGATGTCACACAGATCGATTTGCCGCGCTCCCGCCAGTCCGGCCTCCTTGAGGTCGGCCGCATCCTCCGCGACATTCCCGGCATCGCATTCCATCAATTCAGTGGCGCCGATGTCGTGCGTCATCCGCTCGTGCTGCGCATGATCGAAGCCTACGAGCGCTATCAAAACCCCATGGCCGACGGCCCTGCCGAATCCGCCTGAACCCATTTCGCCCGTGCTGCCCAAATTCAAACTTCTGCGCGGTCCCGCGAAACGTGTGCGCAAGCGCGATGCGCCCACCGGCTTCGTCGAGTTTCTCGAAAAAAGCCGCATCATCGCCGCCCTCATCTTCCTCGCCACGGTCGCCTCGATCGTGCTCATCAGCTTCGTCGGCGTATCCACGGTAAACCTACCAGTGCTGCCCAACCAGTCGGCCTCGGTGCGCATCGTCGCCAGCGTGCCGTTCAGCTACGTCAGCGAGGAAAAGACCAACCAGCTGCGTGAGCAGATCCGCGACCGCGTGCCGCCGGTCTACCGGTTGGAGTTCGAGCCGCTGCACCAGTTCGAGATCAACATCGGCGAGCTCCTCACCGACCTCACCGCGTTTGAAAAAACCTACCCGAGCGGGGGCGCCTCCACCCCGGAGCGCCGCACGGCCTTCGCCGCCATCGTCGCGGCGTTCAACGAAAAGGGACCCTATCGCGCTTCCGTCGAGGATGTATCCGCGCTGCTCCGACTGCCGGACGCCGCCCAGCGTTTCGCCATCGTCGAAAACGCGCTCGTCGTTCTGCGCGAGATCTATGCCCAGGGCGTGCACGACAACAACTCGTTGGCCACCGCCACCGGTAGCGGTCAGGTCACGGTGTTCCAAATTGCCGGGGCCGACGAAAACGTCACCTCGCAGGCCGTCGAGTCCTTGGAAGACGCGCTCACCCTGCTCCGCATTAATCTCGCCGCCGAGGGCATTGGCCGTGAAACCACGCTCGCTCTCTTTCGGCTCTTTCGGAACGGCATCACGCCCAACTTGATTTATGATCAGGCCGCCACCCGGCTCCAGCAGGAGCAGGCGCTCGCCAACCTGCAACCGGTCACGGTCGAGGTCCAGCGCGGCGACACGATCATCGAACCCGGCACCCGCGTCACGCCCGAGCAATACGAAATGCTCGTTGCCCAGCGCCAGTTCCTCCTCGCCAGCGGCGGCACCGCCCTCAACGACGGCCTCCAGCTCTTCGGCCGCACCCTGCTGGTGTTGGCCATGGTCATGGCTTCGGTTTTCTACATTCGCTTGGAGGACAAGGAAACGTTCCTGAGCAACAGCCGTCTCGGTCTGCTCGCCCTCGTGGTCATCCTGAATCTGGCGGCCGTGCGCACCAGCTACGCGCTCGGCGGGCTGCCCTACTTCATCACCAATTCCGCCGCCGCCGCGCTGTTGCCCTACCTCGCCCCCACCGCGCTGGCTCCGCTCATCGTGGCGATCCTGATCGACGCCGGTTCCGCCGTGTTCATGGCGCTGCTGATTTCGATTTTCACCGGGGTCATCTACGGCAACCGCCTCGATCTGCTGGTGATCACGTTCCTCGCGTCAATGATCGCGATCTTTTCGGTGCAGCAGACCCGCCAGCGCAGCACCATCGTGCGCGCCACGACCCTCGGCGGCGTCAGCGTCGCGGTCTTTGCGCTCTTGATCGGCATCGTCGACCAACTGCCGGCGCTGACCGTCATGAAGCAAATGGGCGCGGGCCTCACCACCGGCGTCCTCACCGGCGTGGTCGTGATCGGTTTGCTGCCGCTGCTTGAGTCCCTGTTCCGCCGCACGACGGACATCACGCTGCTCGAACTTTCCGACTACAACCACCCCCTCCTGCGCCGTCTCCAGATGGAGGCGCCCGGCACCTATCACCATTCGCTCGTGGTCGCACAACTGGCCGAAAACGCCGCCAACGCCATCGGCGCGAGTGCCCTGCGCGCCCGCGTTTGTGCACTCTTCCACGACATCGGTAAGACGGTGAAGCCGGAATACTTCACCGAGAACCAGCGCGAGGGCATCAACCCGCACGACTACAACAACCCCTCCCTCTCCGCCCTCATCATCAAGAGCCACGTCAAGGAGGGCGTTGACCTCGCCATCGAATACCGCCTCCCCCGCGTGGTGATCAACGTCATCCGCCAACATCACGGCACCACGTTGATCCGTTATTTCTTCCATCGCGCCATGAGCCGCGATCGAACGCGTGATCCGCGCGACCGCCGCGTCAGCGGCGCCAGCACCGCCCCCTTCCCGCTGGGCCCGATGCCGAAGGAGCCCGTCCTTCCCGGCCTCGAACCCGTCCCCGTCAGCGAGACCACCTACCGCTATGACGGACCGCGGCCGCAGTTCAAAGAGAGCGCCATCATCCTGCTGGCCGACAGCTGCGAAGCCGCCTCGCGTTCCCTCGCCAAATTCAGTCCGCAAAATCTGGAGGAACTCATCGACAACATCGTGCGTAACTACATCGAGGACGGCCAACTCGACGAGTCCCCGCTCACCTTTGCCGAGGTCACCAAGATCAAGAGCAGTTTCAACTTCACGTTGCTCAACATGCTGCACTCGCGCGTCGCCTATCCCGGACCCGAATCCACCGGGGAGTCGACCGCGGGCCAAAAATAGACGAAACGTCTCCCCTTGGACCCGCTTCCCGCGCGGGTCGTGATCGCCCCCGCTGTCTCTTCGCCTTTTACCTCCCGATGCGCACCATCGAAATCAACAACGCCCACCCGCGCCTGCGTTTTGATCGCCGCGCGGTGAAACGCGCCATCGCCCTTCTGGATTCGGAGTTCCGATTTACGGCGGCCGACCTGCCTCATCTCACGGCCGCCGCCCGCGCGCGCGCCAACGCGGCCAACCCACCGGTTGCAGCCGTGCCGGAGGGCGAACTCTCGCTGGTATTCCTCACCGATGAGGCCATCGCCGAACTCCATGCCGACTTTCTCGCCGATCCGACCCCCACCGATGTCATCACCTTCGAAGGCGATTCAGACTTTGGCACCGCCGGCGAGATCTGTGTTTCGGCGGATACCGCCGCCGCCTATGCCGGCCGCCACGGCGCCGATTTCAACACCGAGCTTACCCTCTACGTCATCCATGGTTGGCTCCACCTCGCCGGGTATGACGACCTCGCCCCCGCTAAAAAGCGTCGCATGCGAGCCGCCGAGAAACGGGCCATGACCCTGCTCACCGCCCAGAATTGCAACATGCAATTGGCTTTCAAAAACACTCCGGCGGGCGTATAGATCCCCCCTAAATCACGCCTCACATGATCTGCTCTCTTGGCCGTTTGTGTCTCGTCCCCTGCTTCGCTCTGCTCCTCGCGGGCCAGGCCGTCGCCCAGACCGCCGCGACCGCGGTGGTCGCGGTCGCCACCCCGGTCACGTCCACCTCCGGTGGCATTATTTTCTACCGCCCGAGTCAATCCGTTTGGCAGCCCTACGCTGGGACCCCTGCCGGGCCGACGCCCGTCACTACGGTCGCCACCCGCCTAACCGACCGCTACAATACCCACCTGTCCCTCAGCTTCGACGTCACCAACGGTATCGTCGCTCCTGTCGGCCCCAGCCGCGTCCGCGTGCCCTTTGGTGAAAACGTCACGCTCACTGCCCTCCCTCCCGTCTCCGGTTCCCTCCAATGGACCAAAAACGGCACGGCCATTCCCGGCGCGACCTCCGTCTCCCTCACCCTGCCCAACGCGTCCCGCGCCGATCGCGGCCACTACACCGTGACCGGTGATTTCGGTCCCAATGTCTTCAGCCCCGGCGTCCGCCTCGACGTTGTGCAGCAAGGCCAACTCGCCAACTATTCCGCGCGCCTCCAACTCGCCGCCGACGGCACACCCCAGATCGTCGGGGCCGTCATTGACGGAGATCAACGCAAAGCGCTCCTGCTTCGCGCCGTCGGCCCTACGCTCAACGATTTAGGCGTCAAGACCGCCGCGCGACCGACCGTGAAAGTGTTCTCCACCTCCGGTCAGGGCATCGAGTTTCCCGGTCTCGCCCGTAGTGACGCCCTGGCCGAAATCACCGCTGCCGCCGGCGCATTTCCACTTACCGCCCCCTCTGGCGACTACGTGGTCGTGATCAGCCTTTCGCCCGGCCCCTACACCTTCCAAGTCAGCGACACCTCCGGGCAAGGCGGTCTGAGCCTCTTCGAGATCTACGAGGTGACCGATCCGTTGCTCTAGACCGGCAGCCTCCCCTGCCCGGCCGTGATGCTCTCCCCGACCGTGTGCGCCCGGAACTGGCTTCCAATTCTGCTGCTGTGGGCGCTTTTCGTCTCTACGGAAATCGCCGCGCAAACGCCGACGCCTACCGTCGCCGTTCAGTTAGGCATTCCGACCCGGATCACCGGTAACGCTCGAGTTGGGGGCCCGCCCGCTCGTGATCACGGCAGCGCCCGTGGAACCCGAACCCGCTCAATTCGTCCCTCCCGGAGCCACCCTAATCCTGCGTCCAAGCGCTGCCCTCGGCGCGCTCAGCAACGTCATCTGGTTCAAAAACGGCACCCCGCTGAGCTCATCGACTCCCGAACCGCGCATCGAGTCGGCGAGCGCATCCGACTCCGCCTCCTATCGGGCCACCTTCAGCGGCCACGCCGAATACCACGACACGTCACCGCTCCTCGTGCAGGTCGGGGTCGCTGACCGCCGCCGGTTACTCAATCTCTCGACGCGGGTCTCCCTCTCGCCCGCCACTCCCTCTGCGACCCTGGGATTCGTGCTCGCGCCGCGGGCAGCCCTGTCGTTCCGGGGCCAACCGGTCGTGATCCGGGTGGTCGGTCCCGCATTGGCCGATTTTGGCGTCGCTCAGCCGCTCGACGATCCCATCTACACGTCACGGGATTCCCTTGGTCAGAACCGCCCCCCCCGGCCAGGCTTTTGCCGCCGTGGTCACAGACGGTAAAAGCGCCGAACAAAACTACCGGGAATACGTCAACTTTCAAACCGCGCTGGTCGGCGCGTTCCCCATTGCCTCTGACCTGCAACTTTCTCCCGCGCCTCGGAATTTGGCCGACGCGACCAACCTCCCGGCGGGCGCCTATACGATCACCGTTCACTCTGAGTGCAACGCAAGCGGCGAGGTCTTGGTCGAGATCTACCAGGTTCCAGAAAGCCCCTGATCAAGCCGGTCGCTTGCACTTGCGGCGGGAGACGAAGCGCGCACCGTAGCGAGACATCCATGTCCGCCGCCGCTCCGAAACCTCCTGCGTCTCCCCTACTCACGCTGCGCAATGCGTTTTTCTCCGGGTTGCTCCTTCTCGCCCCGCTCGCGGTCACGTGGGTCGTCTTTTCCTGGCTGGTCGGACGGGTGGGCGGGAGTTTCCGGCAGCTGTTGTTCTTTTATGTTCCTGAATCGCTGCGAAACCAGCCCTCGTTGGAGATCGTGTGGAACGTCCTCGCGACCATCATCGTCATCATTCTCGTCACGCTGCTGGGCTACCTTTCGCGTTACGTTTTCAGTCACTACTTCGGCCAACTCACGGAACGGCTGATCAATAACATCCCCGGCGTTAGCACCGTTTACCGCACCGTTAAACAGATCGTCGAAACGTTCAGCGCGCAAAAGCGCAACGTCTTCGAAAAAGTCGTGCTCATCGAATTTCCCCGTCCAGGTTCATGGGTCGTCGGCTTCCTCACCAATCGCGTCCAAGGCGAAGTGCAGGAACGCACTGATCGTGAGCTGTGGAGCATCTTCGTGCCCACCACCCCAAACCCCACCTCCGGGTTCCTCGTCCTCGTGCCCAAGGAAAACGTGCAGGAACTCGATATGAGCGTCGGCGAAGGCATGAAATTCATCATCTCCGGCGGCACGGTCGTGCCAAGCTGGCCAACGAAGGTTCCGGTGCAGTCGGAGGTGTCCGCTCCCCCAGAATCCGTGTCCTGATTTCGCATGCCCGGTCCGACGCGCGCGCTGGAGGGTTTGGTGCTGGGCAAACGCCCGCCGTCGGAATCGTTTCAGCAGCACACGGTTTTCTCGATCGCGGAGGGCACCGTGCGCGTGCAGCAACGCGTGCCCAAAAAACCGACCGCGACGCACGTGCCGCTCGACCTCTTCGACGAGGCCTCCTTCGTGCTCGAAGGCGCCCGCGACGGCGGCACCACGTGGTTCGTCAAAGAAGTGCGCTTGATCCACCGCGAACCCGACCTCGGGCGCAGCTACGAAGCGCTCACCGCCGCCAGCCAGCTCGCCGCCCTCGTCGCCCGCAACAATGTGCCCGAGGAATCACGCGAATCGGTCTACGCGTTGCTCAAAACCGTCTTCACAACACTCGCCGCCGGCGGCCGGCCGGATGTCGTGTATTTGAAAAGCCTTTACTGCTTCGCCCGTGACGAAGGCTACCCGTTAAAACAGGAGTGGTTTCCCACGCTGCTTGCCTCCGACCGGACCGCCTTCGCCGCCGTGTTGAATCGACCGGTTGCCAAGCAAACAAGTTCCGCCGCAGAGGTCGCCAGTCTGCAGGATCAGCTCGAGCGCTACCTGCGCGGCCGCACCGAGGTTTTGTTGGACTGAACGGGCGCAGCCTGTTTTTTCCCGTTTTGAGAGGTCGAGATAGCAGAAACGGGCGCGTCGGCTGTCATGAAGGATGAAGTCATCATGCATAGCCAAAGTCTTCGCCTTCCAGCCTACGTCGTTTTCGTCGCGGCCTTCGCATTCGGATTCTTGCCGGGGATCCGCGCCCAAAACGCCCCCCGGATCCTGAACGCCGCTAATCCGAGCCTCTACTGCATCTTCCAAGGGGAATCGGCCATGCTGTCCGCCGTCGTGGATGGTGACGCACCTTTCACATATCAATGGCTTGCCGACGGCACAGCGATCCCCGGTGCAACGTCTTCTACCTTTACCACGCCGGCCATCGACGCGCCGGCCGGCACGCTCAATCGCTACGCCCTTACGCTCACCAACGCGGTCGGCACCACGACGCGCCAGTTCCCGCTGACCGTCTTCCCCACTCCCGTCGTCGGCAGCGCAGGCATCGTCGTCGCCACCGTCAGTGTTCCCGGCCCTTCCAGCCGTTGGACGCTCACACCGGGCGTCACCTTCCCTCCCTCGACCTCCTCTCCCGTTCGGGTCGAATGGTTCCGCAACGACACCTCGCTGGGACTTTCCAGTCTCACTACCGCCTCCCCGGCCGGCACACTTTTCTTTAATACACTTTCGCCCAGTAACTCCGGCATCTACCGCGTCACGGTAACCGACAGTTTCGGACACGTCCGCACCAGCGAACCGGCCGCACTCACGGTCATCGAGCGCCCGGTCATCACCCGTCCACCTCAACCCAAGCTAGTGGTCGCGGGTGCCGCAGTTTCGTTTTCCGTCGAAGCCACCGGATCCTCCGCGACCTCGCTCACCTACCAATGGGCCAAGGACGGCGCCACGTTGCCCGGGCAAACGGGCTCAACCCTCCAGCTCGATGCCGCCACGCCGACAGATGCCGGGGAATATCGGGTCGAGGTCGGCTATGCGAATTTGGCCGAGGGGCAAATGAACCTATCGCGTTTTGCCAGCGCCCCGCTCGAAGTGGCAGCGCCGCTCGTCATCACGCAGGCCCTCCCCAGCTCTCTCTCGATCACGATTGGCACCGGCACCACCCTGAATGTGGGTATACAAGGCACCGCCGGCCTGGCTCTCGCTTACATCTGGCGGCACGACGGTGAAATCATCGC
>CAXBDS010000154.1:0-12368 GCA_963974355.1 uncultured Opitutaceae bacterium
CATCGATGGTGCCATCCTCACCTTGGTCCAGAATGGCACAGGCACGAGCTACCGCGGTGCGATCGTCGGTGACGGCGATATCATCAAGTCCGGCACGGGCGAGCAGGAGTTCCAGGACGCGGTGAAGGTTTATACCGGCGAGACCGTGGTTCACCGCGGTGCGCTCGCCGTGACCATCAACGGCATCCCGACCCACACGGCGGCCATCACGGTCAACGGTCCCGAGACTGAAGCCGCGCCGACCGCCTACGGTGAGTTGTTGTTGAACCGCGACGGTGCCTATCTGTTTGGTTCCGCTTTGGTGAGCGATCCGAGCGTCACGCTTGAGGGTGGCTGGCTCGCGATCGATACGGATCTCGAGGTCGAACTGCAGAATCCAGTGGTGCTGGCGGCGCTCGATCCGATGGACGTGGATCTCGACGCCCAAGGCCGGCCCGATCTCGGCAACCAAATCTATGCCCGGGGCGCGAGCGGCTACCTTGAGCTGTCCGCCGCGGTCACTGGTTCCGGTGGTTTCCGCAAGCAAGGCCAGGGCGAATTGGTCCTGAGCAACGCTGCGAACACCTACACGGGCGGCACCAACGTCCGCCGGGGCACCCTCACGGTTCCGTCGGGCGGTTCGCTCGGCACCGGCCCGCTGCTCTTCACCAACGACGAAGAGGAGCGCACGTTGAACCTGAGCGAGAACGCCACGGTGTCGCTGTTGGATGGCAACGCTCCTGATCCCGATGAGGCCGGCGTCAACAACGCCTTCCTCGTCATCGCCTCGGGCAAGACCCTCACGGTCGACCAGGCGGCCGAGGTCATTGCCGGCGAGGAAGTCACCACCCGGTTCCAGGGAGAGATCTCCGGCGCGGGCGACTTCGTGAAAGACGGCACCGGCTACCTCGCGTTCAGCCGCTACGCGAAGCCCCTGACTGGTGGCGTCAAGATCAACCAAGGTGTGTTGGACGTGTCGGCGCAGGCCGAGCTGTATGACGTCGCCTCCCTCACGATCGAGGCCGGGGGCCAGCTGCGCATCGGCTCCAACTCCGATGGCTACAGCACGCCGCGAGTGTATCAGATCGGTAAGGACAACGGCTTCTTCTCGGCCATCCAGCTGAAGTCGACCGCTCGCTCGCTGGACGTTCCGGCCGGCTTGATCGGCGGCGCCGGCTTCGGCGAAAACGGTGGTCTGCGCTACGACCCCGGGGCGGACGCCCAGAGCGCGGTGCTCGCGACGGCGATCAACGTGGCGGCGGCTGCGGACATCCACCTGAACGGCACGGAAAAGCGGCTTGAGCTCACCGGCGCCCTCACGGGTTCCGCGGCGCTCGGCAAGACGGGCGGCGGCAAGCTCGTGATCAACGGCAACGCTTCGGGCTACACCGGCACGATGACCGTTGAGACGAGCGACCTCGTGATCGCCTCGGGGCGGACGTTCGGCGGCAGCGTGGTGCTGGCGCAAACGGGCACGACGGAACCGGCGCTCGCCGGCTTTGGCACCGTGTCGGGCAACGTGACCGCGACCAACGGCTCCATCGCCCCCGGCGAGCGTGCGTTGACCGACGGGGTTGAAACCGAGTCGGGCATCAACGCCATCGGCACGCTCGTCCTCGGCGGTAACGTCACCGTGGCGGCCAACGGTGTCTATGCGGTCGACTTCAACGGCACCAGCACGCGCGACGAAATCGTGGTGGGCGGCAACCTCACGCTGGACTCCGGTTCGGTCGTGGCAGTCACCGGCGCCGGCTCGCTGCCGACGGGGGATTACGTGATCGCCAGTGTCACGGGCACGATCACCAACAACGCGACCCTGAGTGGCACCGTGCCCGCGAGCACGACGCTCGTGATCACAGGCGGCAACCTGGTGGTGCGCGTCCCCTGATCTTGGGCAGACACCGTTTCAGACTTTAGTGGCGGCGAAGGCGCTCCGATGGCGGGGCGCCTTTTTCCGTGAAGACGAAGGGGAAGTGAACCGCGCGTCCGGTTTCAAGTAAGCCATTCCGGCCGGTGGCGGCGATCTTTGGGATCGATCCCCAGCTTACTGGCGATTCGTCTCCGGGTGTTGGATACAGTCCGGGGCGATAACTGCAACGCGGCGGCAATGGTGGCGACATCGTCGCCTTGGACCAGACGCCGGCCGATGTCGTGTTCACGTGACGTCAACCGGGCAACGACCTGAGAAACCTGATCCCGCACCACGGTGGCCACGCTGGCGCTGAAGACGGTTTCGCCGCGGGCGATGCGCGGCACTGCTTCCAGCAATTCCGACAACGGTCCGCCTTTTTCGATCACCCCCCTGGCTCCCGCTCGCAGCAGGATGTCGATCGTGAGCGGATCTGATCGAGAGGTGTAGACCAGCACGGGCAAGCGGGGGCGGAGTTGGTGCAACTGTTCGACGACTTCCGCGCCGCGGACGTCGGGTAACCATGGGTCGAGAATGGCCAACCCGCAGTCCGGCTCCTCGCGCAAGGTGGCGATCAGCGATTGAGCCGACGTGCACACGGCAATGACCCTCCAGGTAAGGTTGCGATGCAGGGCTTCACGTAGCAGCTCGCCGAGGGCGGGGTCCGGGAGGAGCACGCTGATGTCCAGTTGGATGTCAGTTCGCCGGAGAGCTCGGGAAAAGGGCGAGAGCGACGTGGACGATAACATGAGAAAAAGGGGAGAGCGCGTGACCAGAAAAGCGGGCTCTTTTTATCTTAAGGAAAGCGCCACCTCAAGGGGACTATCGTTGGTTTTTTGCAATTCGCTATAATGTTACAATCGATTATAAGTTAATAGGTTAATCGCCCCATGGCCGTTTGGGGTCACCCATAACTTGACGTGGCTGTAACACTCTTTTGGTGGACGGTTGTCGGGGGGAACAGCTGGCGTGGCGGGAATGGTGAACTTTCGACAATGCCCGGGACGGGATGCGACAAACCGGCGGCAAACGGCGGCGTTTTCGTTGCCGGAAATGTTGGTCGTAATCGGGGTGGCGGTGGTGCTTTGCGCGTTGTTGGCCCTCGGAGCCGCGCGGGCTAGGATCGCGGCTTATCGTGCCTCGTCGGCGAGCAATTTACGGCAGTGGGGGGCCACGATGTTGCTCTACCAGGCCGACCATCATGGGGCCTTGCCGGTCGAAGGAGACTACAAAGGCAAGATCCCGGGGGTCGGTGATCCTGCAGATTTCGCGTGGTGGCACCAAGTCGGGCACGAGATTAACGACAAAGCATGGTATAACGTTTTGCCGCCTTATGCCGGGGAGAGCCCGCTGCGCGATCTGCTGCCGGGGGCGACAAACGAAGCGAGGCGCAGGTATATCCGAGATTTCACCAGCTCGCTCTTCCATGCCCCGGGAGCCGAGATTCGTGACACCGAGAGCGCAGGGGCCAAGGACCTGATCGGCAACAAGGTGCCGACGGGGTATTTTATCAATTCCCAGCTCTATAACAAAGATGCCGCCGCCGCGTTGGGGATTAGCTCCAGCCGGTTGCGCGAGCAAGGCCTGCGCTATGCGTCGCTGCCTGATCCTGCGAAGGTCGTTTTTATGGCCGAGGCTCGCACGAGCGACGACGAAAAGGTGCCGGGGGAGAATGAGAGCGCGGCCGATGTATTCCGGGCCCGCGGACAGGCCGCTCACGTGGGGTCGCGGTATGGCGGGCGCACGAGCCTCGTGTTCTTTGATGGTAGTGTGAGAACCTACGACGCGCTCGAAGTGAAACAGGCGTCGCACCAACTGGGCATCATCTGGACGCCGTGGGTTCCCTAGACTCGTGACACGCGGGAGTGGGCGGTCCGGCGATCATCGGGGGTAATGGAGGTGCGGCGGTTTCGGCGGGGGCATTTTACCTGACCGTAACGATTTTCGTTCTGACGGCTTGGGTCTCGCGGCCAACGTCACGCCTGATGACAGAACGTTACAGGGCGATTTTAGAATGGTCCGCCTGGTCCCTTCGGCGGGAGCGCGGCGCCTCAAAACGACCGACGACCGAGCGTCCCATTTTCAATTAGCCTTCGTAACCTTCGCCGGAGGGCGTCGACGATCGCTTGCATCCCCTATGCCTGCCGCCCGCATCTCACCGATGCGGGCGGATTTGTTTTGGGCCGGCGCAAAGGCCGGCCGGCCGGTCAGGGAGGCACCGAGCTATGCGCTACGGTTTTTGCCGGTGGGCGAAGGGCGGGCCTGGCGGCGAAAGACGGCGCAATACCGTGCGTCTCCGTCCATATCCTCCGGGCGGATACGCCAGCCGGTTGACACGGCGCGAGCCAGACCGGGGGCCGGGGTCGGCGGGACCTGCTCGAATTTGGGATGACGATCCAGGAACCATCGGGCGACCTTTTCGGTTTCCCATCGGCATACTGAACTGACCGCGTAGACCAGCTTTCCCCCGGGACGAACGCGGGCGGCATTCTCTTGCAGAAGTTGCCGTTGGTCTTCGACGAAGCCGCCGAACGTCGCCGCATCGATTTGGTGAAAGAGCCACGGGCGGTGTCGCAGCAGCCCGGAACAGGAAGAAAGGGCGAAGGCAAATACACCGTCGTAACCGCCGGGCCCGGTTTTGGCATCGACCACGCGGATGTTGGGACGGGCGTGGAGAGGAAGGCCCAGATCAAGCGCTCGCATCTCGTTTTTACGATAGTCAGATGCGTCGACCCGCCCGTGCTCGCCGACAAGATCGGCCAACGCGCGGGCATGCCGACCCAGACCGGCGAAGGTATTGAGCCAGACCTCGCCGGGGGTGGCTTCACACAGGGCCATGATCGCTTGGGCGCCGATGTCCTGAACCTCGCACAGACCGGCGCGATAAGGAGCCAAGCCCGATACGTCCAAATCCGGGGGAAGGCCCAAGGCGTCGGGGAGCAAGGGGTGCGTGCGAACCGGCATTTTGAGCGGGTGCAGCCGTTTTACGACCTCTTCTCTTGTGCCGGGGCGGCAGCGCATCCACATGGGCGTGGGAGTAAACCACTTTTCGATGACACCGTCTTCGAATGCCCAAGGCGCCTGATCGATCAACCACGCTGGCAGCAGCTCGCTGACCGAGTAGAACCCCGCGGGGTCAATGGCTTGCAACGCATCGCGACTGGGCAGCGGACGACGAACATCGTCCGGCAGGCTCAGCCCCGCGCCGAAGGTTTTGCGCACTTTGCCCGGCGGAAGGCACAGGCAGAGCACCGCGACGGCTTTCGCGGGATCGCGGGCCATGATAGGCAATAGCCAACCCCGAAACCGCGTCCACGTCATCAATGCCTCCCGGAAGTAGAGGCGTTCGGTGGTGCCGAAATCGAGGCGCTTGGAAAAGGCCGCACGGAGCCACCCGTCGAAATCGAAACCGGGGCGCAGCGCGGAATCGATATGATCGATGAATTCGAGCAGGATTTGGCGATAAGAGGCCGCGACCGCGTTGCGTGGGGGTGTCTTCATGATGCGTTGTCGTTGGGGAGCGAGCATGGCGATGAAGGCCAACCTATCCGATGCGAGAAACCTCCGTGGGGTCACAGTCAGGTGAAACTTTTTTGCGGATGAACGGATCAAGGTGTCTGGGGATGGGGTGATCGGCCTGTCGCGAAGGCGAAAGCGAGCGAGCATGTCACGGCCCGCCCACGCACTGCGGAGGACGCCAAGGCGGCTAGGCGCCGGTCTGTTTCGTTAGAGAGCTGCGTAACGGCAGGTCGGCCCGGTTGGCCGATGTGAATAAGTTTTTGCCCGAATAGGGGGTTATCGAGGGTCTTTTCTTGACCCAAAGGGGAGAAAGTGGGTTGAAATGGGGCACTTTGGAGCAGCCTTCGCGGCGACTCACCCATGGCGACACTCGGCAAACCTTTCTACACGGGCCTTTTTAGGCACGGGTTGGACGACAAGAATCGGCTCACGATTCCGTCGGCATGGAGGGCTGCGCACGCATCAGACGACGCGTTTTTGGCGGTGCCGAACCCCGCGGGTTACATCACGGTTTTGCCTCCCACCGAGGTGGAGAAGCTCTACGCCAAAGTCGCGGAAGTGCCGATGGGCGATGCCGAAGCACAACGCGATATCGCCGGTTTCTTCGCCGTGGCGCAGGCGTTCAGTTTCGACAAGCAGGGACGCGTGGCGCTCTCCGACGAGTTGCGGTCGCGGGCCGGCATCACGAAGGACGCGGTCATGAGCGGCGTGCTGAGCAAATTTAATATCTATAGTCCCGGTAAGTGGGATGAAATGGCGGCGGAAACGTCACCGGCCAGTCAGGCGGGCTTTATGCGCCGCTTCGGGATCTAGCGATGAAACGAGACTTTTCACCGTCCCCGAATCCTCTCCCGGCGCAGACGCCGACCGGCCTCGGGGCCGGCCGCCGTTTTTCGGCGCTGGCGCGTGCCTTGCGCGATCGCGTGCTGCGCCGCGGGCTGCCGCCCTCCGCCGGGCATGTATTCACCCCGGTCGGTCACGCCGTGCATGACGGCGAGGCGGTCGATTTCACTTCTCAACGTAAACCCCGGCATGAGCGCGACGCGGCCTGACCTTTCTGCTTACGCCATGAAACCCGGCCATTTGCCCGTCCTGCTCCACGAGGTGCTCGACCTACTCGCTCCTCGGGCAGGGGCGAGGTTGCTCGATGGCACGTTCGGCGGCGGGGGGCATACGCGGGCGCTGCTCGACGCCTCCGAGGGCGTATGCGTGGTCGGGCTCGACCGGGATCCGGCGGCCCAGGTTCGCGCGGCCGCTCTCAGCGCTGAATTCGGCGAACGATTTCAGTTGATCGATACGGATTTCGGGCGCCTTGCCGATTTGGAGATCGGGACGTTCGACGGCATCCTTTTTGACTTGGGTGTATCGTCGTTCCAACTCGACGAAGGGGAGCGTGGATTCTCGTTTCGCCAAGATGCGCCGGCCGACATGCGCATGGACCCACGCCACGGCGTGCCCGCCTCGACCTGGTTGTCCACCGCCACCGAAGAGATGCTGGTGCGGGCGGTGCGTGACTTTGGGGAAGAGAAGAATTGGCGCCAAGTGGTGCGCGCGCTCTACGCGGCGCGCGGCACGGAGGTGCTGGCCCGCACGGCGAGCTTGGCGGAACTGATCGCCGGGGTGATTCCGGCCCGCGAGCGCCGCACGATGAAGATTCACCCGGCGACGCGCAGCTTCCAAGGCATCCGCATCGCGGTGAATGATGAGATCGGTGCCATCGAACGCATGCTCCCCGCGGCGTTTACCCGCCTCAACGCGGGTGGGGTGCTGGCCGTGATCAGCTTCCACTCGCTGGAGGATCGCCCGGTGAAAAAATTTTTCCGCCACCTCTGCGGCCAACCCGTCGATGCCCGTGACGCGACCCCGCAGGACCTGCGCGAGAAATTCGCCGAACCGCTGAACCGCAAGCCCATCACCGCCGGCGAGGCCGAACTCGCCGTCAATCCCCGCAGCCGCTCCGCGAAGCTGCGCGCGCTCCGCAAACTCTGAATCCCTTTTTGCCTCGTTAGACCGACCCGACCGCCGCCATGAAATCCACCGGAAACCAAGCCTTCGTTAACCAGTTACTGGTGTTCACCCTCGTGATGATCTGCCTCAGCGGATCCGTGGGTCTGGGCACGGTTTGGCTGCGCCACCAGATCTCGATCTCGGCCAACGATGCCAAGCGCATCGATGCCGAGATCACCCGCCTCGAACGTCGCATCGCCGAGACTCACGCGCTGATCGCGGGCGAGCAGTCGCCCGAAAAACTGGACCGCAAGAATCTCGCGATGGCGCTGCAACTGGTGCGGCCGCAGGAGCAGCAATTGGTCCGCGTTTCCGAGTCGCCCGAGGAGCGTCTGCTGGCTCGTCGCAACATTGAAATCTTCACCACCAGCATCGGGGCGCGTGACGCCGCCGTTTCCTTCCGCGTCGCGGATCGTCGCTAACCCTTCCGCCGCCTCACTTCGTGACCAAAGGATTCGCTTCCAGTTATCGCCTCGTGCTGCTCACGACCGTGGTCGTGGGCTGTTTCGCGGGCATCGGGGTGCGACTCGTTGACCTGCACGTCTGGGATCGCGCGACCTTGGTCAGCATGGCGGATCGCGCGCGGCGCGACATCACCGTGGACCGCGCTGGAGGGCGTGTTTCGCCAAAAGGAGCGTCCGCTGCCGCTTGATGCCGAAGTGGGCGAGGAGCCGCGTTTGATCCGTTGGGCCAAGCTCAGTGACGCCGTCGAGGAATCGACCTACGCCAAGATCCTCGAACTCGGCATCAAGGGCGTCTACGGCAATCGCACCTATCGTCGCACCTACCCGCGCAACCAGCTCGCGTCTCATTTGATCGGTTACGTCAACCGGGAGGAAACGCCCGTGATGGGGATCGAGCGTTATGCCGATTTCTACCTGCGTGGTCTCGACGGCTGGCGCGAAAGCGAGAAGGACGGCCTGCGCCGCGAGCTCGCGCAGTTCCGTTCCCGCGAGGTGCCCGCGACCGATGGCTACAAAGTCGTGCTTTCCATCGACTCGGTGGTGCAGCACACGATCGAGGCCGAGCTCGACCGCATCGCCCGTGAAATGCGTCCGCAACACGCCACGATCATCGTGAGCGATGCGCGGAGCGGCTTCATCCTCGGCCTCGCGAACTACCCGACGTTCGACCTCAACGAGTATGGCGAAGCGCCCATTCCGGTGCAGCGCAACTACGCGGTGACCGATCTCGTCGATCCCGGCTCCACGTTCAAAATCGTGGCCGCTTCCGGTGCCTTGGAGCGCGGGTTGGTGACGCCCGCGACCCAGTTCAACTGCTCCATTCCGGGGATCGAATACAAGGGCAAGATGCGTCGCTTCATGCCGGACGATCACCACTACGATCACCCGCTCACGGTCGCCGAGATCATTTCCCGATCGAGCAACATTGGCGCCGCCCAGCTCGGCATGATGCTCGGCGAACAGGGGATGTATGACGAGGCTCGCGCCTTTGGCTTTGGCGAAGACAGCGGGTTCCCTTTCGGCGCGGAGAGTGCCGGTCTGTTGAATGAACCGTCGAAGTGGAGTGGCATCGACATCACCCGCATTCCGGCCGGCTACAGCATTTCGGCGACGCCGATTCAGATCCATTACGCGATGGCGACGATCGCGAGCGGGGGCGAACTCATGCAGCCGCAACTCATCCGCGAAATCCGCGACGCCAGCGACAACACCGTTTACACGTTCGGCGGCATGGCGCGTCGCCGCGTGATCTCAGAGACGACGGCGCGACAGATGGCGAAGATGCTTCACGGCGTTGCGACGCTGGGCGGCACGGCAAGCGACGTTGAAATTCCTGGTTACGAGATCGCCGGCAAAACCGGCACGGCGCAAAAGCTGGTGGATGGGCGCTACTCGACGCGCCATCACGTCGGTTCTTTCGTCGGCTTTCTTCCCGCCAGCGATCCTCGGGTCGTGATCAGCGTGATCGTCGACGACGCCCGGGTGCCGGGCGGAAAAGTCGCCTACGGCAACACCGTGGCGGTCCCCGGTTTCAAGCACGTTGCTGAACAACTCATTCCCTATTTGGACATTAAACCCGTCCTCGACCCGGCAGGCACCCAGCTGGTCGCGAAAGGAGGCCATCGGTGATAGGATATCTCACGCCCAATTACTCACTCATCAATGCGTTTCGCACGCGCCCGGCTGCCCGGGATCGTCGCGAAAAGCTCGCTCATAACCGCGTTTTCAAAATGGCTCCCAAGCTCTCCGACTATTTTCCCGAGGATGAGATCCTCGCGCTCAAGGGGTCGCTTGATCGTCCCATCTCCGGACTGGTGATGGACAGCCGGCGGGTCGTGCCGGGCAACCTCTTCTTTGCATTGCCGGGGTTGCGCACCGACGGGTCGGGCTACATCGACGAGGCGATCTCCCGGGGCGCGGTCGCCGTCGTCACGGCGAAGCTGCCGATTTCAGTGCCGGCCAAAGTGACGTTTATTCAAGTCGCAGATCCGCGTGCGCAACTCGCCCGCGTGGCCCAGCGTTTCTACAAGTTCCCGGATCGCGATCTCGACGTGGTCGGCGTGACCGGCACCAACGGCAAGACGACCGTGAGCTATCTGCTGCGTCACTTGCTCGGCCCGGATCAACGCGTGGGTTTGCTCGGCACGATCCGTTACGACCTGGGCGCGCGTTCGGTGCCGTCCTTCAAGACCACGCCCGAAGCGGTGGACATTTTTGGTATGCTTGCGCAGATGCGTGACGCCGGCTGCAAGCAGGCGGTCATGGAAGTGAGCTCGCATGGACTCGATCAGAAGCGCGTGCTCGGCCTCCAATTCGGCGCGGCGGTCTTCACCAATCTCACGCGCGACCACCTCGATTATCACCCGTCGATGGACGACTACTTTGAGGTGAAGACGCGGCTCTTCACGGGCGCCAACGGTTCATTGCCGAAAGTCGCGGTGATCAATCTCGACGATGCTTACGGTCGCCGTCTCGTGCCACTCGTCGATGCGCGCGTGCGTCAAGTGACCTACGGTGAAACCGCCGATGCCGATGTGCGCGCCGAGGACGTCGAATATGGATTCAAGTCCACGCGCTTTCGGCTGATCTGGCCGGACGGCACGCTGCGTATCGAGTCGCCCTTGATCGGGCGTTTCAACCTGAGCAACCTATTGGCCGTCATCGCGACCGCGTGGTCACTGGGCCGTGACCCGACCGTGTTTTTGGCCAAGCTGCGCGCCTTCTCGGGCGTGCCCGGCCGCATGGAATCCGTCGACGAAGGCCAGTCCTTCAACGTCCTCATCGACTACGCCCATACCGACGATGCGTTGCGCAACGCCCTCACGATGCTGCGTCCGGTGACCCCCGGACGGCTCCTTGTTGTCTTTGGCTGTGGCGGCAATCGCGACCGGGCGAAACGCCCCATGATGACCACGGCCGTGCAGGAGCAGGCGGATTTCGCGTTTGCGACGGCCGACAATCCCCGCCGGGAGGATCTCAAGCAGATCTTTGCCGACATGGAAACGGGCGTAACCGATCCCGCGAAGATCACTTGGATCGATGATCGCCGGCGTGCGATCAGCCTCGCCCTCGATATGGCTAAACCCGGTGACTGCCTGCTGATCGCGGGCAAGGGACATGAGTCGTATCAAGAATTTGCCGACACCGTTATTCCGTTCGACGACCGCCAGGTCGTGCGGGAATTGATCGGGATCAAGGAACTGAAGCCGCGCTGACGAATCTGCTCCTCCGTGTCCACCTTCACACCCGCAACCCTTGCTCGTTGGACGTCCGGAACATGGACCTCCGTGCCCGCGGCGCCTCTCACCGGGTTCGGGTTCGACACGCGCAAGCTTCGTTCAGGACAAGTCTTCGTGGCCCTGCGCACCTCGCAGCGCGACGGGCATGATTTCCTGGCGGCGGCGCGGGCGGCCGGCGCGGGAGCGGCGTTGGTGGCCGAGGCGCGTCCGGAGTGTGAGCTGCCGCAACTCGTGGTGGAGGATCCGTTGGCGGCCTGGCATCTGATCGCCCGCGAACATCGACGCGCCTTTGGGAAGCCGGTCGTCGGTATCACCGGGAGCGCGGGCAAGACCTCGACCAAGGACCTCTTGGCGTTGTTGCTGGGCGACCGCGTGTGGGCGACCGAAGGCAATTTGAACAACCACCTCGGTGTGCCGCTTACATTGACGCAGTTGGACGCCACGCGACACGACTTTGCGGTGATCGAGGCCGGGATCAGCGCGCCGGGCGAAATGGCACCGTTGGCGGACATGATCGCGCCGGACGTGGCGGTGGTGACGATGGTGGGCAATGCGCACACCGAGGAACTCGGCGGAATCGAGGGGGTGGCGCGGGAAAAGGCCGGTTTGGCCGCAGCCACACAAGGCACCGGCATCGCGATCTTCCCGGAGGATTGTGCGGCGTTCAGCCCCTTTCGTGCATTGGGCGTGCGGACCATGCGGATCGCGCGCGCGGAGGTGTTGCGGCCGTCCGAGCCGCCGCGGGACTG
The DNA here is from genome assembly GCA_963974355.1 of uncultured Opitutaceae bacterium. Classification (GTDB taxonomy): domain Bacteria; phylum Verrucomicrobiota; class Verrucomicrobiia; order Opitutales; family Opitutaceae; genus Actomonas. Next base: position 11,867 of record CAXBDS010000154.1, read on the forward strand.
CACCTATTTTACCGTGACGCATCGCGACGCGGAGACGGCCCTCGCGATCGCCTACGGCATGCCACCGCCGATGGTATTCACCATGCGCCGCGTTTCAGATGGCATGGCGCAAAACGCCGTCCTCGCCGTGTGCGCGGCTCTCTGGCTGGGGGTGGGGCGGGAGGCGATTCAGCGCCGGTTGTTGGACTGGAAGGCACCGAAACTGCGCGGCGAAATTCGCGAGGACAAGGAACGCCTGTATTATCTGGATTGTTACAACGCCAACCCGGACTCGATGCGCGACGCGTTGCACGCGTTTGACGCTCTCGTGACCGATGATCGACCACGACTCTACGTGTTGGGCAACATGGAGGAGCTCGGGGTATCCGCGCCGGACCATCACCGCCGGCTGGGGGCTGAGATCGGGCTGCGCGCGCAAGATTTCGCCTGCATCATCGGGACGAATGCCGCCGAGGTGCGGGCGGGGGCGATCGCGGCGGGGGCCCGCCCGGAGCAGATTGAA
>CAXBDS010000155.1:0-12367 GCA_963974355.1 uncultured Opitutaceae bacterium
TGGTCAGCCGGGTCGGTGAGGAAGCGTCGTTGCCGGCGTGGGGCCTCAGTGTGCGGAAGGTGTCCCGCACTTACGCGCGAGAGAACCAGTTGCCGGACGCGGAAGGCGTGCTGGTCATCGGCGTGCAACGCGGTTTCCCGGCGCAGGTCGCCGGTCTTTCGCGGGGCGATGTGATCACCACCATCAACCGCGAGCCAGTCACCACCCTCGACGCCGTGAAAGCGGCGGCCACCGCCTATGCCGCGGCGCCGCAGTCGGTGCTCATCGAGGCCCGGCGCAACTACCGTGTTTCGCTTTACGTGCTTAAACCATGATGTCCCGCCTCCCTCGTTTTGTCTTTTCTTTCTTGTCGCTTCCACGCCTTGGGGCGCGCTTTTTGCCGCGAGGGCACGCCGCGTTCCTCGTGCTTTCAGTCGGCGTGTTGGTCGTCGCGGGGAGCGCCGCGCGGGCGGAGGCGGCGGTGGCGGATTTGTGGCCGGAGCGTCTGAAGACGGTCGTGGCGGTGGAATACACCACCGAGACCGAGTTGGAGCGGCGTCCGGCGATCAGCTTTGGCGTGGTGGCGGACGATGAAGGTCTGGTCGTCCTGCCGGGCGCGGCTGTGAGTCAGCGCTTTTCTCCCGACCAACTGCAAGATTGGCGGGTGTATCGGCCGGGCCAATCCGCCACGGAGTATTCGACGGCCGAATACTTGGGGCGCGATGCGTTCACCGGTTGGCATTTCATTCGCATTGCGGAATCGGGTCGAGCGGGGCTGCGGCCCATCACCGATTTCCTCGCGGCTGATCCGGCCCGCGAACCGCAGATGACGGAGGAGATCTGGGGCATCGGCTTGCGCAAAAAAGATGAAAATTTTCTACCCTATTTCCTGCAAGGGCGAGTGAGTCTGGTGCAGGCGTTGCCGATGCGCACCGCGATCGCGTTGACCGATGTCGCGGCGCCCGGTTTGCCGGCGTTCAATGCGGCGGGCGAGTTCGTCGGTTTGGCGGCGGGCGGTTTCGGCGAGAGCTACATCATGCTTTCCAATCGGTTTCGAGGGGGGCAGCCGATCGTTTTGATCAACGGTGACGAATCGGCCGCGGTGCAGTTGGCGCCTGAAATCGTGCCGTATCTGGAACGAGTGCCGGCCAACGTTTTTGGCCGACCGATGGTGTGGCTGGGCGCGAACGGGGTAGAGCCGCTCGATCCGGAAGTCGCCAAATTCTTGAATCTGGAAGGGCAGGCCGCCTTGGTGATCAGCGAGGTGCTTGAGGCGAGCCCGGCTGCAGCCGCCGGGCTGCAGCCGCGCGATATTTTGCTCGCGATCGATGGGCGGCCGTTGCCGACCTTTAAACCTGATCGGGTGGTCGCAGCCTACTTGGACCGGGAGATCGACCGGCGTCAGCCAGGCGATACATTGAACCTCACGGTATTGCGTGGTTCGGCGCGGGTGAACTTGGCGGTGACGCTGACGGAAGCCCCGAAGACCCCGATCGAAGCGGAGCGGCACTATTTCGAGAAGCTGGGGCTCACGGTGCGGGAATTCGTGTTTGCCGACGGGGTAAATCGACGGCAGACCCCCATCCGTTTGCGCGGGGTGGTGGCCCACTTCGTGAAGGCGAATACGCCGGTCGCGACGGCGGGGCTGCAGCTTGATGATTGGATTTTAGAAATCGACGGCCAGCCAATCAAAACGTTTGCCGACGCGGTGGAGCGGTTGACCGCGATCGAAGCCGATGCCGCCCGCAACGAGTTTGTGCTGCTGGCGAGTCGGGGAGGGGAAACGTCCGTCATGCGCGTGAAATTGCGCTAGTCCGCGGCGAAACTCGGGACAGGCCTTGCCCGGCCAAGGAATACGTTCTCTCTTTGTCGTAAGATGTTTACTGGAATCGTAGAGGAAACGGGGACGGTGGTGTCGTTCGCGGCCGGGCCCGAAAGCTGGTTGCTCCGGGTAGCGGCGCGGCAGGCCCTCGAAGGCGCGGCGCTCGGCGACAGTATCGCGGTGAACGGGTGCTGTCTGACCGTGACCGCCTTTGGCAAGGATACGCTGGATTTCGACGTGCTGGAAGAAACCAAGCGGCTGACGTCGCTGGAGACTGCCGGTGTCGGCGCGAGCGTTAACTTGGAGCGCAGCCTGGCCTTCGGCGGCAAGATCGGCGGGCATTTTGTGACCGGACACATCGACGGAGTAGGGCGGATCGAGGTGTTCGAAACGCGAGGCAAAGACGTGTTTTTAAAGATCATGGCGCCCGCAGGCATGGGGCGCTATCTGGTGCAAAAAGGCAGCATCGCCATCGACGGTATTTCTCTGACGGTCGCGGAGGTTGACGGCGACGCGTTCGCCGTTTGGTTGATTCCGCACACCCTCCAAGTCACCAATCTTCATACCAAGAAGGTAGGCGATCCGGTGAACCTGGAATTCGATTTGCTGGGCAAATACGTGGAGAAATTCACCGCTTCGGCGCTCGCTTCTCCGCCCGCGTTTGCCTGAAAACCGATATGCGCGCATCCCTCACCGTGCTCACCGAAGAGCTGCTTCGCCTGAAGGCTCACGGCCTGAAGACGGTGGTGGTGCCGGGCGAGTCTTTGGAACGCTTGCGCGAGGCGGTGGCGGTGTTGGCGGCGCGCGCACCGAAGGCGGCGCCAGTCTTGGACGAGCGGGTCCCTGCTTACGTCCCCCCGCCAAAGTCAACCATTGCGCCCAAACCAACCGTGGTGGTTCGCGCATTACCGGACCCGCCAACCGTGTCGCTACCCGAGGGGGACAAGGCGACCCAGTGGGCTTGGCTGAATCGCGAAGTGACGGAGCACCCGGTGTGTCGTGAGCACGTGCGTCCGGAAAAAAAGGTGGTGCTCGGAGTCGGCAACCTGGACGCGGATATCTTTTTTTGCGGAGAAGCGCCGGGCGCTGAAGAGGAGGTCCGAGGGGAACCGTTTGTCGGGCCCGCCGGCGAGTTATTGACCAAGATGATCGGCGCCATGGGGCTAAAGCGTGAGGCCGTTTATATCGGCAACATCATGAATTGGCGGCCGCAGTTGCCCACCGAGCCGGGAATGGAGCAGATCGGGAATCGGCCGCCGACGAGCGAGGAGTTGGCGTTTTGTCTACCCTTCCTGCAGGCTCAGTTGGCCATTGTCCGTCCCAAGGTGATCGTCGCGCTCGGGGCGACGGCGGCGAAAGGCCTGCTGGGGGAGAACGCATTTAAAACCCTCGGTGAGGTGCGGGGCCGTTGGCGTGATTTTGGCGGGGTCCCGGTCATCGTGACCTACCACCCGAGCTATATTTTGCGCAATGGGTCCAACCGCTCCAAGCGGGCGATTTGGGAGGACCTGCTGCAGGTGATGGAGCGGACGTCCTTGCCCATCAGTGAAAAGCAGCGGGGCTACTTTCGATAGGTCACGGAAGGCAGCGTCTTCGGTAGGGGGGGACTGTTACGCCAATTTTGCGAGTTCTTCCGCGGTGAGGCGGAAGGTCTCTTCGAGCACGGCGATGCGCGTATCGAGTCCAGCGATACCGTCAGTCTTGGCGTCCTGTTCCAGTTTCTCCGCCAGCACGCGCAGGCGCTCGGCGCCGAGATTGCTGGAGCTGCCCTTCACGGAGTGGGCGGCGCGCACGAACGTAGCACTGTCCCCGGCGGCGAAGGAGGTGCGCAGCTCATCCATACGCTTCGGCGTATCGTCGGTGAAGATACCGATGATTTCCGTCAGAAACTCGTCGTCGCCCAGTTCGCGGAGGTTCTGGATGGCGGCGGGATCAACAAGGGGACTCTCGGACATGGAAGACGGATTAAGCAGATTCGAAGAGAAGCACAATCACCGGTTGCGCCGGGAATCGCGGATGCGCATCAGAGCGCCGCGCAAATCTTCGCTCCGCAGCGGTTTGGTCAAGTAGTCATTCGTGCCTGACTCCAACCATTTCTCCCGGTCCCCGGTTATGGCGTCGGCGGTGTCGGCAATGACGTGGGGCGGGCCGTGTGTAGGCGCGGCGGTGTACGACTCACGCGTGGCCTCCGGCTCATCCATTTCCGGCAAATGAACGTCCCTCAAAATGACGTTATAGTCGATGGCTCGCGCGAGCTTGCCGGCTCCGAGGCCGTTGACGGTCGACGTCGCTGGTGCCCTGTTGTGGGGAGGATCGCCCGCACGCAGGCGCGAAGCAGCAGGATACCTTAGATGGGAAGGGCGGACACGTGACCGTGCGGGACGACGAGGGCGGCAAAGGCTCAATCGCGGGCGTTGAGGCCTATTCCCCGGAAAATCGCCGACGTATCTTCGCGCATTGCGCGCTTCCTGAGGGAGTTACTTCGAAACAGGACGAGGCCGCCGAGCTAACGCAGGGGTCGCCAAATCGAGGGAATTAGCCACGAAATTTTCATATCATTAAATTCGGATACGTTGATATTTGGCTTGCCGTGAAGGCTATTTCACCGTCCCTCTGATACCCCGTATGGCAAAATCCTTTGTATTCTCATCCGAGTCGGTAGGCGAAGGCCACCCCGACAAAGTCGCGGACCTTATCTCCGACAGCATCCTCGATGCATGCTTGGCAATCGACCGCACCAGCCGCGTGGCGTGCGAAACGTTCGTGAAGTCAAACGTCGTCGTCGTCGGCGGTGAAATCACCATCCCGAAACTCCAAGACAAGAAGACCGGCAAGACGAAGCCGCTCGATGATGTTATCAACGTTGGCCACATCATCCGCGAAGCGATTCGTGAGATTGGCTACACGAACAACGACGACGTTTTCCACGCCGACACCGTTTTTGTTAACAACTACCTCACCGCGCAGTCCGCTGACATCGCTCAAGGCGTGGACGCGAAGAAGGCCGAGGGCAAGAAGACGGCATTGCAAGGCGCCGGCGACCAAGGTTTGATGTTCGGCTACGCTTGCAATGAGACGCCTGAGCTCATGCCCACCCCGGTCATGTATGCCCACCGCCTCGGCCGCGAACTCACCCGCGTGCGGAAGAGCGGCAAGGTGAAGTGGCTGCGTCCGGACGCGAAATCGCAGGTGTCGATCCGCTACGAAAACGACAAGCCCGTCGCCGTCGAGAACGTGGTTATCTCCACGCAGCACGCCGAGGGCGTCTCCCACGCGACGATCGAGAAGTTTATTATCAACAACGTCATCAAGAAGGTCATCCCGAAGGGCATGCTGACCAAGAAGACGCAGTTCCTGATCAATCCGACCGGCCGTTTCGTCGTCGGTGGCCCGCAGGGGGATACCGGCCTGACCGGCCGTAAGATCATCGTGGATACTTACGGTGGCTGGGGCCGTCACGGCGGCGGTGCCTTCTCGGGCAAGGATCCGTCCAAGGTCGACCGTTCCGCGGCCTACATGTGCCGTTGGGTCGCCAAGAACATCGTGGCCGCCAGGCTCGCCGACATGGTGGAGCTGCAGGTCGCCTATGCGATCGGTCATCCGGAACCCGTCAGTGTTTTCGTTGATACCATGGGCACCGGCAAGTTCGCCGATGAGAAGATCGCCAAAGCCGTCACCAAGGTCTTCGGCTTCCGTCCGTCCGAGATCGTGAAACAGCTCAACCTGCTGCGTCCGATCTACCGCGAGACCACCAACTACGGCCACTTCGGCAAAGCCGGACTCCCGTGGGAGCAGACCAACAAGGTCGCCGCTCTCCGCGCCGCCGTAAAATAAACACCCTTCAGTTTTAAGTTAATAATGTCTGCTTCCTCCACCGCTCCCGCTCCTTCCAACGCCGACTTCCACGTCCGCGATATCGGCCTCGCCGATTGGGGCCGCAAAGAAATCAACGTTTCCGAACACGAGATGCCCGGCTTGATGGCCGTGCGTGAAAAGTTCGGCCCGTCCAAGCCGCTCGCCGGCGTCCGCGTCGTGGGCTCCTTGCACATGACCATCCAGACCGCCGTCCTCATCGAGACGATGGTCGAGCTCGGCGCCACCGTGCGCTGGGCCTCGTGCAACATCTTCTCGACGCAGGATCACGCCGCCGCCGCCATCGCGGCCGCCGGCGTGCCGGTCTTCGCCTGGAAGGGCGAGACGCTCGTCGAGTATTGGGATTGCACCTGGAAGGCGCTCGTGGGCCCCGACGGCCTCGGCCCGCAGATGGTGATCGACGACGGTGGTGACGTGACGCTGCTGCTCCACAAGGGCTTTGAGCTCGAAAACGGTAGCGACTGGGTGAATACCGAGTCGGAGTCCGACGAAGAGCAGGTCATCAAGGATCTCCTCAAGAAGATCCACGCCGAGACGCCGACGATCTTCACCGAGATCGCCAAGGAGTGGAAGGGCGTTTCCGAGGAGACCACCACCGGCGTGCACCGCCTCTACCAGTTGCACGAAGAGGGCAAGTTGCTCATCCCTTCGATCAACGTGAACGACTCCGTCACGAAGTCGAAGTTCGACAATCTCTACGGCTGCCGCGAGTCACTCGCCGACGGTCTGAAGCGCGCCACCGACGTCATGATCGCCGGCAAGGTTGCCTGCGTGTGCGGCTACGGCGACGTCGGCAAGGGCTGCGCCCATTCGCTGCGTGGCTTCGGCGCTCGCGTCATCGTGACCGAGATCGACCCGATCAACGCGTTGCAGGCCGCCATGGAAGGCTTCGAGGTCAACACGACCGAGAGCACTCTCGGCGTGGCCGACATCTACGTCACGACAACCGGCAACAAGGACATCATCACCTTCGACCACATGTCGAAGATGAAGGACCAAGCCATCGTCTGTAACATCGGTCACTTCGACAACGAGATCCAGGTCGACAAGCTGATCAAGGCCAAGAACGTCACGCGCACGAACATCAAGCCGCAGTATGACATGTTCACGTTCGAAGGCGGCCCCAACATCTACATGCTCGCCGAGGGTCGTTTGGTGAACCTCGGTTGCGCCACCGGTCACCCGTCGTTCGTCATGTCGGCCAGCTTCACCAACCAAGCATTGGCGCAGCTCGACCTCTGGAAGAACCGGGAGAGCTACGTGGCCGGCGTCTACCGCCTGCCGAAGCACTTGGACGAAGAGGTGGCTCGCCTGCACCTCGGTAAGATCGGCGCCAAGCTGACCAAGCTTTCGCCGTCTCAGGCCAAGTATCTCGGTGTTCCCGAGAATGGTCCCTACAAGCCCGAGCACTACCGTTACTAATTCGCCCGCTTCGACTTGAAGCGTGCTTGAATTTCAGCCGGTTTACCCGCGGGTAGGCCGGCTTTTTCATGTCCGTGCGCTTATCCTTACTAACTTACCTTTATTACTTAAAACAGTCTTGAAACTCCTCCTGAGGCTGCCTAGTTCTGACCGTTCCCATGACTTCCGATTCTGACGCTCCCACGCCTTTGGCTGCCAACGAAGGCATCAAAAGTGCCTCCAACTTCTTGCGGGGCAGCATTGCCGAGCAATTGCTGGATACCAGCACCGGCGCCATTTCCGACGACAATGGCCAGCTGACGAAATTCCACGGCCTTTATCTGCAGGATGATCGCGATCTGCGTAGCGAGCGCCGGAAAGCGAAGCTGGAAAAGGCGTTTTCCTTCATGTTGCGCGTCCGTCTGCCGGGGGGGCGTTGCACGGCCCCGCAGTGGCTCGTGTTGGACCGTCTCGCGGACGAAAAGGCGAACGGGTCGCTGCGTCTCACGACGCGCCAGACCTTCCAGTTTCACGGCATCCTCAAGGGCAACGTCAAGCCGCTCGTCAAGGGCATGCATGACGCGTTGCTCGACTCCATCGCGGCCTGCGGCGATGTGAACCGCAACGTGATGGCTCCGGCCAATCCGGAGCGCAGCCCGGTGCACAGCGAGATGTATGAGCATGCGAAGTCGTTTTCTGAATTCGCGCTGCCCAAGACGCGCGCCTATCATGAGATCTGGCTCGACGATACCCTGGTTGCCGGGGGCGAGCCCGAAGAAGAGCCGCTTTACGGCCCGACTTACTTGCCCCGCAAGTTCAAGGTTGGTTTCGCGGTGCCGCCGTCCAACGACGTGGACGTGTTTTCCCAGGATCTCGGCTTTATCGGCATCATCGAAAACGGTGCTCTCGTCGGCTACAACGTGAGCGTCGGCGGCGGCCTCGGCATGAGCCACGGCAACGAAGCCACGCACCCGCGTTTGGGCGACGTGATCGGCTTCATCGCGTGCGACCAGGTCAACGCCGTGGGCGCGGCCGTCATCGCCACGCAACGCGACTACGGCGACCGCACGAATCGCAAACACGCCCGCCTCAAGTATACGATCGAGGATCGTGGCGTGGCGTGGTTCAAGGGCGAGGTCGAGCAACGCTCCGGCGTCACCTTCGGCCCGGCCCGGGACTTCGCGTTCACCACGATTCAGGATCCTCACGGCTGGCACGAATGCGTCGACGGCACCTGGTTTTATGGCCTGCACATTTTGAGCGGCCGCATCAAAGATGTGGAGGGATGGCCGATGAAGACCGCGTTGCGCGAGATCGCCCAGGTCCACTCCGGCGATTTCCGTCTCACACCCTCGCAGAACGTCACGATTTCCGGGGTTACCGCGGCGGCGAAGCCGATCATCGAAACGATCTTGGCCAAGCATGGTTTGGATAAGGAGAACGCCCGGAGTGGCCTGCGCTTGAACGCGCTGTCATGCGTGGCTTTGCCCACCTGCGGCCTGGCGCTGGCGGAAAGCGAGCGCGCTTTGCCCGAGTTGATCGAGAAACTCGAAGTCATCATCGAGGAAGCGGGGCTGCGCGACGATGCGATCAGCCTGCGCGTCACAGGATGCCCCAATGGTTGCGCCCGTCCGTATCTCGCCGAGATCGGTTTTGTCGGTAAAGCCCCGCGTAAATACGCCTTCTACCTCGGAGCCAAATATAATGGCACGCGCCTGAACCGTTTGGTTTCGCCGAGCATCACGATGGAAGACGCGGTTGAGTATCTGCGCCCGTTGATCAAGGCCTACGCCACGGATCGTTTACCTGGCGAAGAGTTTGGCGACTACTGCGAGCGCACGGTGCTGCCGGCTGATGCGACATTCCACAGTGTGGGCAGCGTCGCAGCCTCCGCTTGACCGCCGGGACTCGCAAACGCGTTTCTTTTCAAGGCCGAGCCCTGGCGGGCGCGGCCTTTTTTATGTCCGCCGCACGGGAATGCCGCGGTCGGCCAGGTAGTGCTTTACCTGCGACACGGTCAGTTCGCCGAAGTGAAAGAGACTGGCCGCGAGGACCGCGCTGGCGCGGCCTTCATCGAGGGCGGCGGCGAAGTGGGGGAGCTCGCCGGCTCCGCCACTGGCGATCACCGGAACCGTCACGCCCTCACTGACGGCGCGGGTGAGCGCCACATCATAGCCCGCCTTGGTGCCATCGGCATCCATGCTGGTGAGGAGGATCTCGCCGGCGCCGAGTTCGACGGCCTGCCGAGCCCACGCGACGGCGTCGAGTTCGGTCGGGTGGCGGCCGCCGTGGGTGTAGACGCGCCACGATTTGCCGTCGGGTTCACGTTTGGCGTCGATCGCGAGCACGATGCACTGGGCGCCGAAGCGCTCGGAAGATTCCTTGATCAGGTCCGGGCGATTGATCGCCGCGGTGTTGAGCGAAACCTTGTCGGCGCCGGCCCGTAGCATTGTCTCGATATCCGCCACCGTGCGCAGCCCGCCGCCGACCGTGAGCGGCATAAAGCACTGCTCGGCGGTGCGGGCGACGACATCGTGCATGATCGAGCGACCGTCGCTCGATGCGGTGATGTCGAGAAACACGAGTTCATCGGCACCTTGAGCGTCGTAGGCTTTGGCGCTTTCGACCGGGTCGCCGGCATCGCGCAGTTCGAGAAACTTGATGCCTTTGACCACGCGACCGGCGTGAACATCCAAGCAGGGAATGACCCGGCGCGAGAGCATGGAATCAGGATGTTGTCCGCCGCGATGCGCTCACGGCGGAAGGGTCCGATGAGAACGAGCCGACCACGAGCACCGCCGGCCAACGGCGCCGGGACGAAGTCGCGGGAATTGTGGCCGGCTTGGGGCTCGTCATGGGCTGTGGACAGGGCGATCCCGTATGCGCCGAGCGCATACCTTCTCAGCCTTCCAGACGGGTGACGTCCGGCGTGAACTCGACCGCGAGACGATAGACGTGGCCCGGTCGCATGATGAGCGCGTGGTCGCGGGAAAGCGTCTGCAGGTAGTGGATCTTGCCGTAGTTGGTTCGGTAGGTCGGATCGCCGGAAACGACTTCGGTTTCTTTCCACGTGCCTTGGAAATCGTCCTTGGTGACGTTGCAACGGTGACCTTCCGGGCCGAGCGCAAGCGAACCGGCGACCTGATAGCGGGAGTGCGGCGCAGCGATCGCCAGGATGAAGCGGAAGTGGTCCAACTGGATCTGCTGCTTCACCGTATAGGCGTATTCGACGGAGAGTTTATCGCCGGCGAAGTTCCACTGGACCTTGACGCTGCCGACGCCTTTGAGGAACTCCTCGTTGGTATCGATCAGATCGGGTTGCTCGTAGCGGAAGTAGAAGCTGTTGCGCAGGCCGAGGTCGGTGACGCAGTTCTTCCCGTAGAAAGCGGGCACCGTGACTTTGTCGCCAAAGGTCAGCTCGGGGAGCATGATCGGCGCGTAAATGTTATTCGGCCAATCGAAGACCCCCGGGCTGTGCGGGAAGGGCAACGAGTCGGCGGTCACCGTGCCGCCGGAGCTGATGAGCGGGATCTGCGCGTGGAGGCCGCTCTTCGGGTCGCGATAGAGGAAAAGACCCTGCTCCTTGCGGTTGGATTTGTCGAAGATGACAAAACGACCGGTGGGGCGGGTGGTCTCTTGCTTCGCCATGGCGCCGGCCGGCATTTGCACGGTTTTGGCGAGGCGCGACCATTGGCACAGATAGCGCGCGGCGTCGAAGTTCGCCATGCGGGTCGTGTGGTAGCTGTAGGCGGTGCGCTCTTCGTCGCGGAGATCGAGGAAGCCGTGCTCCTGATCAAGGTAGGATTGATAGAAGAATACGAACAGCCGGCGCAGCAGGTCGAAATACTTCGGCTTCTGGTCGTCGGCGATCCAGCCGTCACGCAGACCCTGAAGGATGAGGCTGATGCAATGCATCTGGCCATAGGCACCGGCGGCGCGACCGAACGCCCAGCCGAGACCGTCATCACGCACGAGGTCGGGCATCATTTTCAGATACTTCTCGGCGTAGGTGCGGAGGGTGGGGAGCTTGCGGTCGCGGACGCCGCTGTTGGCGTGCAACTGCAGTGCGGAGCGGATGAACACGAAGGCCATCACGCCGTAGAGGTTGAAGTTGCCGCCCAAGCCCTCGGTGGAATCATCGAAGAAGCCATTGGAGCTGGTGCGGTTGATGCGCTCGACGACGCGCTCGATCAGGCGGCTGGTCTCGTCCTTCTTGGAGAGACCCATGCTGAAGCGAGTGACGGCCTTGGCGATGTTGAAGGCCTGCCAGTGGTTGTCGTAATCGCTGCGGTGGAGGAGCGACTTGTCGATGCGCTCCTGGGTCTCCGGCACGAGGCGCTCCCAGACAGGATTGCGCTCTTTGGACGGGCCGAAGCAGAGGAGACCGAGCGAGGCGTAGGCGAGGCCGTTTTCGGCGGCAGGCTCGGTGAACATCTGCGCCGTGATACAGCGGGCGGCGAGGTCGATCAGGTCATGACCATCGAGCGTGGTTTCGCCGGTGGCGCGGTAGAACTCGCCCAGTGCGTAGGCGACGTGACCGGGTTCATCCGGGCGGGCTTCTTCGCCCGGGATCGAAACGAGCGTGCCATCAGGCTGAATCGATTCGATATTGTGGCCCAACATTGAGCGGGCCATGTCGAGACATTGCTCGGAAAAACTGTGCATGCGGGAGGGTTTTACGACGGTATTTCTAACCCGCAAACTGCGTCGGCAAGCTGCGGAAAAGAAGTTTGTTCAGGTTTTTAACAGACGGGGCAAGAGGGAAGTTGGGAACGATTTCGGGGAGACAAAAAAGCGCGTCCGGCGAGAAGGGCCGAACGCGCCGAAGTGGGCGCGAAATTCTCAGCGGGAGATCAGCGAGATGAACTCGTCGTTGTTCTTCGTTTTCGAGAGGCGCGCGATCATGGTTTCGGTCGCATCCTCGATCTTTTGCTGCACCAGCGCGCGGCGGAAGAAGTGAATGCCGTCGAGCTTTTTGGCGTCGATCAGCAGCTCTTCTTTCCGGGTGCCGGAGGCGGCGATGTTAATCGCGGGCCAGAGACGCATTTCGGCCGCTTTGCGGTCGAGGACGATCTCCATGTTGCCGGTGCCCTTAAATTCTTGGAAAATGACGTCATCCATGCGGCTGCCGGTTTCGACCAAGATCGAAGCGACGATGGTGAGCGAGCCGGCTTCTTCGGTGTTGCGGGCGGAGGCGAAGAGTTGGCGGGGTTTTTCCAGCGCGCGGACATCCAGACCGCCGGAACCGGTGCGGCCGCTGTTGCGTTGGGTGTTATAGGCGCGGGAGAGGCG
>CAXBDS010000156.1:0-12338 GCA_963974355.1 uncultured Opitutaceae bacterium
AAATTTGGCCGGGTCTGCCTGCACAAGATCGCGGACCCCGTTGCCATCACCCGGGTGCCAGTGAAGCACGGCATCGACGTCGTCGAGCACGCCGGAACGCACGACGTAGACTTTGCCCGAGCCGCCTTCCTCGGCGGGGCAACCGTAGACGCGGATGGTGCCCTTTTGACCGGTGGCTTTCAGCCAGTTTTTGACGGAGACGGCGGCTTCGACGGAAGCGGTGCCGAAGAGGTGGTGGCCGCAGGCATGGCCGGCGATCTGCCCCTCGATGGGGGAGCGTTCAGGCACGGCGGCTTGGGCGACGCCGGGCAGAGCATCGAACTCGGCGAGGACGCCGATGATGGGGTGGCCGCTCCCGTAGCTGGCGACGAACGCGGTCGGCATGCCGCCGATGTCGGCTTCGACCTTGAACCCCTCACTCTCAAGCTGGGATTGGAGCAGCCCGGAGCTTTTTGTTTCTTGGTAGCCGACTTCGGCGTAAGACCAGATTTTCAGAGCGATATCACCGTAGGTCGACTGGGAGGCGTCGATTTGGTCGAAAACGGCTTGTTTGGTTGTCTGCGCCCAGCCGGTGAGACCGGTGGCGAGCGAGAGCGTGAGCAGGGAGATCGGTAGCTTCATCGTGAATGCTCACGATAATGCCTATTCAAAGCCGGGCGCACCACCTCAGAATATGCTCGAAGGTATAAACGCGGCGGCCGAAGGGTTCACCACCGATGACACCCTTGGACCATGGACTCACTCCTCGTAGGCATGCGAACGAGGAGTGCCCGGGGGAGGACATCGGTGATGAAGAAACCGCGGCTAAACCGGGTCGCCGGCTGGGAGTCAGGCAACGGTCAGCTTGACCGGGATGTTGCCTTTGGTGGCGTTCGAGTAGGGGCAGACGATGTGGGCTTCCTGAACGAGTTTCTCGACGGTGGCATGGTCGACGCCGGGCACGGTGATGGTGAGCGCGGCCTCGATGCCGAAACCGGCGCCATCGTCGCGCGGCCCGATACCGACCTCGGCGGACACGGTGGATTCCGGCGGGAGGGTGACCTTGGCCTTGCCGGCGACGAACTTCAGCGCGCCGAGGAAACAGGCGGAGTAGCCCATGGCGAACAGCTGTTCGGGATTGGTGCCCTCGCCGCCGCTGCCGCCCATTTCCTTGGGCGTGGAGAGCTTGATGGCCATCTTGCCATCGGCGGTTTTGGAGGAGCCCTCGCGGCCCCCGGTGGAGGTGGCCTGGGTGGTGTAGAGAACTTTCATGAGTGTAACGGAGTTTTCAGCTTTGGGTTGGAGGCTCGATCGAGCCGAGAATGGCAACCAAGCGCCGGACGCCGGCCGGAGCAAGAGGCGGCGGCGATTTGAACAAAAGCGGAGCCGACTCAGTCAGCCCGTAGCGCGGCCATGGGATCAACCTTCGTGGCGCGCACGGCGGGCAGCAGGCACGCGAGTAACGCGACCCATGCCAGGAGCAGGGCTGCGGCGCCGAAGGCGAGCGGGTCGACTGCGGATATCTCGGGCAACAGGCTGGCGGCGAAGCGGGCCGCTCCCGCTGCCGCCACCAAGCCGATCCCCAAACCCAGGCACAGCAGGCGGCCGCCGTGGCGCAGGACGAGGCGCATGATGTCGGCGCGCGCGGTGCCGAGCGCCATGCGGATGGACAACTCTCTTCGGCGGTTGGCGGCGGCGAAGGCCATGACGCCATAGAGTCCGATGGCGGCGAGCAGGAGCGCCGCGCCGGCGAACAGCCTGATCAAGTTCAAGGTGAGCCACTGCGGGCCGAGCGCCTCGGTCATGGCTTGCGCCAGGGTTTGCACCTGCGCCAGCGGCAGGTTGGCGTCAATGCGATGGACGGCAGCCGCCACGGCCGGTGCCGCCGAGCAGGGCGAGCAGCAGCCTTTCGGTGATCACTTGTCGCATGATGCGGCGCTGGCTGGCGCCGAGGGCGGCGCGCAGCGCGATCTCCCGCTGGCGCACGGCGGCGCGAGCGAGGAGAAGGTCGGCCACGTTGGCGCAACAGATCAGCAGAACGAGTCCCGTGGCGGCCAGCAGCATGAGCAGGAACGGCCGGGGATTCTCGGCCAACATGTCCTGCAGCGGCTCCGCCCCTACGCCCCAGTCGTGCATCCACTCCGGGTAGGTGGGATCGAGGTTGGCCTTGATGGCGCGCAGTTCCGCCACGGCGCCGCCGAGGGTGGCGTCGGCGCGCAGGCGACCAAAGACGGTGGCACGATGCACGTCGAATGACGTCAGGTAGCTGTTGGGCGTCAGCACAAAGGGCACGAAGACCCGCACGTCGCGCTGATGCCAGATACCGGCGGGGAGGACACCGATGATTTTTCGCGGCACCCCGTCGAGGACGAGGGATTGGCCGACGGCGCCGGGTGAAGCGCCGAAGCGGGTGTGCCAAAACGCTTCGCTGATCAGGACCACCTGGTTTTGGCCGCCCACCTGATCGTCGTCGGCGTTGAACGGGCGACCGAGGAGGGGTGGGAATTGAAAGACCTCCTCAAAATCCGCCGAGACCGCGATCCCGGTGATCTTTTTCGGTTCGCCGAACCCGGTCAGATCATACTGTTCCTGGGCGGTGATGACGAGGGATTCGAACTGCGTCTGGTGGGCCTGCCAGTCGAGGAACGCGCCCCCTGAGACGGTGTTGGCGCCGCCCTTTGGCACGGTCTCGAAGATCCGCACGAGGCGATCGGCCGCAGGGTAGGGCCGCGCGCGCAGCAAAACCGCGTCGACCCCGCTGAAGATGGCGGTGTTGGCGCCGATGCCGATGGCGAGAGTGGTGATCGCGACGAACGTGAAAACGGGGGCCTTACGTAATTGGCGCGCGGCGAAACGCAGATCCTGGCCGGTTTGTTCCCACCATACGCCCAGCCGGCGATCGCGCACGTCTTCGATGCGGGCGTCGACCGAGCCGAACTCGGCGGCGGCGAGCCGTCACGCTTCCACCGGATCCTCGCCGAGCGCGATGCGTCGTGTGGTATGGAGCTCGATGTGGTGGCGCATCTCCTCCGCTATGTCGTTTTCGAAGCGCTGGTGTCGTAGGCTGCGGCGCAAGCGGGTGAAGAATCCGGTGAGGCGTGACATTTGGGCGTGGGGTAGGGAATCGAGGGAAACCGTCCTAGCTGTTTTGCAGGGCGACGAGCGGCGTGATGCGCGCGGCGCGGACGGCGGGGAGCAGCGTGGCGGCGATGGCGACCATGAACAGGCCGAGGCTCA
This sequence comes from uncultured Opitutaceae bacterium, assembly GCA_963974355.1. Lineage (GTDB taxonomy): Bacteria > Verrucomicrobiota > Verrucomicrobiia > Opitutales > Opitutaceae > Actomonas. Next base: position 3,217 of record CAXBDS010000156.1, read on the forward strand.
CCGTCATCAGCGTCAGCGGATCGTAAGGGACAACGTCATAGAGCTGATTCTCGACCAGGCGGGCGAGCCCGAGCGCCATGGGGATGCCGAGGCTGATCCCGATCGTGGCCAGAATCATGCCTTGGCGCACGATGGGGCGAACGACATCACCCGGTTGCGCGCCGATGGCCATCCGGATGGCGATCTCGCGGGTGCGGCGGGTGACGTCGTAAGCGATCAATCCGTAGATCCCAATGCAGGCGAGCAGCAGGGCGAGGCCCCCCAACGCACCGCAAAGAATGGCGAAGAGACGTTCGCGACCGATATTGGTGCGGCGCACGTCTTCTTGGGTGGTGAAGCGCGTGAGCGTCACGTCAGGATCGAGCCGACCCACCAACTGGCGCACGGCGGGCGCCAGCGCCAGCGGCGGCAAGGTCGTGCGCAGGGTGAAGTAGGGCGTGTGCAGGTGCGTGGTCTTGAAGCGGCCATAAAAGCGCTGGCGAAACGGGAAATAGACCGTGGGCGGTTCGGCCGTGCGGATGTCGTTGTATTTGACATTTCGTGACACGCCGACGATCTGCCAGTCGGCGTCCCACACGTGCACGCTGCGTCCGATCGGATCGCGATCCGGCGAATAGGCAGCGACGAACGCTTCGTTGACCACGACGACCTTGGGCGCGGTTTCACTGTCGCCGGGCTCCAGTGCACGGCCACGGGGCAAGGTGATGCCCATGGTGGAAAAGAAGGTTTCGCCGACGCTGAGGCGTCGCGGATTGATGGCCTTGCCGTCCATCTCGCCGCCGCCGCTGCTCAGGCCGGAGAGCAGTGGGAACTCCACGAGGCTGGCCTCCTGCACCCCGGGGAGCTGGGCGAGTGCGTCCTGCAGTCGGCCAAAGTAGGGAGCCGGATCGGCGTTGGCGCCGGGCGAGCCGCTGATGTTGAGGCGAAACAGGAGCAGGTTCTCGGTCGAGAAGCCCGGGTCGATCGCGGCGATGTTGGCCAGCGTGCGCACGTAGAGGCCGGCGCCCGTCAGCAGCAGGAGAGAAAGTCCGATCTGGGTGGCGACGAGAATCTTGCCGAGTCGCGAGCTGATCGCACCGGTCGAGCCCCGGTTTTTCAGGCCCTCGATGGGATCAACGCGGCCGGCGCGGAGGGCGGGCACGAGGCCAGAAAGGATGGCGGCGAGAAGCACGAGCAGGCAGGAAAATCCCAGCACGCGCCGGTCGGTGGCGAAGTCGAAGTCGAGTTGCCCCAGCGGACCTGCCAGCAGATGGCCGATACCCCGGCGGAGCCAGCCTGCAATCAACATCCCGCCCGCGCCGCCGGCGAGGGCGAGGAGCACGCTCTCGACCATCGACTCGCGAATCAAGCGCCCGCGGCTGGCGCCGAGCGCGGCGCGCACGGATCGCTCGTGTTCGCGGGCCGCGCCGCGGGCGAGTGTGAGTCCGGCGAGGTTGGCGCAGGCCACCAGCATGACCAGCGCCACGACGCTGAGCAGCAGCAGGAGCGGACGCCGATAGGCCTCGCGATTCGAGGCTTCGCCGCCGTCGCCCGAACTGAGGCGTATGCGGGGCTGTTGCATGAAGTTGGCCGCCATGCGCGACCAGGCCACGTTGAGAGCGGCGCCGAGCTGGGCCTCATCCACCCCCGGCTTGAGACGGGCCATGATGCGCACATACCAGTGAAAGTTAGACGTGATCTTGCGGTAGAGGAAGGGCGAGTCGGTGGACAGCGGCACGTAAAAGTCGGTCGTCTGGCCGGCCTCGACACCCGCGAAACCCGCCGGGGCGACGCCGACGATGGTGAACGGTTCGCCATTGATCGCGAGGGTTTGCCCGATCGCGTTCTGATCTTTGGTGTATCGAGATTCCCAACACGCATGGGAGAGCACCACGACATTGCCGGTCCCGGAAAAATCGGCGCCCGGTTGCAGGGGCCGCCCGAGCGTCGGCCGCACCCGCAGGGCCGAGAAAAAGTTGTCCGAAACGATTTCTCCGCGGGCCGCGAAGCTCTCGTGGCGACCCCGCAGAACGGCCTCGCCGAGCGGGATGAAACCAAACACGTCGGCAAGAGGCGCCGCCTGATCGCGCAGCTCGAAAAAGTGCGGGGGCGTGAACGCGGTGTCGCCGCCGCTCAGCGAGTTGATGCGCAGGTCGTCGCCCGCCCAGTGCAGGACGCGCAGCTGGTGGGGGTCGGGCACCGGGAGCGAGCGCAGCAGGATGGCGTTGGCGACGGAGAACACTCCGGTGCCCGCGCCCATGCCGAGGGCGAGCGAAATGACGGCGATCGCGCTGAACCCGGGGGAAAGGCGCAGGGAGCGCGCGGCGAAACGGACCTCGCGCCAACGCTGTTCGCACCAAGCGCCGAGCCGGGCATCGCGCACTTCCTCCGTGCGGGCGTCGACCGAGCCGAACTCGGCGGCGGCGAGCCGTCGCGCTTCCGCCGGATCCTCGCCGAGCGCGATGCGTCGTGCGGTATCGAGCTCGATGTGGTGGCGCATCTCCTCCGCCATGTCGGCTTCGAAACGGTGACGCCGCAGGCCGCGTCGCAAGCGCAGCCACCAGCCGCACGGCGCGCTCACGCGAGATCCTCCAGCCGGGCGCCCAACACCTGGTTGATGGCCAGCGAAAGGCGGGCCCAGTTCGCGGTCTCCGCTTCGAGCTGTTTGCGCCCGCGCTTCGTGAGCTCGTAGAACTTGGCTTTGCGGTTGTTTTCGGAGACGCCCCACTCGGCCTTGATCCAGCCCTGTTCCTCCAAGCGATACAGCGCGGGGTAGAGTGAGCCTTGTTCGACGCGCAGCACCTCGGCGGAAAACTGGCGGATGCGCACGCTGATGCCGAAGCCGTGCATCGGTTCAAGCTGGAGCGCTTTGAGAATGAGCATGTCGAGCGTGCCTTGGAGGAGGTCGGATTTTTCTTTGGCCATGACGAAACGGAATGCGGCGCGGGTGGACGGAGGTCCGCGTCATTGGGGGCGGACTCTCCTAGATCTTCTGCAGGAGAGGCTCGCTCATGTAGAATGTCAAGGGGAAGTGGGGTTCTCCCCTTGGGTTGGCTAGGCGAGGCGCACCAGCTTTGCCCGGAGGTCAGCGGCGACGGCGGCAGGGGTGTCGCCGAAGTGGCGCTTGAACTCGCGGCTGAATTGCGAAGCGCTCTCGTAGCCGACCCGGAGGGCGGCGGCGGCGGCGTTGAGGCCATCGTGCACCATCATCATCCGCGCTTTATGCAGGCGAATGGTTTTGAGGTATTGCAGTGGCGAGGAGGCCGTCACGGCTTTGAAATGAGAGTGAAACGTCGACACGCTCATGCCGGCTTCGCGGGCGAGGTGCTCCACGTCGATGTTCTGCTCGAAGTGCTGATGGAGGCGGTTTAGCACGCGACCGATCTGGCCGAAGTGGGAGTGGGGGGTGGCGAGGGCGCGCAGGTTGGCGCCGAGCGGGCCGAGCAGCGCGCGGTAGGTGATCTCGCGCACGATTGACGGGCCAAGGATGCGGGCGTCATCGGGCGAGCGCAGGGCCGCCAGCAAGCGGGTCACGGGTTCGGTCAACTCTGGCGTCAGCGGGCTGCTCTCCATTGCGAGAGGGCGGGCGTTGGGATGCGGCGGTGGCCCGTCCATCTGCATGAGGAGCTCGGCCACAAGGGCCGGCGTCACGCCGACCATGAGGCCGAGTAGCGGATGTTCGGCCGAACCAAACGTCTCGCATTCGAACGGCATCGGCACGGCGAGCACGAGGTAGTTGTCGGGATCATACACGAAAGTCTGGGCGCCCACGCGGCCAAGCTTTCGCCCTTGGGCGATGATCACGATGGAGGGCTGATATGTGATCGGAGAAGGTGGAATATGGAGGACGGAACGCATCAGCCGCACCCCGGGCAGACGGGACATTTCGAAACCCTCGATGGTAGTGAGTTCGTTGAGCAGTGCCACCATGCGCGGGTGGGACTGAGACGGCGATTTGGACGAAGAATGATTCACGGTATTTCCATGATATAGGCATTGTTTGGCCCGGTTATCCGATTCAAAATCTGCGGTGTCGCAGGATTAGGCAATAATGCGAGAGCTCTCGGTATGGTGCCGGGGTCGGGTTTTGGGGTAGGTTGGGGGCGTCAATTCACGACCTATTAACCCCTCGAACTTCGCTCTCATCATGAAACACGAAAACAAAATCGCACTCGTCACGGGCAGCTCGCGCGGCCTCGGGCGCAACATCGCCCTCCACCTCGCGCGCTCCGGCGCGGATCTCGTCATCACCTATCGTCGCGGGCAGGCCGAGGCCGATGCGGTGGTCGCAGAAATCGAGGCGCTCGGTCGTCGGGCCGTCGCGTTGCCGCTTGATGTCGGCCACAGCGAAACCTTTGGCGCGTTTTCGGCGGCCTTGAGCGCGGCGCTCACGGCGACGTGGCGGCGCGACACGTTTGACTTCCTCGTCAACAACGCCGGCATCAATATCAACAAGCCCTTCGCGCAGACCACCGAGGACGACTTTGACCGGCTCCTCAATGTGCACTTCAAGGGCGTGTTCTTCCTGACGCAGCGCCTGCTGCCCCTGCTCGCGGAGGGTGGTCGAATTGTGAATACGTCGACGGGTTTGGCGCGCTTCACCGGACCCGGCTACGCGGCCTATGCCGCGATGAAGGGCGGCGTGGAGGTGCTCACGCGTTATCTTGCGAAGGAGCTGGGCCCCCGCCAGATCACGGCGAATGTCGTGGCGCCCGGCATCATCGAAACCGACTTCACCAAAGTCGCCCTGCAGCGCGAAGGCGCGAAGGACTTCATGGCCTCAATCATCGCGCTCGGCCGCGTGGGCGTGCCCGATGACATCGGCGGGGTGGTGAACTTCCTTTGTTCGGAGGCCGGGCGGTGGGTCAACGGCCAGCGCCTCGAAGCCTCGGGCGGCATGAACCTATAAACGGGTCTTCGCTTCACGCCGTCCGGGCCACCCGCCCCGCCGGACGTTTCTCTGAGCGTTTAGGGTCCGAGCAATTCGATGCCATGCCGGGCGCAGATGGCCGCGCCGGTTTCGGGACCGAACGTGCCGTCGGCAATGGCCGCCGCGCAGTCTTGGAAGAAACGTTCGTGGCCGGCCGGCGTGCTGAACACCACCATGCGAGCGGGCGTGGCACTGGTGCAGGTGAAGCGATGGGCCACGCCGCGAGGCGCAAAGGCGAAGTCGCCGGGACCGAGCCGGACGGCGGTATCGCCGCACACGAGTTCGAATTCGCCTTCCAGGCCATGAAACATCTCGGCCTCCCGGGTATGCCGGTGGAGCGGGGCGCCGACGCCGGGGGCAGCGGTGACGCGATAAACGGCAGATTCGCCGTGACTCGTGGTGCCGTCGACAAGGACCTCCACTTCGGTGCCAAAAACGGGCAGACGGACTGCCTCGCCGTGGCGGATCAAATGCGGGGTGGACATGAACGTTGGGCTCATAATAGTGAGATTATCTGTCTAAATGATCAGTCTGTCTAACTAATGTCAAGTCCTCCTTCCCCACTTTCCGGGCGCAGCGCTCCCGACCTTGCCCATACGCTCGGGGCCGTGCTGCGTTCGCCGTATCGTCGCCTGCAAAAGCAGCTCTACCGCGAGATGGAGCGTCGCTTTCCCGACATCCGCCGGGCCCATAGCGTGGTCTTCCGACATGTCGCGGAGGGCGGCTCGCGGCTGACGGATCTGGCGGAACAGGCCGAGATGACCAAGCAGAGCATGGCTTACCTGGTGGGGCATCTTGCCGCAGCGGGTTACGTGAAGACCGGTAAACATCCGGATGACGGTCGGGCGGTTTTGGTGAAGCTCACGGCGAAGGGGCGGACGTTCATCGCTGCGGCGCTGGAGGCCAGCGCCGACTTGGAAAAGGAGGCGGCGATGCGGGTCGGCGGGGAAAAAATGACCCAATTGCGCCATCTGCTGGTCGAGCTCGATGGTGCCTTGGAGGCCGACGATTTGGCCTAGCCCCGCCATCATAATTTGAGGTTATCGCGAATCGGTTAACAGTATTTCACGACGGGCCGCGAAGACGATAGAGTGCGGCGATGAAATCGTCGTTCACCCGCTTGCCGTCGGGGTTGCTCATAACGGGCGCTTTGGCGGGCTTGGCGCTCCTCGGGGCGCACTTGCCGGTGATCGAACACATCGGTCCGTTGGCGACGGCGTTGTTGCTCGGCCTGGGCTGGCGGGCGGTGGGCCCGGTGCCCGCGGGCGGTCAGCCGGGCATCGCGTTCGCGGCGAAAAAGCTGTTGCGGTTGGGGATCATTTTGCTCGGGGTGCGGCTCAACCTGAGCCTGCTGCGCGATGCCGGTCCGGGCATACTGATCCTTGATGCATCGGTCATTGTGGTGGGATTGGTGGGGATCAACTGGCTCGGCCGACGGCTCGGATTGGATCCGGTGTTGGCCTGCCTGATCGCGGTGAACGGTTCGATCTGCGGCGGGTCGGCGGTGGCGGCCGCGGCGCCGACCCTGCGGGCGCGCGATGCGGATGTGGCGCTGGTGATTCCGCTGGGCAGCCTCATCGGCACGACGGCGATGCTGATCTTCACCTTCGTGCAGCACCACTGGGGTTTCACGGCTGTGCAATACGGTTTGATGGCCGGGGCGACGTTGCAGGAAGTCGCGCACGTGATCGCTGCGATTACGCCTTTCCCGGAAGCGGCGGAGCTCGGCACGGTGACAAAATTGACCCGCGTCGTATTGCTGGTGCCGACGGTCGTGGTGCTGGGATGGATCTTTGAGCGGCGGCGGCGGAGGACGGGCGCGGGGGAAGCGGCGGCGGCGGAAGAGGCGACGGTGGTGGTGCCGAAGCCGTGGTTTGTGCTGGGCTTTTTGTTGGTCGGCGTGGCGACGACGCTGGTATTGCACGCCTGGCCGGCGCAGCGCCGTGAGATCGACCAAGTCATCGGCCAGGTGTTGGCGGGGGCGAATTTTCTCATGGCCATGGCGATGGCCGGCATGGGATTGCAAGTCGACTTCGCCCGGTTGCGGGCCAACGGTAGTCGAGCTTTTGCGACGGCGTTGCTGGGCTGGCTGATGCTGGCGGGATTGGCGGCCGGGGAGATCGCCGTGTTGGGGCTGTGAGGGTGATGAGGCTCGCCTCGGCCCGATAACTTGGCTTAATCGCGAATCATGCTTGATTACCGCTTGCAGGTTTTCCGCGTGGTGGCGGAGCAGTTGAATTTCACCCGGGCGGCGGCGCGACTGCACATCTCCCAACCGGCCGTCACGCAGCACATCAAGCACTTGGAGGAACACTACCGGCAGCCGCTGTTTGTGCGGTCTCCGGGCGGGGTCACGCTCACGCCGGCGGGCGAGACCTTGCTGGCCCATGCGCGTCAGGTCGGGGAACTTGATCGCGCGGTGGAACAGCGCCTCAGCGAGGATCAGCTGCAGGTGGCCGGCGCGCTGAACATCGCCGCGAGCACGACGATTGCGCAGTATTTGTTGCCGCGGTGGCTGGGGCGCTTTCGCCGCAAGCACCCGCAGGTGCAGCTTTCGTTGCGCATGGGCAATACCGAGGAGGTGGTGGAGGCTTTGCTGGCACATCGGGTCGAACTCGGGCTGATCGAAGGCCCGAGTGGGCGGCGCGATTTGAAGACGGAAGAGTTTGCCGAGGACGAGATCGTGCCGGTGGCGGCGGCGGATCATCCTCTCGTGGGCAAGGCGCGGCTCTCGATGGAAGATCTGGCGGCGACCCCCTGCGTGATGCGCGAGACGGGTTCAGGGACGCGGCGCGTGGTCGAAACCGGGTTGAAGCGCGCGGGGCTGAAGCTGCGCCAACTCGATGTGATCCTTGAGATCGACAGCACGGAATCGATCAAGGGCATCGTCGAGTCGGGCGCGGGTATTGCCTACATGTCGCGTCTGGCGCTGCGGCACGAACTGGCCAACGGTTGCCTGCGGGAGTTGCGCGTGAAAGGACTGCGCATCACCCGTCCGCTATTCGTCCTTTATCCACAGGGGCCGCGGCCGCCGGGACCGGCGGGGGCGGTTATCGATTTTGTGCGGATGGCGGCAAAGGAGCGGGCGGACGGCGAAGCTTGAGGCCGGCAGGGCGACTCAAGCCGGGGTGCCAGCTCGGGCGTCGGCCTTGATCATGCGATCGATGCGGCCGATGAGCACGATGTTGGTCAGCATGATCGCGCAGACGACGTAGCCGAGCCGACCGTAGTGTTCGAGTGGACCGGCGGCGGTCTGCACGACGATGAGGCCGGCCGCGATGGCGGCGAGTCCGCCGGAGACCTGTTGCACGGATGAGTTGATGCTCATGAACGTGCCGCGATCCCGCGGCTCCGGCACGGCGGAGAGCAGGGCTTGGGCGGAGACCATGCGGGCCGTGACACCGGCAAACAGCGTCACGTTCAGGAGGATCACCACCCAGAGCGGCGTGAGGCCGAGATGGGTGTAGATCGCGATCGAAATCATCGCGATGCCGCAGCCGATACAGAACAGCTTGAACTTGCCGACGCTGTCGCTGAGGCGCCCGGCGAGCGGGCCAAAGACGAGCGAACCCAGGCCTGTGACGAGATAGACGAAGGGGAGCTGGTCGAGCGTGATGCCGAGATTGTGCACCGCAAACGCGCTGGCGAACGGCATCAGCATGAAGCCGCCGCAGGCGAGGAGGGTCGTCGCAACGAAGCCGCGCAGGTAGCGGGGTTTTACGAGTGTGCGGCCGATGCGGCGGAACGGGTTTTCGGCGGTTTGCAGGTGGATGTGGCCCGTGATGGGTTTCATTCGCAGGGTGACGACGGCCATGACGACCGCGCTCATGAGAACGATGAAGAAGAAGGGAGAGTGCCAGCCGAAGTGATTGGCGATGTAGAGACCGAACGGCATGCCGAGCACCTGGCTCGCGGCGAACGCCATCTGCACGTAACCCATGACACGGCCGCGGCGTTGCAGTTCGAACAAGTCGGTGACGATGGCGAAACTGATTGAGCTCATCACGCCGCCGAAGAGGCCGGTCACGATACGGGCGATCAACAGCGCGTGATAGTTCGGAGCGAATCCGCACAACGCGGTGCCGATGATGAAGCCACCGTAGAAAACGAGCAGCAGCCGTTTGCGGTCAAACTTGTCGGCGAAGCTGGCCGCGAGCAGCCCGGAGATGCCAGCGCTGAACGCGTAGGCGGAGACGACGTGACCGAATTGCAC
>CAXBDS010000157.1:0-12159 GCA_963974355.1 uncultured Opitutaceae bacterium
GAGCTTTTGGAACTCGGTGGCAAACTGTTCGCTGCCGGTGGCGGTGAGCCAGTGCGTGCCGGTGGAGCGGGCGAGTTGGGCGATGGCCCGTTCCTCGACGGCGCCGCGCACGGCGACGTCTTTCAGGGCGCCGGCGGATTGGCAGGCGTCGAGGATGAAGAGCTGTTTTTGCGCGGCGATGTCGCGGGAGTAGGCGAGCAGTTCGCGGCCGGGGATGCCGAGTTGGCGCATGATGCGGCGTTCGCCGTAGAGCTGGGTGATCTCGAACGGGGCGAGGTAGAATTCGGGATCGTCGTCGTCGGACATGATGCCGTGACCGGCGTAGTAGAAGACCAACACGTCGCGGGGGCTGGCCTCGCGTTTTACGGTGTCGAGGGTGGCGAGGATGTTTTCGCGGGTGGCCTCGGCATCGTAGAGGGCGTAGTGGTGGGCGCGGGTGAAGAGGGCGCCGAAGCGGGTGCGCAGGACGGCCTCGACGGCTTGGGCGTCGGCGCGGGCGTAATTCAGGTTGTAGGCGGGATTCTGATACGTGTTGATGCCGACGGTGATGACGTGCAGGGCGATGCCGGCGGTGTCGTCGACGGGCGGAGCCGCGTTGGAATAGACGATGAGCTCGTCGGGCACGGATTCGGTGCCTTGGGCGTTGATGGCGATGGCGCGGAAACGGTTCTTGCCGGGCGTGAGCGTGAAGGTGTGGGTGGCGGTCTTGGTGAAGGTTTCGGCGGGCGGGGTGTCCTCGTCGTCCTCGACGAAGAGCCCCCGGGTGGCGCCGGCGACGAGCTTGCCGTTGTGGTAGATACGAAGGTCGTCGATGGGCGAGCCCTCGGAGGTGGCGTCGAGTTTGAGGGTCACTTTGGGCGTGGGAATTTCGAGGGTTTCGAATTCGTCCTCGACGGTCAGCCCGCGGGTGGAGGGACCGTCGACGCTGAGGGTGAGCTTGGGGGCGTAGCGGAGATCGCTGAGCGGCACGGCGGGCTTGGGCGAGAGGCCCTTGATGAGGGAACCGAGCAGGCGCGGGCGGTAGAACTCGTCGAAGTAGGCGGCGAGCGGGGTGATCTGTTCGCCCTGAATGAAACGCAGGTCATCCTGCAGGGAGGTTTCGGAGCTGAAAAGGCCGGTCTCGGGATTGCGCACGAGCCATTTCTGGGGGTCGTCGAAGAGGGAGATCTCGGCGACGACGGAGCCGGCGGTCAGGTCAATGAGACGTAAGGTTTCGTCGGTGGCCGAGTTGGCGAGGAGGAAGCGGTCGGAGCCGATGAACGTGATGCTGGCCGGTTGGAAATCGAGGCGAAGGCTGCTGACGTTTCCGCCGGCGGGGAGGGTTCTGACGGTGATGGCTTTGGTCCCGATATCGGCGAAGAGCGTGGTGGCGCGGTTGTAGACGATCTGCTTGGCGGTGACTGACTTGATCTCGGCATTCACCTCACCGGTGGACGCAAAAAGGGACCCGAAGTAGTTGGCGCCGGTGGGGTTGCCGATGGGACCGAGCAGGTAGAGCAGGCGGCCGTCGGGGCTGAACTTGAGGTGGTCGATGACGTAAAGCGGCTTGGCGGAGGGGCGGCGCCATTTCAACTCGCCGCTGGTGACGTCGCGGCACTCCACGATGTCGAGCCAACCCTGGTCGGTTTTCGTCGTGTAGGCCCAAGCGACGGTGCGCCCATCGGGGGAGAGCGCGAGGCGGCGTTGGTAGTCGGCGCGATAGGCGTAGGGTGTGTCGACGGGGAAGGCGGCGAGGCGGCGGTTGGTGGCGCGATCGATGATGGCGACGGCTTTGAAGTGATACAGCGCGATGGTCTGTTCGTCGCGCGAGAGGTCGAAGGCGTAGGTGCTCTGCAGGTTCAACGCGTTGGCGGCATCGGGCGGGGTGAATCGATCCAAGCCGAGGGTGGATACTTGGTAGGCACCGTCGTCGCCGGCGGGGCGGGCGAGGCGAGGGAATTGATTGCCGACGAACTGCCACTGGCTGGTGGCTTGATCAAAGAAGGGCGTCACGGTGCCGAGTCCGGCGGGCGGGAGTGGGAGTGGATCAACGGTGAGACCGGCTTCGGTGAAGCGCACGCGGCGGACGTTGGAGCCGTTGCGGATGACGGCTTCAAAATCATCGGCGCGGGCGGCGAAGGCGTTGATCGGGAGCGCGGGTATGCTCCACGGCTCCCCGAGCGTGTCGGTGGCGAGGTCGACCGTTTGGAGGAAGGTGGCGCTGGCCAAGGTGCTGTCGGAGGCGAGGCGAGTGGATTGGGCGACGAGGGGCGTGACGCGGTCGCCGCGACGCAGGGCGATGGTGGCTTCGGTGTTGCGGCCCGGGAGGGGGAATTCGGGGGTGGTGTGGCCGGTGGTGAGATCGTGCAGCCAAAAGCGTCCGCCGGTGGTGAGGAGGAGCGGGTCGGCCGGCCGCTTCGGGAGGTGGACGCTGACGAGGGACGAGTAGTCGATCGAGCAGAGGGGCGTCGATTTGAGGGTGAGAGGATCGACGGCGCCGAAGTGAGGCCGCTTGTCGATGAGCTGCTCGGTGAGCACGCGCCCGTCGGGTAGGACGCCGAGGCCGCCGAGGCTGGCGGGCAGGCGGGTCACGATGGTGGCGTTGGTGAGATCGAGAATGAAGAGTGGGACTCCGGCCGAGGGGAAAAAGAGGGCGGCACGCTGGCCGGAGGCATCGATTGTGAAGCCGCTGGGACGCGGGAGGGCGGCCGAGGCCGACACCTCATCGGTGAATTCGATTTTGCCGGTGGTGCTGGTCTGGCCGGTGGCGAGGTCGACTTTACCGAGAGTGAGGAACCGGGTCTTTTGGTTGTAGCGATCGGCGGCGTAGGAGACGATGTGAACGGTTTGGCCAGCCGGGTCGAAGCGGTAGGCGAGCGGTTCCTGAGTGGAGCGCGGCAGGACGGATTTGGAGAAGTCGTAGTCGTTGAAAATATACACCTCATGGTTGGTGCACACCACGATCTGGCGCGGCACGGCGGTGAACCACGCGGCCATGATGGCTTGGGGAAGATTGAAGTTCCAACCGCCCGGCGTCTGTTCGTAGGTGGCGATCACGGCCTGGGTGGCGACGTCCCAGACTTTGAGCACGTGGGCGTCGAGGGTGAGCAGGTGGCGGCCGTCGGGCGATTGATCGAGATGGATGATCGGGTCGCGATGGAGCGAAGGGACGAGGAGGCGCAGCGGCGGCGGAGGTGCTTCGGCGACCGCGGGGATCGGCTCGGGCGGGGGTGGCGCAAACACCGAGGCTTTGATGGCGGCGGGGTCTTTGATGAGCTGCTCGAACTGCGCGGCGGCGGGCGCGGCGAACAGGCCGACCAAACCGAGTGTAAGCGCGAGGGAACGGAAGCGGGGAACGATCATGGCAGGAGGGCGATCGGGAAGTCCTGGCCGTAGCCGTAGGACGACGGGTATTGCGGGGCGCCCTTGTAGCGCTGGGTGACGGTGGGCAGTTCCGATTCCAGGTAGGCCTTGAGTTCGTTGATGGTGATGCGCTGGTCGCCGGTGTCGGCGGCGCCGTCGAGGGCTTGCAACAAGGTATGGGTGAAGGCGCCGTGACCGAGATCGGCAAACTCGGTGGCGAACTGCGTGCTCGACGAGGCGGCGATCCAGTGGGTGCCGGTGGCCCGGGCCAATTGCGCGAGGGCCTTTTCCTGCGAGGCGCCGCGCTGGGCGAAGGCCTGGAGCGCCCCTCCAGAGTTGCAGGCGTCGAGGATGAACAACTGCTTTTGGGCGGCGACCATCGCGGAGAGGTCGCGGAGTCGGTGGGCGGAAATGCCGTGGGCGGTGAGGCTCTGGCTTTCGCCGTAGATGCGGGTGACGTCGTGCGGGATGAGGTAGAACTGCTGGTCGCTCTTGGACATCACGCCGTGGCCGGCGAAGTAGAACAGGAAGGCGTCGTGCGGCTGGGCGGCGCGCTGCACCTCGGCGAAGGCGGCGAGGATGCCGTCGTGGGTGGCCTGGGCGTTGCTGAGGTAGTGGCGGTTGATCTTGGGGAAGAGGTCACGGTTGGCGGCCTCGAGTTTGGCCAGCACGCCGGAAGCATCGGCCACGGCGAAGTTGAGGTTGTATTCGGGGTTACGATACTCGTTGACGCCGACGACGAGCAGGTGGAGCTCGGCGGGGCGGCGATCGGCGAGTTTTTCCCGGAGGAGAGCTTCCGGGGGATCGAGCACGATTTCGTCCGAGGTGGCGCTGACGCCCGCGGTATTGGTGGCGACGACTTTGAAACGATTTTGTTCCAGCAGCAGCTCCACTTCGAAGCCCGTGCGACGGCCGGCGACGTCATCACCCGGAAACGTGCGGATGAGTTTGTCGTTTTGATAGATGGCGACCTCGGCGATCGGGTGTTGGGCGCTTTCGGCCCGGAAGGCCAGATAGTAGGTGAGGGCGCTGCGCCAGATCGTATCGACGGCAAGGGCTGGTGGTTGCACGTAGGCGACCATTTCGCCGTCGGCCGCCAAGGCATCGGGGCCGAGCGCGGTGGCGACCAGGTCGGGTTGGAAGTCCCGGGCAAAGACGGAAGAAAGCGGAATGGGGCGGGTGCCGGCGAGCAGGTAGCCGGTGTCGCGCAGTTCGGCAGAGGCGTCGAAACGACCGTCGGCGGTGGACGCGAGATACGCGCCGGTGTCGCGATCAGTGATGTCAAGTTCCAGGGCGTGGCGCAGGTCGTCGGTTTGCGTGTCGAGGAAGAGCAGAGAGCCGGTGGCGAGCAGGGCAACCAGATGGCGTTGGTCGCCGTAGCGGTGGAGGCTGGCGATGCGATCGGGGAGCGAGGAGAACGAGGCGCGAGGCGTCGGACCGGAGAGGTCCAGCGTCATGACCTGGTCGGCGAATCCGACGTAGATCCGTGGGCGGGAGAAATCGTGTTGAACGGCAAAACTCTGGCTCGCGGCGAGCTTCTCGGCGTCGAGTCCGGCTACGGCGACGGGGCGCATCGTGCCGTCGTTGGCATCAATCGTGAGGAGTTGCCCGGCGCGGAAGTCGAGGAAGTGAAGTTGATCGTCCACCAGCTCATCCAACCACACGAAGTCACCGTGCGGGAGGGACAGGGACCAGTGGGGTTTGGTTTCGATGCTGAGGTTGGCGAAGGGCAGGGCCTCGACGGTGGGCGTGGTGAGCGGGTCCCCGTCTTCGACGTAGGTGCGATCCCAGATGAGGCGAAACAGCGTGCTTTCGTCGGCGGCGAAGACGTGCTCGGGCATCCGGTAGTCGTATTCGGCGGGTCGCACACCGCCGAGGCTTCCGACGATGGCGGGCTCGCCGAAGCGGTGGAGGGTGGCGTCGCGGTTGTTGGATTTGACCAGCCATTGGCCGGACGGGGAGATGGTGACGGGGCCGGTGTAAACGGGCGAAGGCGTGATCAGCGGCGGATCTTCGTAAACGAGGGCACCGGGCGAAGGAAAGAGGTCGGCGGCGATCTGCTCGGTGGGGGGATCGCCCAGGCGTTCGAAGAGGATGTTTTGACCGTCGGGGGTATAGCGGGCCCAGTAGGCGCCGCCGCCGCGGTGCTGATGTTTGAGGCCGGAGGACGTCAGGCGAAAGAGGTGCACGTTCTCCGAATCATCGGTGGTGAAAAACTCCGGTTTGGTCGGGTGGAAGGCGTAACTGGTGAAGCGATACGGCATCGATTCGGCGGGGAACTCGGGCGCAGTCGAGGCGTTGACGGAGGCCGGGAGTTCCGGGCGGACCTTGGCGTCGGCCACGCGCACGTTACGGATGGTCTTGAGCGTGCCGCTTTGGAGATAGTCGTGGTAGTAGCGCACTTCGCCTTCTTCCACGCGTTCACCGATGGCGATGATTTCGCCGGGTTGACCGAATTGGAAACGCACTTGGGGGACCTTGAGTTCGCGGATGATCTTACCGGCGTAGGGGTCGATCAAGGTGTAGGCGTAGCCGGTTTCCTCGAGCACGGTTCGATCCGGAGTCGTCCAGCGTGGACCGGTGAGATAAAACTCGTCGGATGGCGGGGTGAGGGACGAGAGGCGTTTGATGGTCCCGTCGTGGAGTGAGACCTCGGTGAAAACGAAATCACCCCATTTACGGGCATCGAACTCGTTGTCGGATTCGCCCGATTCTCGCCACAGCAGCAGGAAATCCGCGGGAGCGCGGGCGGGCAGCACGCTGACGATCTCGATCCAAGGCATTTTTTCGGGCGTCATGACGCGGGAGTGCGGCCGGTCGGGTCGATGCGGTGCAGCTGAAAGGAGGTGACGCGCCACGAGTCGGGCGAAGCCGCGAGGGCCAGCAGGTCCCCGGTGGCGTCGTTCTGGAAAAGACTTTGGACGAAGGGCAAAGGTGCGAGGGGGGTGATCTCGCCGGAGGTGAGGTCGAGGCGGGAAAGGCCGGCCTGGTTGGTGAAGAACAAGGCGCGACCGTCGGGCGAAAAGAGCCGGGGGGTGGCGCCCGCCTGGCGCACGACGAACCGGCGGGTCAGCGAGGCGTGGTCGTAAACGGTGAAGCCATTTTGCCCGGAATCGATGACCAGACTTTGATCGGGGGAGGCGACGAGTCGGTCCTCCGCTTCGATCTGCCAGGCGGCGGGCAGTAGTGATAGGATGCTGGTAAAGAGGGTGAGAAACGGGAGGACGCGACGCATGGCGGGAGGAGAACGGGAGGGAAGTCAGCGAGTGGCCAAAGCGATGGAGTGAAACGGAGCGTTTTTTGAATTACGGAAGGCGGTCGAGGCGTGATGGAACAAGGGTCGAGCGGAGGTGGCAGTATCGTTGCGAGGAGCGAACGCCGCCATACGCCTACTTGCGTAGAAGGAGGGTATGTGGGCGACGAACGTGACCTCGTCACCGGGCGAGTTGGGCGTGAGTCGCGTCGGCCATCTCCCCGGCAGGGTCGAGCCGGGGTCTCGCAATCAGGGGTGGACAAGGAGGAGCTCGCGGCCGCCGTAGAGGTTAAACGGGGCCCAGTATTGCGGGTGCTGGAAGCCGGCGAGTTTGCCGGCTTCCATGTCGCGTTTCACGCGGGCGATGGCGAGGTCGCTGGGCACGTTTTCGACCAGGTGCATCTCGTAAAAACGCCGCATGAAGTAGACCGTGCTGTAGTCGGACACGGGCCAGAGGGAGGCGAGCACGGCGTCGGCGCCGGCGGTGAGCAGGGAACCGGTGAGACCGATGACACCTTCGCCGGCGACGATGGCGCCGAGACCGGTTTCGCAGGCGCTGAAAGTGACGAGTTCGGCGCGCAGAGAGAGCTCCTCAAACTCGCCGATCTGCAGGCGGCCGTCGCGTTCGGCGCTCATCTCCGAGGTGACTTCCCCTTCCCACGACAGGAGGATGCAGGAGAGCTCGGGCATGATGGGCACGGCGGAACCGTGCACGGCAAAGTGGAGCACGCGGTTTTGACGCAGGTCGCCTGCGGTCGCCATTTGGCGGATGTGCGGTTCGCTGACATCGCGGCCGATGACGGCGGCGGCCCCCGGGAGCAATTCGCTGAGCAACTGCACCTCGGCCTTGGTCCCGGCGAGGTTGCTGGCGGGACCGCGCGACCAGCCGGCGTAGGGACTGCGGTTACCCGCGACTTGGGCGTTGCGCACCGCGGTGACGGCCTCCAACTGGGATTTGATTTTAGAGGAGCCCGCGATGTCCTGGCTGTAGGTGCTGGGGTCATACACCGCCCCGCCGAAGCCAAGAAAAGATCGCTCGTAGGTGGCGGCCGGACGCTCTGCGAGGGCGAGGGTGGTGAGCAGCGAGGGCGTGAGGGAGATCGCGTAGCGATTGAGAATGGTGGCGCCGTCGGGTTCGCGCAGCGTGTCGAAGGGCACGTAGGCGAGCAGGCCGCTGGGCGAGATGAGGAGGCGCTCATGATCACCGATGGCTGCGGTCAGGGGCTGGATGAGCAGGTAACGAAGAATTTTGGCCGTGATAATCAACGCCGGCACACGCTCGTTCATCTCTTTGGCGTCGCAGTAGATTTGCTCGCGGTAGTAGGCGACGAGTCCGGCGAGGGTGATCTCGGAGCCCAGGTCGTAACGGGTGGCATCGACGTCGCTGGCTTGGGCGGCAAGAACGGCGGGCACGCCGAGGAGTTTGAAAAATTCGGGCAGCTGGTGGAAGGGGAGTCGCACGGCTTTCAGGTCGTCCGTCGTGAGGACGAAGGCGACGGGATCGCTGCGATTCCAATCGGCGTTCGCGTAGGAGATGACGACGAGGTCGGCGGGCAGGCGGCTTTGCAGATCGCGGAGTTGGGCGATGCGCGTGGCGAGCGTCTCAGCCTTGTCGCCGTTTTCATCCAGGCCCTGCGCGAGTCCCTGAAGCATGCCGGCCATGAACGCGCTGCCTTCATCGTGAAGGTTTAGGTCGGTGCCCAGCGCACGCCTGGCGATCGAGTCGCGCAGGGTGCGTGCTTTCAGGGCTTCGCTGGTGGCGAGCGCCTCCCAAATCCGATCACTGCGGAGATAGGCTTCCAGGAGCCAGCGGTAGTGATCGGCCTGGACGGCGAGGAGGCGGGCGCGATCCTCGGTGGGCGCGGTAAGACGCAGTTCTTCGACGAGGGCGATGCCGCGCGAGAGCGGTTCGATGGCGGCGGCCGGATCGTTTTCGCGGAGAGAGCATTCGCCGGCGAGGGCGAGGGTCTCGACGTGGAGATCGGGCATGGCGCCTTCCTGCGTGACGAGCAGGGCCGCGACGAGTTGGAGGCGGGCGAGCAGGAGGTCGGGGTGGGCGAGGTGGACGCGGGCGAGGCCGAGGTGGGCGCGCACGATTTCGCGGGGAGCGTTGATTCTTTTGGCGAGAGCGAGGGCGAGTTCGAAGGACTCACGGGCCTCGTCGAGGCGGTGGGCGCGACGATCGGTTTCGGCGTAAACGAGCAGGCTTTGGGCGACCCCGAGATCGCCGAGGCGGACCCAGTCTTTTTCGGGGCGGCGGCGGCTGGTGCCGACGCGGCGGAGGTCGATGGAGAGGGCGTTGCGGGCGAGGCCGCGCGCGGTTTCGAGGTCGGCGAGACCGAGACGAGCGGCGGCGCGTTCGCGGTCGAAGTCGGCCCATTCGGCGAGAGTGTTAACCTCGTTAAGGAGGGGTTCCAGTTGGTCGAAGATGCCCAACGCACCGGAGAGGTCGCCCCACGCGCGCAAGAGTCGGGCTTTCTCCTGGAAAACGACGATGCGCGCGGTGCGATCGGTTTTGGGCAAGGCGTCGAGATCGCGGAAGGCGGCGGAGGCGGCGATGAGGTCGCCCTGGGCGCGGGTGACGTGGAGGCGGAGGAGGATGAGCGCGCGCTCGTCGCCGGCGGTGGGGTTGGTGGGGCGCGGCAGGGCGAGCGCGGCGTCGAGATCGGCGCGGGCTTCGGCGTGGCGACCGAGGCGGGAGCGCACGCGGGCGCGGTAGGTGAGACTCCGGTAGCGTTGGGTATCGGTGGTGGCGAGGGCGACGGCTTCGTCGAAGGCGGTGGCGGCGCCCTCGAATTGGTCGCGTTGTTCCTCGGCGAATCCGGCCGACCAGGCGCGGTCGAATTCACTGACGTTGACGGTCGGTGCGGCGGGGAGGGCGGCCCACGCCGTGATCGCGAGCAAGCCGCCAGCCAAGCAGCGCGGGAAGGTCGTCACGGGCGGGCTTTACTTTTTGATTTTGCCGTAGGCAAAGCGGGCGGCGGCGAGGAATTGCTGGTCGTTCTTTTTGTTGGGATCGAGGTTCATCCAGGCGTTGGCGACGTTGACGCAGACCTGCCATTGTTCCTGCTGGTAGGAGAGGGCGAAGACCGTGGGGATAAAGTTGAGTTGGTCCTCTTTGGTCGTGGCAACTTGCAGGGCATCGAGGTAGGCTTTGAGCGTGCCGGGCGCGTCTTTGCGGGCCTCGGCTTTCTGCGCCTGTTCGTAGAAAACGGCGATGCGCAGGTTGCTGTTGGGGCGGCTGTCGGGGTCGACGTTGCCGATCTCATCGATTTCGGCCATCGCGGCCTTGGTGTCACCCTTGGCGGAGAAGCTGGCCATGCGTTGGCGGTGATATTGGTAGCGCATCTTGCCGGAACTGGGGAAGCGTTGCAGGCCTTCGGTGGCGAGGGCGTCGGCTTCGGCCAAGCGGTTGGCTTCGCGGAGGCAGGCAATGGTGTCGTAGTAAACGGCAACGGTGGCGATGCCTTCGCGGATGGCGGAGAGACCGAGGTCGGCGCCGGCCTGAAGTTTCTTGGCCTCGCGGAGGCCGTTGATCTGGTCGGCGAGCTGATCGCTGATCATCGCCACGACGTTGGAGCGCCGGCCCAGCTGATCGAGTTCGGCGGACTGTTCGCGGAGCAGCGACCGACCGAGGGAGATGGCGGCGTCGCCTTTGGCGGAGGTGAGGTCGAGGATCGCGGCCATGGTGGGTTCGAGGGCCTGCTCGGCCTTGAGCCGGCCGGCGAGGGCACCGGTGGCGAAGGCGGGAGCTTCGCCGACGACGGTCGCGAGGGGCTCAAGATCGGCGGGGGACCAGCGTTGCACTTGGTCGGTGCCGAGGGCGACGGTGACAAGGGTCTCGCCGTGGAGACCGACCGCGATGCCCTCCGGGCCAACCGGCGCTTCGGTGAGGGCGAGCAGGGTGCCATCGGCCGGGTCGAAGAGGCGCAGAACACCGTTGCGGGAGGCCGCGAACAGGCGCGGGGATTCGCCGCTGGTGAACGCGACGTAGTGGTAGGGTTGGTCGTCGAGGCGGATCATGCGGCGGGAACTTGCGCCGGTCTCACGATCCCACACGGCGAGGCTGCCGTGGTGGGCGCCATAGATGGAGGCGACGGCGATGAGCCGGGAATCATCGCTAAAGGCAATGGACGTCACGGCATCCACGAAGGGGAGGCCGTAGCGGGTGGCGCCGATCGAGCCGTCGCCCATCGTTTCGGGCAGCGAAAGCAGGTCCACGCCATCGCGGGTTTTTTCGCTGCCGCCGAGGTTGTTTTGGCCCGTGTAGCCGATGGCGACGAAACGGCCGGTGGGGTCGAGTTGCACGGCGGAAATCAGGCTGGAACCGGAGGCGCGCAACGTCGCTGATTTGCCGGCGTCGGAGATTTCCGGGAGATTGGCCCACGCGTAAAAGTAGCGAGGCATGGCGGCGGCGGTGGTGATGCGGCCGGTGATGCTGGGGCTGGTCGTGGTATTGCGGCGGACGGGTTCGGTGCCGGCGGGCAGGGCCCATTGCATGAGGCCGTCGGGGGCGAAAACCATGAGTTTTTGGTCGGCGTCGAAGGCGAGGCCGCGCACGTCGCCGTCGAAGGTATAGGAGGCTGCGACGGCATTGTCGGCCGCCTCGCGCACCAAGACCGTGTGACCGTCGCTGCTGTAGGCGTAGCGGGTGCCGTCGAAGCTCACCGCGACGTCGCGGCAGGCGTTCCAAGCGGCGTCTTCGTCCTCGGCGTCGCCGATCCAGCGGGCAAAGGCGGCCTTCCAATCGAGGAGTTTCAGGGCGTAGGCGGACTGGCGTTCGCGACGGGTTTGTTCGAGGCGGATGGCGGTCTGCACCATGGCGACATCGAAGGGGTCGGCCCCGGGCGGCGGGGCGGCGAGTTGTTGCTCAAGTTGGGCGGGTGGTTGGCGTTTCACATCGGCGCCGATGGTGGCGAGGATGCCGAGGACGTCGTCCCGCTTGGCCTCGAGTTCTTCCTTGATGCGACCGTCCCGACGCCAAACGAGGAACTTTTCTTCGGCGATCACGGCGAAGCCCGGGTCGATGGCGCGGGACTCGGCGATGAAGCGCGCGTCGCGTTCGAGGGGCGAGAGGCCGGCGGTGGCGAGGAAGGCTTTGTCGCCGAGATTCAGGTTTTGAAAAAAGAGGATGCGCGGACCGCCGGCGGCGATGACGGAGGCGTCGATGGATCTGTGCAGTCGGGCGAGAGAGGCCTTATACTCGTCCACGACGCGCATGAGCGATTGGTAACGGGTGAACTGGATGGCGCGTTCCTGAAAGTTCAGGCGGGCGAGTTGTTCCTGAAAGTTGGCGGCGGCGCGGAGGGGATTGAGCGCCGCGTCGAGCATGGCCATGAGTTGCTCGCGGTAGGCGATGAGATCGGGGCCGAGCTCGTCGACGGGATCGTCGTCGCGGGCGTCGAGGAAGGCCCCGAGGCGGGTGGTGACGCCGTTGATGTCGGCGAGCGGGGCGAGCAGCATCATTTTGGCGTCGGGCACGCGGTTGGCCGAGCGGAAGGCGGTGAGTTCGGTCTGGAGGGATTTCCAGTAGGCGACCTCGGCGGGGGAGGCGGGGGCAACGG
>CAXBDS010000158.1:0-12103 GCA_963974355.1 uncultured Opitutaceae bacterium
GTAGAAGCCGCCTTCCGGCATCGCGCAGGTGATGCCGGGCAACGCATCGAGTTGGCCGGTCACCCACGCGCAACGCTCTTCCCACGCGGCGCGCATCGCGAGCAACTCTGGCCCCGGCGCCTGGCCAAACGCCACCGTCGCGCCGGCCTGCGTGATCGAGCTGGCACTCGTCTGCAAGTGTTGCGTGAGCACGACCATCGCGGGGATGTAGCGCTCCGCCGCGTGCACGAAGCCGATGCGCCAGCCGCCCATGGCGAACCCTTTCGTCGTGCCCATCAACGTGAACGTGCGCTCCGCCATGCCGGGCAGCGTCGTGATGCTGAGATGCGTCCGTCCGCCCCAGGCGACGGCCTCGTAGATCTCGTCCGAAATCACGATGAGGTTGTGCGCCAGCGCGAAGTCGGCGATGACGTGCAGATCATCGTGCGTGTGCACGACGCCGGTCGGATTGTGCGGGTTGCAAAACAGGATGGCTTTCGTGCGCGGGGTCAGCGCCGCCGCGAGATCATCAGGCGTCCAGCGGAACCGGTTTTCCGCGCGTAACGGCACCGCCACCGGCCGGCCGCCGGCGAAGGCAATCTCCGGCTGGTAACTCACGAAACACGGGTCCTCCACGATGACCTCATCACCCGGTTCCAGTGTCGCGAGCAAGGTCATGAGCAGGCCTTGTTTGCAGCCCATCGTTGCGATGATGTTTCGGTCCGGATCGGCGATGATGCCATTGTCGCGCGCGAGCTTGTGCGCGCAGGCGGCGCGGTAGGCCGGCGTGCCCTGCGCCATCGTCTGGTGGGTGTGGCCGTGGTTCATCGCCTCGATGGCGGCGGCGTTGATGTAGGCCGGCGTCGCCTCGTCGGCCCGCCCGGCCGAAAAATCATAGACGGTCTGCCCGGCGGCGCGACGTTGGCTGGCGAGGTCGGCCAGGCGCACCGGGGCCGAAGCGGCCGTGGCGTTGATGCGAGAGGCGATGGCGGGTAGTGACGGCGTCATGACAGGCGAAAAAAAACGGGCAAACAGGCGAGGGTGTGAAACGGGAGCGGTGGCTGCGGCCGACCGCCTCGCCAAACGACGGCGACGGATACCGGCCGTGGCAAACGGGAAGCGTGTCGCCGCCGACAAATCTTGCACACCTTCTGCTATACCCCTCCCGTGCTCACCATGACTCCGCGCCCCCTGCGTCGCTTCTCATCCTTTCGTCTAACGGCTTGGGGAGGCGTCGCCGCCTTCGCCGGTCTCGCGTGGATCTCGCCGACAGGCCTGCGGGCCGACGCCGGCACTTCCGCCCAACGCGAGCAGCTCTTCAACCTGCTCGTGAAGACCTCCGAAGCGCGCGAAGCCTGGGCTCCGATCAAGGAACAGCGATTGGGCTTCGACTGGGCGCGCGACCTCGCCGCCCTGCGGGCCGATTTCCTCGGGGCGACCGATGATGATGCGCTCTACTACGCGCTGATCCGCGCCAGCAATACGCGCCGGGATCGCCACCTCAGCGTGACGCCGGTGCCGGGCGGACTCCGTCCCTGGTTCGTGCGCGAGGGCCTCGACTACGAGCATCCGCCCGAGACCCCGCTGCATTTCCTGACCGATTTCAGCGACGGTTCGGCGTTCGTGAGCAGCGTCGCGACCAACCATCCGTTCGCGGCCGGTGCCGCCCCTCAGCCCGGCGATGTGGTCGAGCGCGTCAACGGCCTCGCATGGGCCGATTACGCCGCGACCGTGCGGCCTTATTTGCGTCATTCCTCCGAGATCGGCTTCCGCTGGCACCTTACGTTGCGCCTCGCCCAACGTCACCCCGACCTGCCGCGCGACCTCGCGCCGCCGACTTTGCAACTCTCTCTGCGCCGTGCCGATGGCCGCCTGCTCGACGTCGCCGTGCCGTATGGCGCGGCCAATGACTGGACGTGGTCGCCGATCGAGACTGAGCCTTATCCCGGGTTCCACCCGGTCATGGAAACCTCGACCTATGACCTCTATCGCCACGCCACGCGGCCGACCTTGCTGATCGTGTGGAAGGGCTTTCGCGAGAAGATGCAGCCCGACGTCGATCTGCTCGTCGGCTATGCGGAATCCGAAGGCGTGCTCGGCTACGATTTGTTGTGGGACGGCACGGGCAGCCGTGGTGGATCGGCCGGCGCCTACGCCATCCAACGTCTGTTGCCGAAGCCCTTCAAGACGACCTTCGGTAACCTGCGCATCAGCGACATCACGCCTGCCTTCATCGCGCAAAAGGAGCAGCAATTTGCCACCCACGAGATGGACGACGGCGGTGTGCCCGAGACGATCGACGACGGCTCTTGGCTCATGGATTGGCTGCGCACGGATGTGACGCAAGGCATGGCGGCCGGTCAGCGTTATACCAACAACGTGCCGTTCAAAAGCGCCCACGCGCCGAAGTGGTCCGACGGCATTTTGTCGCCGGCCCCGGTGCATTTCACCGGTCGCTTCGTCGTGTTGCTCGGCCCGAAAGGCGGCTCTCACCTCGATCAGTTCGCGTCCATCATCAAGGACAACGCCGCTGGTCCGATCATCGGCATGACGGCCGGCGGTTATAGCAACACCTGGGAGTGGGAAGAGATTCTGATGCTGCCCGGCACGGCCACGCCGCTCGCGACCTACATGTGGGATATCGGCCACTCGATCCGTCCGAATGGTCAGGTCCTCGAAGGCAACCCGGCCGAGCCCGACGTGCCGCTGCCGCTCACGCGCGCCAACTTCGATCACTACCACGCCGAGCTGATCACCGCCGGCCTCAAATGGCTTGATGAAAACCCTCGTTAACCTCCTCAGCGCCGTCGCGCTTTCCTCCTCCGTGTCGTCCTTCGGCGCCGAAGCCTCGCCGGCCGCCGCCACGGTGGACGCGCTTTTCGCCGCCGCCCTCGCCGCGGATGGTCAGGCCTACGCGCGCCTCACCGAGTTGGTCAGCCAGTTTCCTGGTCGCTTTCCGGGCCACCCTCATCTCACGGGCGCCGAGCAGTGGGCCGCGGCTCAGTTCGGCGCGCTCGGGGCGGACCGCGTCTATCGCCAGGAAACGACCGCCGCCAGTTGGAGTCGCGGCACGACTTGCGAGGTCAGCCTCACCGGGCAATCCGGTCCGGTGGCGCTCGCCGCGCTCGCGATCGGCGGTTCGGTCGGCACGCCTGAGGGCGGTCTCACCGCCGGCGTGGTCGAGGTGCGTTCGGCCGAGGCATTGGAGGCGCTTGATCCGGCGCGCGCGAAGGGGCGTATCCTCTTTTGTAACGTGGCCATGGACCCGACGCTGCCCGACGTGCTGACGGCGTATCAAGAAACCTCCGACATTCGCCGCAAGTCGGCCGGTGTTGCGGGCAAGCTCGGCGCGCGGGCGGTGTTGATCCGTTCGCTCACGACGCGTCGCGACGACACGCCGCACACCGGTTCGATGACGTATCCACCGGGCGACGAGCGGGTGCCGGCGATCGCGCTCAGCACGCTGGCTTGCGAGACGCTGGCCGCGGCGTTGGCCGCCGACCCGGCGTTGCAGGTTCACGTCACCTTGGATTGCGAGCCCTTGCCGCCCGCGCCGGTTGCCAACGTCGTGGCGGAGCTCACCGGCACGGCGTTTCCTGACCAGATCATCCTGGTGGGGGCGCACATCGATAGCTGGGACATCAGTCCCGGTGCCCATGATGATGGCGCAGGGGTGGCGCAAGTCATGGAAACGCTGCGGCTGTTTCGCGAACTGAAGCTGAAGCCGCGGCACACGATCCGTGCGGTGCTGTTTACCAACGAGGAATTCGGCAAGGCCGGTGCCATCCGCTATGTCGCGGCCATGCGCGAAGCGGGGGAAAAACATATCGTCGCGATCGAGAGCGATCACGGCGGCTTCGCGCCGCTCGGCTACAATCTCAGCCACCTGCATTCGGATGCGCCGGCGCGCGCGGCCCGGTGGCGTCCGCTCTTGGAGAAGCACGGACTGTATCGTTTTGAGCGCGGCGAAGGCGGACCCGACCTGCGCCTGTTTTACCCGCTGGGTGTTCCGGTGGCGGGGCTGATCGTTGATTCCAACCGCTACTTCGATCTGCACCACACGCCCAACGACGGCCTCGACCAAGTCCACCCCCGCGAGCTCGCCCTCGGAGCCGGCGCGCTGGCGAGTTTTGTTTGGCTCGTCGATCAGGAGGGGTGGTAGCGAGGAAACGCAAAAGCGGTGCCGGCGGAGGGCACCGTTTGAGTGACCTCCGTCAGCGGGCCGAACGCCAGCGTGGGGTGGTTGAATCGGTGATCACGCCTGTAGGCGGGGCTTTATGTCCCGCTGGTTCGGCGCCGCCCGATCAGACCGCGCGGGATAAACCCACGCCTACATCCAGGGTTGCCGCTCGGTTTTCACGCGCTCCCCGCTTTTCGCCGATTCCAACATGAGCAGGTAGAGGTAGTGATCGTGCGACGCTTCGCGCAGGCCCATGAACGACGGTCCGCCATCGACATAGGTTGCCATGCGCACGAGGCATTCGGCGATGGCGATCTCGTCGTCGTGCAGGCGGGCCGGCTCGAACGGATTGCGATACAACCACTCCGCGCCGAGCGTGTATCCTTTATGGTAATACCCCTCGAGGTTGCCGCCCTGGCCGGCGTCCATGCGGCGCAGCGGCGCGGATAACGGCGTGGCAAAATCCGCGAGCCAACGCACCTCATGCTGATCCATCTCGCCGCGCTCGCCGCGCACCAGCATGCGGTGGGCGCGGATGGCCGAGCGATATTGCGCGCCGGTAAAATCGAGGATGCCGAGCTGGCCGGTGTGGAAATCCAGCTGCGCGATGGTTTGCTCGTCGTTCTCGACGACCTCGGCCTTCGGCGGACCCAGCCGGCTCGGGCCCTGCAGGAGCGGCGACACGAAGTTGCGCGCATGCAACGTCACCGTTCCGATGCCCACACCGAGGAGTTGCCGCATCACGTTGAAGCCGTGAGGCGATAAGTGGTTGAAACGGATACTGCTCGGCGACCTGAATCTTCGCGTCGTTTTCAACCAGCGGCATGAGGCTGAGCAGTCCCGCCAAATCGGGCGCCGGCGGCGTCTCGCACAGCACGGGGAGGCCGCGTTCGGTGCAGGCAAAAAGCAGGCCGGGGGCGGCTTCCCACGGCACACTCACCACCGCGAAGGCCGGGGTGACGGGCGTGGCGAGCAGGCCGTCGAGTGAGTCGGTGACCGGCACCCCCCAACGCGCGGCGAAGGCAGCGCGTTTCTCGGCGTTGCGCACCAGCACGCCGGTGACGACGAAGCGCTCCGGCAGCGCCTGGGCGATGCGCATGAAAAAATCGGTCCGCCAACCGGCGCCGATGATCGCAAACTTTATCTTAGACATAAGGGGGTAACCACGAATCAGGGATGGGGCTGTGGGCTGGGAGACGCTGACGGGTTTGTTTTTAACCACGAAGGGACACGAATGGGCTCCACTACCGTTCCGCTCAGAGCTGAGAGACAACGTAGATCATTGGGTTAAGATCTCCGTGTTTACTCGAGGTCGCCGAAGAAGGTGATGAGGTTGACGACGTGTTCATCCATCGGGACGCCGAGGTGGTCGCAGCCGAGCTGGATGTGGGTGCGGTCGATCTTCGCGGCGAAGGAAGGTTCGGAGATTTTCTTGCGGATGGATTTGGCCTTCATCTGCCCATACGGGATCGGGTTCATCTTCCGGTAGGCGTAGAAGATCCCGCTGATCTCGTCGCACGCGACCAGCGCCGCCGCCAGCTTCGACTGGGGCAGGGTGGTGTAACCATGATACCCATACGCGTGCGCCTCGACGGCGTGAATGAAGTCGGCCGGATAACCCCATGCCGCAAACCACTTCAGCTCCTCGGCCGGATGGGCGTCGGGGAACTGATCGAAATCCAAGTCATGCAGGTAACCCGCGAGCCACCACAGGTGTTGGCCTTCGGCGCTCAGCCCGAAGTGCTGCGCGTAACCGGCCATGGCGGTCGCGACCATGAGCGCGTGGTAACGCTGGTAGGTGTCCTGCACATGCGAGTCCAACAATACCTTCGCCTCGGCCCGATTCGGTAAACTCATGCCGGCCATCCTCGTCGCACGGCGCCGGGGGCGTCAAATCCGCGGACGTGATTGCTCCTTAGCTCTCCACCGAGGGCGGCGCCCAAGGATCGTAAGTGCCGACGCTCCAGATGTGGCCTTCCGGATCGGCGCAACTGAACCCGCGGCCGCCATAGGACTCGTCTTTGATTTCGATCAGGATGCGGCTGCCGCTAGCCTTGGCCTGGGCATAAACGGCATCGGCATCGGGCACCATGACGTAGGGGGCCTGGGTTTCCCGGCCGTCGATCTCGTCGGGCTGTCGCATGAACCGGCCAAACGGCGTGTCGCTGATCGAGCTGACCATGATCATGCCCTCGCCGAGGGTGAGTTGCGCGTGTTCGATGCGATTGTCTTCGCCCGGAAACTGCCCCTGCACCGCAAAGCCCAGCACATTGACCAGCCAGTCGATCGCCGCCCGGGCATCACGGTAACGCAGACAAGGAACGAGGGGAGAAGCCATCCGCCACGCCTACCGCAACGCCGGGGGAGAGGGAAGTCTGCGCATCGCCTTACTTCGACTCGTCGATGATCTTGACCATCGAGGCCTCAACCTCGTTGGCGATGGTGCGCAAGGCAGGATCATCGGAGAGCAGGTCGAGCATGGCCTTGGGGCGGAACATGCCGATGCGGGTCTTGCCCTCGTTTTCGTAAACCGAGATGCGGCAGGGGAGGGCAACGTTGAGGCTGAAATCAATGCCGAGGACCTTGTTGGCCTGGGCGGGACTGCACACCTCGAGGATGAAGCAGGCCTGGGATTGCGGGAATCCCTTCGACGTGAGCGTCTCCTTGAGATCGTAAACGTGCAAGGTGCCGAAGCCATGCTGCTTCGCGACCGTCTGAACATCCTCCGCCGCTTGAGCGGCGGGCTTATGGGTAATGACTTCGTAACGCATGCGGGAGGTTATGCCCGACCCTCCAGCCTCGCAAGGACCGGGGCACCTGATGGCGGTCAGCGGAATGAGAAAACGACCGTTCTGGCCCGGGGCTTTACACCCGCCGCGTTTCCCCACCTGATTGCTTTCGAACGCGTTGGCGCTGGCCCCGCCGCGTTTGTTTTTCATTTTTCCCCTGCCACCTGATTTTCAGACGGAGCCGCCTTTCCTGAAATGAAAAAGATCCTCATCATCGCCGGACCCAACGGCGCGGGAAAAACGACCTTTGCCGAAGAATTTCTGCCGCACGAAGCGGGCTGCCCGGAATTCGTCAACGCCGACCTGATTGCCGCCGGCTTGAGTCCCTTCCGTCCCGAGCACGTCGCTTTTGCGGCCGGCCGGGTCATGCTGCCCCGTTTGCGCGAACTCGTCGCGGCGGGCGAAAGCTTTGCGTTCGAGACGACGCTCGCGACCCGGAGCTACCTCACGGTGATCCCTTGCTGGCCGGCGGCAGGCTACCGCGTTAAGCTTCATTTCCTGCAACTGCCGAATCCGGAATTTGCGATGCAGCGCGTCGCGCGGCGAGTGAGCCAAGGTGGCCACAATATCCCTGCTGCGACGATTCGACGCCGCTTTCACCGCGGTTGGGGAAATCTTCAAAATAACTACCTGCACCTGGTCGGCGAATGGGCGAGCTACGATGCGTCCCAAGCTCCTGCCCGACTCACGTCCACCGGGAAAAATTCAACTCCGACCACGCTCATGGAAGACGCGACACCCTTTCTCGCGACTCATCGCGAGCGCCCGACGGTTCAGCCTTTGGATGACCCCGACTTCATCGGCGCCGAAGCCGCCTTTGCGCGAGCCGCGGCCAAGGCCCTCCAGCGTGACCGCGCTGCGGGGCTCGAACCCATCGTCGCGGCACCGACCGACACGTCTAGCGTTCGCTGAGGTTCCTTCCCGTCCTCTGTCGCTCTGACCCCGATCGCCGTCATTCGCGCCTCCGGCGGCGTCCTGCGATTCGCGCTGCGCCGAGCTTTACACGGCCCCTCATTCCCCACCTGATTGCCGCCGAACGCTTTGGCGCTGGCCCCGCGGCGTTCGGTCCGTTTTCTCTTTCTATTGTGAAATATCCCCGCAATCGACGCGTGTTTTCCCGCGCCGTTTCCCATGGCTGCCGCTGATTTCCCCGACCCGTTGATCGAGGCGTTCATCGCACGCTGGGCCAAGGCCGCCGCCGCCGAGCGGGCGAACTACCAGATGTTCCTCACCGAACTCTGCGACGTGCTCGGCGTTGATCACCCCGACCCCGCCGGGGCCGACAACACCTTCAACCGCTACGTTTTCGACCGCTCCATCTCGCGCACGAAACACGATGGCTCCGCCGCCACGGTTTACGCCGATCTCTACAAGCGCGGTTGCTTCATGCTTGAGACGAAGCAGGGCGCCCACGCCAAGTCCGACGCCGCTCCCGGCCAACTCGGCCTGCTCGGCGAAGAACCCGCCACCTACAAAACCGGCCACGGCGTGCGCGGCACCAAGCAATGGGACCTCGCCTACATCCGCGACCTCGCCCCCGCCGAGGGGCGTCCTCCCTTCCTCATGGTCTGCGACGTCGGTTACGTCATCGAGCTCTACAGCGAGTTCACCTGCACCGGCGGCACCTACCTGCGCTTCCCCGATCCGAAGTCGCACCGCATCCACCTCGACGATCTGCGCCGTCCCGAGATCCGCGCTCGCCTGCGCGCTGTCTGGACCGATCCCGCCTCGCTCGATCCCAGCAAACACGCCGCCCGCGTCACCCGCGATGTCGCCGAGCACCTCTCCCGTCTCGCCAAATCCCTCGAGGCCGACGGTCACGAACCGCAGCCCATCGCCACCTTCCTCCAACGCTGCCTCTTTACCCTCTTCGCCGAGGATACCGGCCTGCTCCCCGACGGCGCGTTCACCGATCTGCTGGTGAAACTCAAGGACCATCCCGAAGGGTTTGTCCTCAGCACCCAAACGCTCTGGCGCGACATGGCCACCGGCACCGATTGGTCGGTCGCCCTCATGCAGAAGATCGCCCACTTCAACGGCGGCCTCTTCGAAAATGCCACCGCGCTCCCGCTCAACGCCGCGCAGATCGCCCTCCTCATCGGTGCGGCCAAGCCCGACTGGTCCGACGTCGAACCCGCCATCTTCGGCACCCTGCTCGAGCGCGCCCTCTCGCCCCGCGACCGCCACAAACTCGGCGCCCACTACACGCCGCGCAGCTACGTTGAGCGCCTCGTCAAACCCACGATCATCGATCCGCTCCGCGCCCGCTGGGACGCCGTGAAAACCGCCGCCGCCCAGCACACCGCCGCCCGTCAGCCCGCCGCCGCCATCGGCGAAGTCCGCGCCTTTCACCATCATCTCTGCCGCCTGCGCGTGCTCGATCCCGCCTGCGGCTCCGGCAACTTTTTATACGTCACCCTCGAGCACATGAAACGCCTCGAAGGCGAAGTGCTCGAACTGCTCGACACCCTCGGCGACACCGAACTCACCTTTGAAATGGAGCACTTCAAAGTGCGCCCGCAGCAGTTCTTCGGCCTCGAGCTCAACGCCCAAGCCGTCGCCATCGCCCAGCTCGTGCTCTGGATCGGCTACTTCCAGTGGCACAAGAAAACCACCGGCCAATCCGACACCGGCGACCGCCCCCTGCTGCCGAAAGAGCAAACCATCCGCGCGCAAGACGCCGTGCTCGCCTACGACGCGCAGACCCCGCGCAAAGACGCCGCCGGCCACTTCGTCACGATCTGGGACGGACGCACCACCAAGCCGCATCCCGTCACCCAACGCGAAGTGCCCGACGAGTCCGCCCGCATCCCGCTCTACGACAACCCGCCCTTCATCGGTGCCTCCCGCATGCGCGACCTGCTCGGCGACGGCTACACTGAAGCCCTGCGCGCCGCGTGGGCGGGTGACGTGCCCGAGTCCGCCGATCTCGTTATGTTCTGGTGGGAAAAAGCCGCCGAACTCGTGCGCGCCGGCTCGGCGCAACGCTTCGGCTTCATCACGACCAACAGCATTCACCAGACCTTCAACCGGCGCGTGCTGGAGAAACATCTCACCGCCGATAAGTCGCCGCTCACACTCGCCTACGCCATCCCGGACCACCCGTGGGTGGACAGCGTCGACGGCGCGGCCGTGCGTATCGCGATGACGGTTGCGAGCGCCGAACCGCTGATCGGCGAACTCAACCGCGTGACCAAGGAAATCGAAATCGAAGACGGCGAACACCGTGTCGAACTCGACATCGACCTCGGCAAGATCGCGGCGAATTTGAAGATCGGTGCGGATCTTACTTCTTCGTTTTCGTTACACGCGAACGACGGAATTAGTTGTCCTGGCGTGAAACTCCACGGTTCTGGATTTATCATCACCGGTAGTGAGGCAAAACGGCTTGGCTTGGGTTTGATCAAGGGAAGTGAGCAAATCATTCGAGGCTATCGAAACGGACGGGATCTCACGACCACTCCTCGCGATGCGATGGTTATTGATGCCTTTGGTCTTACGTCGTCTGAACTCTTGGCGACGTATCCGGCAGTTTATCAGCATTTGCTCACGACAGTAAAACCCGAGCGTGATCAGAATAAGCGGGAGATTTACCGCAAGAATTGGTGGATTCATGGTGAACCGCGTCGCGATTTCCGACCCGCCCTCGAAGGGCTTCCTCGATACGTGGCCACGGTCGAAACGAGCAAACACCGTTTCTTTGTCTTTCTCGATCAGTCGATTCTGCCCGACAACAAACTCATTAATGTCGCGGTGTCTGATGCGTTTTTTCTTGGGGCGATGTCATCTGCTGTTCACGTCGTTTGGGCGATGGCTTGCGGGAGTCGATTGGAAGACCGGCCGGTTTATGTGAAGACAACCTGCTTCGAAACCTTCCCTTTCCCGGACCTGCCGGAGACGAATCTGCTGAAGGCGAAGATCCGCGACTGGGGGGAGCAGCTTGACGCGCACCGCAAGCGGCAGCAGGCGGCCCACGCCGACCTCACCTTGACGGGTCTTTACAACGTAGTGGAAAAGCTGCGACGCGAGGAAACGTTGACGCCCAAGGAGCGCAAGATTCACGACGACGGCCTCGCGGCGGTCGTCAAACAACTGCACGACGAACTCGATATTGCGGTGCTCGCGGCTTACGGCTGGAGTGATCTGGCCACGACCGTGCCGCTGGCCGACCGCCTGGCTCGCGGCGACGAAGGCTTGGAGCAAGCGATCCTCACGCGCCTCGTCGCGCTGAATCACGAACGCGCCGCGGAAGAAGCGCGCGGCCACATCCGCTGGTTGCGCCCCGAATATCAAAACCCGACAGGAGCCACCGCCACCAAGCCCGACCAAGCCGAACTCGACGTCCCCGCGGCTGCGGCCGGCCCGGTGTCCAAGCAAACGTGGCCGAAAACCCTGCCCGACCAAGTCACGGCGCTGCGCGCCTTGCTGCCGACGACGGGTCCGGACGCCCGAGCCCTCGCCGCCGCCTTCGGCAAACGCACCCCCAAACGCGTCGCGGAAATCACCGAAATCCTCACCACCCTCCAAAACCTCGGGCAGTTGTGAGTGGGGGCTAAAGTCCCTATTGACGGGTGTGGTATTGTCCTACCACACCCCATGCCGTCTATGTTTACTGAAAAAATCAAAGCACTCCGCATTCAAAAGCGTCTCACGCTACGTGAGTTCTGCGAGCAGGTCGGTCTTGACCCCAGCAATTGGAGTAAAATCGAGCGCGGCATCAACCCGCCGCCCAGCGATGTGCGTGTCTTGGAGCGATTGGCCGCGTTCTTTGGTTTGGAAGGCGACGAAAAGCTGGCCCTCATGGATGCGGCCGCCCTCGAGCGCAACGAGCTGCCCCCGGACGTCGCCGACCACGCGCTGTTGCGGAATGCGTTGCCGGCCTTCTTTCGTGCCGCTCGAGGTCATGAGTTGACCGACGCGGAACTGGAGGAACTCGCGAGCGATATTCGAAAGCTCAATTCCCGGGATAAGAGCTGACCCAAGTGCAATGCAGGCCCTCGCGGAAAAAATCGATGAATTGAGGCAGCGCTATGAGGTGCTGAGGGAAGATCGCACGCCGATCGACGTTTTCACCTTTCTCGAACTCGGACTCGATGCGATTTGATCGGGCCTGAGATCGTGGGACACGATCGTCTCTTATTTGGTGGGTTATGGG
>CAXBDS010000159.1:0-12059 GCA_963974355.1 uncultured Opitutaceae bacterium
GCCTACCGCCCAACCGCTCAGGCGACTACGACGTGCCAAAGCGGACGCTTACGAACAAGATGCCGGGCTTCGGCGAAGCCGGGGCGGCGGCCGGTGCCGCGGAGGTGCGAGGCAGCGCGGCGAGGGCACCGAGGGAGAGACTTCCGCCGATGAAGGAGCGGCGAGAGGCGGCGGAGCGAACGGG
The DNA here is from genome assembly GCA_963974355.1 of uncultured Opitutaceae bacterium. Lineage (GTDB taxonomy): Bacteria > Verrucomicrobiota > Verrucomicrobiia > Opitutales > Opitutaceae > Actomonas. The sequence goes on from CAXBDS010000159.1 coordinate 185, forward strand.
GGTGGACATGCCGGCCGACCGTAGGCGAACGGGCCGGGGAGGAAAGCCCGCGATCGGTCAACCGGGGATTTAAGGAACCGCGTAGATTTCGACCAAGCCGAGTCCGCGGGCGCCGCCCTTGCGCGTCAGCACAGCAGTGTAGGCGCCGGGACTAAGCACCAGAAGGAGGGCCGCATCAGCCGCAGCGCGCTGGAGGGCGAAGGCACCGATTTCGCCCCCAAAGGCCTCGGCATCGGTCCAAGCTGAGTCGGCTTGCCAATCATCATTTTCGGCCACGACTGCGGCGGTGCCGGCGTCCAGGCGGTTGAGCGTGAGAGTGGGATCGACGAGAAACGCTGCGCTGACGTAAGGAGCGAGCGAGGGGCCGACGGCGCGGATCAACATGCGCTTGGGCGCGTTGCCCGTGATCACAAATCCGGCGGTGAGCGACGGGTTGAGGTCGTCGATTCTGCGCAGGGTGGAGAAGTTGGTGAGCTCGCCGGCGAGAGCGGCGGTGGCGGGGCGCGCGTAGATCTCGACGAGTGCCAGACCTTGATCCGCGCCGTTGGCGGAGACGACCGACGTGTAGGTGCCGGGCGTGACCTCGCGGGCCACGGCGGCGTCCAACGCGGAATCCAGCGGGAAGGCGCCGACCTCGGCCGACGCGGCGGCCAGGCGCGGGTCGTTGGCCCAGTCGACGTTGCGTTCCAGCGGGGCACCGGCGCGGAAGACGGTCAGGTCGGGGTCGGCCAAAACGGCGCTGTTGACGAAGCGGTCGAGTGAAGGACCGATGCCTCGCACGAGCAGCGCGCGGTTGCCGCCGGCCAGGCTGAAGCCGATGGTGAGGGGCGTGGTGGCGTTGAGGACGGAGAGCACCGAACCATTGGCGAGTTGAGATGAAGGCGGAGCGGCGACGGTGAGCCGCGCAGTCGCGCTGAGCGTGAGGGCTTCGGTAGCGGTGGTTCGGATACGAACTTGATAATCGCCGGCGGTGACGGCGCTGACGCTGGCGAGGGACAGCGTGGCGGTGGTGGCGCCCGGCAGCTCATCGCCGTTTTTGAGCCATTGGTAGGTCACGGCGCCGGGCTCGCGGACCTCCACGATGAAGTCGACGGCGCTGCCGGGAGAGACCGATTGGTTGGCGGGTTGGCGGAGGATGGCGGCGGGGCCGGTGAGCCATGCGGCCCGGGTGCCGAGGCGGCGTTGCAGTTGATCGAGGTAGAGGGATTGCGGAAACAGCGTGGCGGATTGACCGATGCCTTCCGTGGTGTCGATGGGATTGGTGCGCTCCGCCGAGTCGGGGCGCTTTTCGTCGAGGTCGACGTCGCTCGCGGGACCCTGCGTGCCGATGATATAGCCGGGCCCGGCTTGCTGGCTATGCACGATGGCCCGCTCGTTGCGCAGGTAGACGAGGCCCGTGGTGTTCCAAAAGACGCTTTGGCTGGAGGAGGTGCCGTGGGCGGGGTTGCTGCCGCTGTTGCCACGATAAGCGGCCTCAAGGCGCGAGCGCTCGACGCGGTTGTTGTCGAGCAGGTTGGAGTGGCTGAAAATGCCATGGTGGTCGCTGCCGGCCCCGGCGGTTTGGGCCGGCGTGCCATCGCCCTGCTGGGTGCCGCTGTCATGGTCGTAGCAACCGCTCACCACGTTGCCGGAATTTTCGGTGCGCCAGAAAACGTAGCCGTGCCGCACCCACCCGGTTTCACACTCCAGCACGAGGCATTCGTTGGCCGAATTGAGCCGGATGCCATAGCCGTTGCCGCCACCGCCGCCGTATTGGGCCCGAGCCATCGTCGTTTGGCGAATCGTGACGTGGCGGCACCAATTTAGCGTGAGACCGTTGGACAACATGTGGGCGCCGTTGGCGTTGCCGGGGTTGTAGGTTTTAACGTTCTGGACCCATCCGTCGGTGAGCCCGGCGAGTTCGATGAGATAGGAGTCGTGGGTTTGGTAGGCGGCTTTGGCGGGATTGGTGTAGTCGGACTCCGCCCAGCCGGTGCCGGGATGGCGGGTGTTGCCGATCGAGAAATGTTCCAATCCCACCTCGGAGAGGGAAGGCGGAGCGAGGTAGACGCTGGCGGCGTCGCGCGTGCGGAGCTGCCAGCGGGTGGGAGCGTCGAGAGTAATGGTGCGAGCGGCGGTATCGATCGATTCGATACGACGCAGGTTGCGGGGGCCCCGCACGGCGTCCATGCTGTCCAACCAGTTAACGCCGTCGGCGCCCGGGCCCATGTTGAGGTCGTTCACGAAGTCGGGGGTGACCGGATTGTAGACGACGATTTGATCGCCCGTGGAGAAATCTGCCACGCTTTCCAGTTGGAGTGTGCGGGTGGGGCCGGTTTCGTCGCGGGTGATGGGCACGGCCGGACCGGCCGAATTGATCCAACTTCCGCCGCGTGGTTCGCGCACCTGGATTACACGATGCCCGCGCATGTCGGTCGTGGTGTTGTGTAGAAACGTGAGGCCGGGGCCGGCTCCGCGGAGGATGATTTGCGAGTGGCGGATGGTGAGGCACGCGGTGGCGTTGGCCGGGAGGGAAAGTTGAAACGTGCCCGCCGGCAGATAGACCACGCCTCCACCGGCAGCGGCGGCGGCGTTGATGGCGTTTTGGATTGCGGCGGTGGCATCGCTGAACCCGGAAGCATCGGCTCCGAAGTCGACGACGACGTCGAAGACGGGCCCGGCGACTTCAGGCAAGGGGCGGTCACCGCCGCGATAACCGGCGTAGGAGTAGTCTTGGAGGAACGTATCCGTGAGAAAGTCGAGACCGTCGGCCCGGGTGGGCGGGGTCCATGATTCCGGGTAGAGGGTGGATCGCCAGACTTGGGCGGAGCCGGGAAGCGGGAGCAGGGCGAGACTGCTGAGCGTAATGAGATAACGGAGGGAGCGGATACAGGCAGACATGAAAACGGGGTGGGTTAATAATAATTAACTCCGCCGCGTCGCCCCGTGCAACCTCCGAAACCCGGTTGTCCGGCGGATCGGGCTTTTCGCGGCTTTAAACCAGCCGCTCCCAGAACGCTCCCTCGTCGGCCAGATCGTCGACGACCGCGGTTGGATGATGGGCGCCCAGTTCCTCCCGGCTGTGGTGACCGGTTGCGACCGCGAGGGTGCGGGCGCCGATGATTTTGCCGCAGGCAATGTCGTGGGGCGTGTCGCCGATGATCCAGACGTGCTCCGGTGCGAAGGTGACGCCGGTGTGATCGGTGGCGCGACGGAGTGCATGCGGTCCGAGTTCATTGCGGTCCATGCTGTCGTCGGCGAAGGCGCCGAACGCGAAATAGTCCCAAAGCCCGAAATGACCGAGTTTCACGCGGGCGCCGCGCTGGAGGTTGCCGGTGAGGAGCCCTTGGGCGACGTCCGGCCGGGATCGGGCCGTTTGCAGAAGCGCTTCGACTCCCGGCAGCACATGGGCGCTGCGCGAGAGCTCGGCCGGCACGCGAGCGAGGTAGCCGTCGATGAAACGCGTGGCGTTTTCCGGCGTGAGCGGGATGCGGTGTTTCGCAAAAACCTGTTCGGTGATCCAGCGGTCGGTGCGCCCGGCCCAAGCGATGCCGGCGGTGTCGCCATCGATGCCCATGTCTTCGCGCAGGGAGCCTTCGATCGCGCGAATCCCGGCGCCGCCGGAATGAAGGATGGTGCCATCGATGTCCCAAAGTAGTAGCGTGCTGGCCATCGCAGCAGCCGAAGAGAATGGGAGGGAACTTGCGAGCCGATCCGGACGTCTTAAGGTCTCGTTATGAAGACACCCCGTTGGAGTTGCCTGATCGGTTTGGTTGGAGTGCTGGCTTTGGCCGGTTGTTCGACGCCGCAGACGCGTATCAACAAAAATCCTGCCGCCTACGATCGGCTGAGCAGTGAACAGCAGGAGTTGGTGCGCGAAGGACGGGTGGCCATCGGATTTGACCGGGAGACGGTGAAGCTCGCGCTCGGGGAGCCTGATCGCATCTGGAAACGCACAGACAAAGCGGGGGAGTCGGAGGCGTGGACTTATACCGCCTACGAAACGGCGACCGGCGCGCCGCTCTACCGCGGTTATTGGCACCGTTACTACAGCCCGTCGCCGCTGGATTATCCCTATTACGGCGGTTTCCCGGCGCGGAAAGAACGGGAGATTTTCAAAGTGGTGTTCGAAGGGGACGCGGTCGTCTCCGTCGAAAGCGAGTCGTAACCTCCTGTGCGAGTGAAGGTCGGGAGCTGCGGTTCGATCTGTCGCCGACGCAGCGTTAACATTTAACCGGGACGGCCTAGCCAGCGGGCGGCGTTCACGGTGCAATCCGTTTAATGAACGTTTCCCCCATCAATCAGTTCCTGCTCGCGAACGACCTGCGTGTCGCGACCAACCCCTGCGTCAGCCCCGATGCGTGTTTGGACTGGCCGGCGCTCGCCGCCGATCTCGGCGCCAACCGCGGCATCACGACGTTTGCGGCGAGTGGTTTTACGACCGACGTCGGAGCGTGGGTGGTGGCGGAAAACGAGGCCGGAGACGTGGCGTGGGTCTTGACGCCCGGTGACGTGAAGACCGCGGAGGCATCGACGGTGTTGGACGCGTCGCAGGAGTTGGGCGATGGTCGCATCGCGTTTCCCGCGACCTACGCCAATCTGTTGCGCATGAAAAATCTCGTGCAGGCGCACGATTCGGACGCGACGATCTTCCCGACCGCGGCGGCACCGCTCGGGCGCAGCACGCTCGGCATCGGAGCGCGCATGACGACGCTGCATTGGCCGGCGGTGGAGTGGGCGATGGCGCAGCTCGGTATCGGCGTCACCGCCAACCAAAATTCCATTCCGCGCGAGCTGGTCTACGACGTGAACGCGATGCTGGAAAACCGCCTCGACAGCGTCCCGTTTCCTTTCATCGGCACCCATGTGCCTGAGGGCCACCAAGGCCAAAGCGTCGAAGGCATGGGCCACGGCTGCATCCTTTCGAAATTGAAAAACGGTTTTCACCAACGCCGCATCGCGTGGAGCTTCAACGCCGACCACCAGCCGATCGGTGGCAAGTTTGACGTGCGCGAAGGCGCCTTGGTATCCGGCTGTCTGCTGGCCAGCTACATCACCTTCGATTTGTCGCCGGAGTTGGCGCAGACGACCCTGCCCGCCGATCCCTCGGCTTGGGTGGCGGAAAACGTCGACGCCGCCTTGATCGCCTCCGTCAAGGTGCGGGTGGAGGAAGCCGGCATCGCCCTCGACGATGCTGCGTTTGCCGAGCTATTGGCGCGCGTCTGGCCTTCGATGAAGAAGATGAAGGTGCGCGACGAGAAATACGCCGCCGCCCGCGCCGCCGTGTTTACAACCGACGTCGGCCGGGCCTACCTGCGGGAGTTGTCGATCGACGAGTTGCCCGGCCTCACAACCCAGGCGACGACCGCCATCATGTTGGCGCTGTGCGAGGCGCTCGGCATGAAGATCCACTTCGTCGCCCCGGCCTTCGGCTTCCAGAAGAACATGCCGTATCCGGACAACGCGGCGCTGCGCACGCTGATCGAAAAGCAATGGGCGGTGTGCCGTCAGTTCGACGCGAGCATCGGTTTCCATTCGGGTTCCGGCAAATCGGCCGAGAACTACCGGGTGATGGGCGACGTCACCGGCGGTCGCCTCGAGATCAAAACCAGCGGGCGCTACACCTACGAACTGGGGCGAGCGCTTTACGCGTCGAAGGATGCGTCGGATCAGGCGCTCTGGGCTGATTGGTATCGGTTCACGGTCGAGTTGGCGCTCGCCGGTTCATTCAGTGCCGACGAGACGGAGCAGAAGATGGCGCGTAGTTTTATCGTGGATGCGTTGGACAAGGCCGGATGCGCGACCGACGTGTTCGCCGATGCCGGCACGGCGCGGGCCGCGATCAACGCACTGACCCCGAGCCCGGAAAACATGTTCTGGTTCGAGTATAACTTTCTCTACGTTTTGGCCGGCGAGGGTCGGGCGGAAAAGGCGGCGCTCGGCGATCACTCGCCGGCGGGTTACCGGCAGCGCGCCCGGTTCTACGCGATTTCGGACGAGGGCCGGCTCAATTTTGCCAAGAACATCGCCAGTTACATCATCTTACTTGCGGAAACAACGGGTCTCGTCCCGGCCGCCACGTGCGCCACCGTGAAGGCCAGACTTGACGGCTACACCGCGATGACCGCGTTGCTGGCCGATATCGCTGCCTAGCGGAACGAGGGCGGGCGGTTGATTTCGTCCGAACCGGATGGGGGAGTCGCCTCAGAACAGCGTGTAGGCCACGTTTACGCCTGCGGTCACGATGGACACCATGCACATGAGCTTGACCAGAATATTGAGGCTCGGGCCGGCGGTGTCCTTGAACGGATCGCCCACCGTGTCGCCGATCACGGCGGCTTTGTGTGCGGATGAACCTTTGCCGCCCATGTTGCCCTCTTCGATATACTTCTTGGCGTTGTCCCACGCACCGCCGGAGTTGGCCATGAAGACAGCCAGGAGGAAACCGGATGACAGGCCGCCGGCGAGCAGGCCGAATACCCCCGGCACGCCGAAAACGAGGCCGACCAAAATCGGCACGATGACGGCGAGGAGGGAAGGCACGATCATCTCCCGCTGAGCTCCCGCCGTGGAAATCGCTACACAGCGGGCGTAGTCGGGCTTGTCCGAGCCGGCGAGGATGCCCGGGCTTTCCCGGAATTGGCGCCGCACCTCATCGACCATGTGACCGGCGGCGCGGCTGACCGCGTTGATCGTGAGACCGCAGAAGACGAAGGCCATCATCGCACCGAGGAAGAGGCCAAGCAGCACCTTCGGGTTCATCAGATTGACCTGATAATAATCCATGAACTGGGTGAGTGTGGCCACGGCAACCGGGACCGTTTCGTGGGCCAATTCGAGGGTGACTCGGCCGGTGTGCAGCAGGGCGACTTTCAATTCCTCGATGTAGGAGGCGAGCAACGCGAGCGCCGTCAGTGCGGCGGAACCGATGGCGAATCCTTTGCCCGTGGCGGCCGTGGTATTGCCGAGTGAATCCAAGGCGTCCGTGCGGCGACGGGTTTCCGGGCCCAGGCCAGCCATCTCGGCGTTGCCGCCGGCGTTGTCGGCGATCGGGCCGTAGGCGTCGGTCGCAAGGGTGATCCCGAGCGTTGAGAGCATGCCGACTGCGGCGATGCCGATGCCGTAGAGGCCCATCGCCATGTCCCCGGGGGTGAAGGCGAAGCCGCCCGCCGCGAAACCGAAGGCGAGGGTGGTGCCCATCACGACCGCGACCACGGGCACCACCGTGGAGATAAAGCCGGTGCCGAGGCCGGACAGGATCACCGTGGCCGGCCCCGTGGCGGCGCTGCGGGCGATGCCTCGGGTCGGGCGATGTTCGGCCGCGGTGAAGTATTCGGTGGCTTGGCCGATCACGATGCCGGTGACCAAACCCGCAATGATCGCTCCCCAGATGCCCATGGCATTGGGCAGATCGAGAAATCGGAGAAGGGCGAATGAACCGATCGCCACAAGGAGCGAGGACAGGTTGATGCCGCGGTTGAGACAGCGCAGCAGATCGGGGGGACCGGCGTCCGGCTTGAGGCGCACGGCAAAGATCCCCATGAACGAAAACAGGGTGCCGATGCCGGCCACCGCCATCGGCGCGATCACCGCCCGTTGCGCCAGATCAATGTCGCCGGCTCGCGCAAAGGCGGCCGCGCCGAGGGCGGCGGTGGCGAGGATCGAGCCGCAGTAGGACTCGTAGAGGTCGGCGCCCATGCCCGCGACATCTCCTACATTGTCGCCGACATTATCCGCGATCGTGGCGGGATTGCGTGGGTCGTCCTCGGGGATGCCTGCTTCGACCTTTCCCACCAAATCGGCGCCGACGTCGGCCGCCTTGGTGAAGATGCCGCCGCCCACCCGGGCAAACAAGGCTTGCAGTGACGCGCCCATGCCGAAGGTCAGCATCGTCGTCGTGATCAGCACCAGCTTGTGCGCCGGGTCGGCGTCCTCGACAAATCGGTCCAGAATCAGATACCAACCCGAGATATCGAGCAGGGCCAGACCCACGACCACGAGGCCCATCACCGCGCCGCTGCGAAACGCCAGGCGCAGGCCCGCATCGAGCGAGGTATGGGCCGCCTGGGCGACCCGGGAAGATGCGTAGGTGGCCGTCTTCATGCCGAAGAAACCCGCCAGTCCCGAGAAAAAGCCCCCGGTGAGGAATGCGAACGGCACCCAATGGTTTTGCAAACCGAGCCCGTAGGCCAACCCGGCAAAGACCAGCGTGAGGATCGCGAAGACGAGCCCCACCGCCTTGTATTGTTGTTTAAGATACGCCATGGCGCCGGTGCGCACGTGACCGGCGATTTCCTGCATGAGCGGGCTGCCGGCGGGAGCCGCCTTCATCTGCCGGTAAAAGTAGGCGGCGCCGCCCAAAGCGAGGAATGCTCCGGCGGGAGCGAACCAGAAATATGGGGAGGTCATTGGACGGATGGGTCGGGATTTTGAAACGATGATCAGGCGCCGAAGGTGCTCAGGGCGGAGCGCCACCACGGGTAGTAAATCGTTTCCAGTTGAACGCGCGAAGGCATCGGGAAGTAGCGAAATTCGTCGTTGGCGGCGGCGACGTAGAACCCGCGTTGGACGGTGCGAAACAGCACGTCCTGCTGGAGGTAGCGGACCACGGTCTTGGTGGTTTTCTGAGGTTTGGCATCGAGTTCGCGCAGGCAGTCGCGCAAGTGCTCAAGATTGGGGTAGGGCAGGTCCCCGATGCCCTCGCCTTCGGGGTCGTCGCGCAGGTTGCCGAGACGCAGGTCGGCGAAGACAAGCGCGGGCAGGCTGATTTTTTGTTTCGAGTGGGTGATCCGGCGGGCAAACTCCCTCGGTTCCAAGGTGCTGACAACGCGGGGCTGAACTGGCGCAAATTCCTGATAGAGAAAAAAACGGCGGTCGATGATGGGGTCGTAACGAGACGGCAACAGGGTCAGCACCCGACCGTCGTCGGTCACCAGATGCAGGGCCTCCAACGCATCAATCCGGGTGGATTCGAGCGCCCGGTAGATGGTGAGGTATTCGGACCGGCGGGGAACCGATTCCGGCTCGGGGGGGCGGGCGATTTCCGCGCCTAGCTCGGTGAGGCGGGCCTGTGCGTAGTCCCGGTGGAGCTCGAAGAAAAACGCCTGGCCGCGGGAGCGTTTCTTGGAGCCCGTGGCGAGATAGGCGCCATAGTCTTCCGGTCCTAAGTTGGAGGCGACCAACGCCTCAGGCAGCAGCGAGAGATAGGCATGGGTTTTCATGACCGGATGGGGCTCGCTCATCCGCCGTGGATGGGAGGGCCCATCCGCGAGTCTAGGATATTTTCGGCACCGATGCTGTGCGTGCCTTGCAGAAGATCGCGCACCGGTTGCGCAATGGACGACCCGAGGGACCTTTGACTTTGGGGTGCGGCGGAAGTGGCGGGACTCGATGAGGCAAACGGGTTCCGGGCACAAAAAAAGCCTCCGCGGCAAAGCGAAGGCCTGGGGTTGAAGAGAGGCGTTGCCCCTACATCGCGTGGATGGCGCTCTTGCTGACGGCGAGGGCGGCTTCCTTCACGGCTTCACTCATCGTCGGGTGAGCGTGGACCGTGCGGGCGAGGTCTTCGGCGCTACCGCCGTATTCCATGTGCGTGACGATCTCGCTGATGAGTTCGCCGGCGTTTTTGCCGAGGATCTGCGCGCCGAGAATCTTGTCAGTCTTGGCGTCGGCGATGATTTTTACGAACCCCTCGGCGCCGTCGTTGGCGTGAGCACGGGCGTTGGCGGCAAAGTTGAATTTGCCCACGTTGATCTTGAGGCCGGCCTTCTTAGCGGCGTCTTCGCCCAGCCCGACAGTAGCGATCTCGGGATCGGTGTAAATGATGGCGGGCATGAGGTCCCAGTTCACGTGACCGGCTTTGCCGGCGATGAATTCGGCAACGGCGACGCCGTCTTCTTCGGCCTTGTGGGCGAGCATCGGACCGTCGATGACGTCACCGATGGCCCAGACGCCGGCGACGGTCGTCTTGAGGTGGGCGTCGACCTTGATGCGCTTGCGCTCGGTGAGCTCCACGCCGGCCTTGTCGAGGTCCAGACCGTCGGCGTAGGGGCGGCGACCGACGGCCACGAGCACCTTGTCGGCCGGGAAGGAGAGTTCCTTGCCGTCGCGTTCGGCGGTGAGTTTACCGTCCTTGAAACCCGTGACCTTGGCATTCACTTCGATCTTCAGCCCCTGTTTTTGCAACATGCGGGTGAAGGTGCGCACGACGTCGGCATCGGAGGTGCCGGCGATCTGCGGCAGGAACTCAACCACGGTGACATCGGCGCCGAGCCGCGCCCAGACGGAGCCGAGTTCGAGTCCGATCGCGCCGCCGCCGACGACGACGAGTGTTTTCGGGACTTCGGTAAAGGCGATGGCTTCGTCGGAGGAGACGATGGTTTTGCCGTCGAATTTCATGAACGGCAATTCCACGGGCGCGGAGCCGGTCGCGATGACGATGTTCTTGGCCGTATAGGACTCTTTGCCGACCGCGATGGTATTGGCGGCGGTGAACTTGGCTTCGCCGGTGAGAACGGTGACCTTGCGGCCCTTGGCGAGCAGGGCGATGCCGCCGGTCATCTTGTCGACGATGCCTTCCTTTTTCTTGAGCATCGCGGCGATGTCGATGGAGACACCGTCGATCTTGATGCCGTGTTCGGCGGCGTGGTTTTTCGAGAAGGCGAAGTGCTCGGAGGAAGCGAGCAGGGCCTTGCTGGGAATGCAGCCGACGTTGAGGCAGGTGCCGCCCAAGGTGGCGCGTTTCTCGACGAGCGCGACCTTCAGGCCGAGTTGCGCCGCGCGAAAGGCGCAGACGTAGCCGCCGGGACCGGCGCCGATAACGATGAGATCGAACGAAGTGGAATCAGACATTTTTACGGGAGCAAACGGAGGAAACGGAGCAACGGATTAACCCGTTCTCCGTTGCCTGCTTTTAAACATCAAAGATCGAGAAGAAGACGGGCCGGGTCTTCGATGGCCTGCTTGACCTTGACCAGGAAGGTCACGGCCTCCTTGCCGTCGACCAAACGGTGATCGTAGCTGAGCGCCAAATACATCATCGGGCGGATGACGACCTGGCCGTCGACTGCCATCGGACGTTCGTTGATCGCATGCAGGCCGAGGATGGCGCTTTGCGGGGCGTTGAGAATCGGGGTCGAGAGCATCGAGCCGAAGATGCCGCCGTTGGTGATCGTGAAGACACCGCCTTCGAGGTCGGCCAAGGTGATCTTGCCGTCGCGCGCCTTCTTGGCGACATCGCCAATGGCTTTTTCGATGCCGGCCATCGAGAGGGTATCGCAGTCGCGGATGACCGGGACCATGAGGCCCTTCTCGGTCGAGACGGCGACACCGACATCGTAGTAGTGATTCGAGATGATCTCGTTGCCGTCGATGATGGCGTTGACGCCGGGGACTTCCTGCAAGGCATGCACGACGGCCTTCGTGAAGAAGGACATGAAGCCGAGCTTGAAGCCGTTCTTTTTAACGAAGGCGTCCTGATACTTTTTGCGCATCTCCATCACGGCAGACATGTCGACCTCGTTGAAGGTCGTGAGCATGGCGGCTTCGTGTTGGGCGGCGACCAGGCGCGACGCGATCTTGGCGCGCAGCGGGGTCATCTTCTTGCGCGTTTGACGCTCGCCGGTGGCGGCGGGTTTTGGGGCCGGGGCGGGCTTGGCGGCCGGTTTTTCCGCAGACTTCTCGGCGGGTTTTTCACCGGCGGCGAGCATGTCACCCTTGGTCACGCGGCCACCTTTGCCGGAACCGTCGACCTTGGACGGATCGACGCCGGTTTCGGCGGCGAGGCGACGGACGGCGGGTGATTGCGCATCGGACTTCGGCGCGTCGCTCTTGGCGTCCTCGGCTTGGGGCGCGTCGGCGGCGGGTTTTTCCTCGGCGGGAGCGCCCGCGGCGTCCG
>CAXBDS010000160.1:0-11805 GCA_963974355.1 uncultured Opitutaceae bacterium
AAATTCACCGACCTATTCACCGGGCCGACCACCGTGCGCGCCCTCGTCGCCACCTTCCTTGCCGTGTTGGAACTCACGCGCTTGCGGAAACTGCGCGTGCGCCAAGATGACGCCTTCACCGACATTTTGTGCGAGACCGTTTTGGAAAACCCACTTGAAACCAAAGCGGAAGCCAACACGGTGACCACGTGAGCCAATCGCCCGACCAGCCCAAACGCCCGACGACCAAAGGCCAATCTCCCGCCCGTCCCAAAGCCGGGTTGCTCGGGGTCGGGCTGGACAACGACGACGGCCATAAACGCATCACCCAAGGCGAAAAATTCGTGCTCGTGGGCGGTTCCGCCGAGACGCACGAGCGCATGACCGAGACCACGGTGAAAACCTTCGAGGAGCTCTCCCGCCGATCCAAGGCCTTGGAAACCATCGACCCACGCGAGCTCGCCGAGATCATCCAAAAATCGACTCCCCGTTAATTTCCCCCTCCCCATGTCTGATCTCCCCTCCTCCGAATCGTCCGAGCCGTCCTCTCCGCCCCCGGTTTTGCCCAAGCCGATCGCGACCCCAGCGGCATCCAACCTGATTTCCCTTTCCGCCAAGCCGCCGGGGCCTTCCCTCGCGGCCAAACCGTTGGCGGCCCGACCCACGCTCAAACTCTCCCGGCCCAGCGGTGCTCCGCCACCCAACGCGCTGAACCCATCGCCGCTCAAAACCCCGGAACCTAAGTTCCAGTCGCCGATGCCGGATGCCGAGGACGAGAGCTCGGTGCCCGTCTGGCAGCCCATTCTCGCCGGACTCTCCGCCGCCGCTTCGTTGACCGTCGCCGTGCTTCTGTTTATCAAACGCTAAACCAATTCTTTCATGTCCAACGCCATCGCCAACCTCGATTCGACCTCTTTCAAAAGCACCATTGCCGGCCCTGGTCCGGTTTTGGTCGATTTCTGGGCCCCGTGGTGCGGCCCCTGCAAAGCCATCGCCCCGATCCTCGAAGAACTCGCCACCGAGCTCGATGGCCAAGTCACCATCACAAAGGTCAACGTCGATGAGAACGACACGATTGCGGCCGAATACGGCGTGCGCGCGATCCCCACGATGCTACTCTTCAAAGACGGCAAACAAGTCGACCAGATCGTCGGCATGATGCCGAAAGACGCGCTCAAGCAAAAGCTCAGCGCCCAGCTCTGATCGCAGTCTCCCCGGAGCGCGCTGCCATGTTTGGCTCCCCGCGCCCAGCTCACTTGCGCGACCCTCTCAGGTCGCGCTTTTTTGTCGGCGCATGGCTCTGGTTCTTCCTCGCTACGGTGGCGGTCCCGACAGTCCGGGCGGTCGACGGCTGGCTCATGCAAGGCGCGGTCGAGTCCGACAGGGCGTATGAAGCGTTCACCTACACGGCCCTGAACGATTCCGCCACCGCGCCGGTCGCCGGAGACATTTTTTCCTTCGACGCCTCCGTCCAACCCGCCTTTTGGGGCAACCAGTCTCACCCGATCGCGGGCGCCCTCCACTGGCGATCATCACCTTTCCGGCTCAATGAACCTTGGCTGGTCGTGCCGATTCTCGGCCCGCGCGCAGTCACCCTCGCTCTCGTCACCGACGATGGCGATCCGCCGATTCATCGCGGCACTGCGGCCGCGTGGACGATCAGCAGTAGCGCAGAAATGCCCGCTCTACGCGTTTTCGATCTAAGCGACCTCGTCGGCCAACGGGTCCGGCTCGAAATCGTGGCGAACGATCCGACCGTCAGCGGATGGACCGGGATCGGGCGTCCGCTCGCCGCACCAGACCTCACGGCCGCCCAGACCGTCGCCCACGAGGCCCAAGCCGTTTACCGCAACGATCTCACCTATTTCAAACGCTCCGCCGCCATCACGCTTAGTTTGCTCGGCTTCGCACTGCTGGCGGCGGCAAGCGCGCCCCGCTCGGGCGCAGCCTTCGCGATGGCGATAGCGGTTACGATTCTTGCGTGGGCCGCGGTCGGTCTTGCTCAATGGATCGGGTGGACCGCGCTCGCCCACGGCATCGCGATCACGCTGTGGTGGGCCGGTCTGGCGGCGGGCGGCATCGGCGCCGTCGTCGGATGCCGGCGCACGATTAAAGGGCGCACGTTCATCGGCCCGCTCGTGCTTGGACTCTACGTGATCGGCGTCGCCAGCGCTCACTTCGCGACCGTGCCCGATCTCCCGGTGCTAGGTGAGTCCGCGCAAAATTATCCGCTGCGCGCCCGGATGGTCGCGTCACCGCCCGACAACATCATCCCGTTTTGCACCGCCGTTTATATGTATCACGGCAAAAATGGGCGGGAGGATCGCGCCGTCTATTTCGGCGCGGAATGGGCCATCACCTCGCGCGGCCCGCTCCTGCCGTTGATCATCTCCGCGCTCTTCGTCGCGCGGGATCATCACCCGCATGACCCGGTGTATCCCGCCGACCGCCGGTGGCCGGCCGACGCCGAGGGTATGTATATCGCCCGCGCCGCCGCCATCGCGCTCAACGGCCTGCTCCTGCCCGCGGTCATTGGCCTGGTCTTGAGCCTGCGCCCAGGACGCCCGGACCTCGCCGGACTGGCCGGCGGGGTGCTCACGGTGAGTCCGTTTTTCAATGAAAACATGGCATTCGTCTGGCCGAAGCTCATGGCCGCGACCGGCGTGGTGCTCGCTCTGCAGCTGATCCGAAGCGGCCGATGTCGCCCGTGGCCCGGTGTCCTTGCCTTGGCCTATTTGGCGCACCCGCTGGCGCTGCTGTTCAGCCCGGCGTTGGTCACCTATGAATGGATACGCGGCGCCGGACGCACCGGCCGGTCGCTGGGATTCACCATCGCGCGGCGGGCGCTGCCCGTGCTCGTCTTGCTGCTGCCGTGGTGGATCTACAAGCAATGGGTCGACCACCCCGATGTCATGCTCGGCTATGTGTTCGGCGATGGCCATGGCTTCACTCGCGCCACGTCTCTCGGGGCGTGGTTCATGACCCGGGTCGACAATGCCGCGCACACCTTTGTCCCCGGCTATTGGTGGGTCACCGGCCATCCCTTTTATTGGTTCGACGACTGGATCTCCGGCGCCGCTCGCTGGTCCGTGTTCGACGGCCGCACCCTGTGGGGCCAGCTCGGAAGCCTCGGTGGCCTTGCCTTGGGGTGGAGTTTATTTCGGCACCGTAAAACGCTGCGGACCGAACTGCTCGGTTTGATGTTACCCGCGACAGTGATCCTCCTTGTTTTCTGGGGTTTCAGCCGCGATGGGCTGGGCCGCCAATGCCTCGAACCGTTGACAGCCATCGTGCTGGCCCTCGGCGCCTCCCAACTCTCGTTCAGTCGAAAAACGTGTCTCACGCTGCTGGTCGCGGGTGCCGCCGAGTTAATCGTCCTGCGTTGGGGCAGCGTCTCGTGGGACGAGATCGCCCGGCCCGATTTTCTCTGGCGCGCCGATTTCCTCTACCTCGGCGGGGCCGGTCTGCTCTGGCTCCTCGTGCCCGGCCTCTGGGCGGCGATTTCCGGCCGTTCCACCGCCGGTCAACTCGCCGCCCCAGGCAAAAGCAACGCGACCGACAAGCCTCCCGCATAGAGCGCGAGATAGCGCCCGGTCGTCCCCAGCAGTTCGATCAGCTCCAACGGAGTCTGGGCTTCACGTAGTGTGCGCGCCTGCCGGTAGCCCATGATGGCCGAACCCGCGACCAACACCGCCGTCGCATCCGGTCGCAACACGCCGCGCCGTGCCAGATCCACCAACACCGCCGTCGCGAAAGCATGCGCCAGGCCGAACTGGATCCGCGCAAATCGTCGGCCAAATCGCACCGCCGTCGTGCGCTTGCCGGCTTTGGCATCTGTTTCCACGTCGCGATAGTTATTCACCACCAGAATATTTGTCGCTAGCGCGCCGATCCCCACCGCGACGATCCAAGACTCCGTGCTGATCGTCCCCGCCTGCACAAAGTAGGTCGTCATGACCGCGACCAGTCCAAAAAAGATAAACACAAACACGTCGCCCAGTCCGTTATACCCGAGTGGATACGGCCCCCCCGTATAGGCGAGGCCACATGCGATGCTCGCCAATCCGATGCCCAGCAGCGGCCAGCCGCCATAGGGCAACAACGCCAACCCGACGACAAACGCCGCCGCAAACACGCTGATCGTCGCCCGCTTCATCGTGGCCGGCGCGACCCACCCCGACGCCACCGCACGCTTGGGTCCGACTCGCTCGGCCGTATCGGCCCCTTTGACGAAATCGAAATAGTCGTTCGCGAAATTCGTGCCGATCTGGATCAACAACGCAAAGCCCAGACAAGCCGCCGCCGCCGGCGCCACGAAGACTCCATCACGCACCGCCAGCGCCGTCGCCACCACCACCGGGGCCAGCGCCGCCGTCAACGTCCGCGGGCGCGCCGCACCGATCCAAATCGCCGCGTTTGAAGGCCGTTTCACGTGGGCTCGTTTCATCGGCTCACGATCTTCGCCTTGCGCCCGAATTGAGCCATCAAGCGCCGCCGCATCAGCAAGGAGGCGACCACCGGCGCCAGCGCCAACGCCGCCGCCAGGCCCGCGTGCTTAATGGGAGCGCCGAAGAGCACGCCCAAAATCAAAACGAAGCCCGAATAGCAGAACAAAAATACGCTCGCCGACGGCAGCGCCAGATTGACCGCCCACACCGCGACAAATGCGAAAAACGCCGCCTTCGCACCGACCAACGCAAACGACAATCCGCCCAGAAAAAAGACCGGCGGATAAAACGCCAGACGCCCCTCAAAGCGCAACGTCTGGGCGGCAACCCCCATCAACAGCACGCCACCGATCAGCAACAAAACCTCGGTGGCTCCGCCCGTTTCCCCGCCTTGAGCTCGCACCTGAATACCGACGACCGCCACCGCATACCCGCCGGCCAGACCGCGCAACAGATCGATCCAATTGCGCCGCTTGTTGAACTCCTCGCCCAACCACAGCGACTCGTCGCCGGGGAGCCGTTCCTTGTGATCCTCCGCGCTGGCCCGCGGACGCCGACGCTTGGCGCGTCGCTGTGAGGCGAATGCTCCCCAACGCATCCAGCCGCGCGGATACCACAGCACTACAAGGCCTACCAAAAGATATGGGATCGAGATATCCACGTTGTTCAAAACCCGTGAGCAAGGAGCCGCGCCCCTCCCCTGTCAAAGTCTCATCACGGACCTGCCGCCGGCCGGAAACGCTGCGCGAGCGGCACGCCGAGTTCCGCTTCCAGCTCGCGAATACGATCCAACACCACCGGCGCCATCGCCAACTCCACGCGCATGGCCTGCAGCTCGGCCGCGTGAGGATCATCGCCCTCCGCCTCGCTCGCGACGACGGGGTCCCCCGGTTTCGGCAAGGTCGGATACAACTCGCAAAGCCACGCGTAAGCCTCCGGTTTACGATCCAACCGTCGCAACAACTCGGCATAAATCCGTGCGACAAAATACGGTGCATCCGGTTGCTTGGACGCCGCCAAATAAGACGCTGCCGCGGCCGCCACATCCTTGCGCCGGTTGAGATGCACATTGGCGATCTCGATCTCGATTGCGGCCGCTTGCGGGTGGTAGCGTCGCGCCGCCTCCAGATAACTCAAGGCCACCCCCGCCTGCTCTTCGTCGATTTTGCGTTGGGCCGCCTCCGGCACTTGATCATAGCCCCCCGCCGCGACGATGCGCCAATTCGGCATATCGTAGGCCACCATTCGCGCACCATTTAGCCAAAAATAGAGCGGCCGCGGGTCCACCGCCGTCACCAGCTTGATCAGCGTCTGCGTCGCCGGCAGGTCGCGTTGTTCCCAAACAATGTTGGTCCGAATCCACAATAGGTCCGCCAGCAGCGCCCGAAATCCGCCCAGCAACCCGACCGTCACGCCCTGCCCCAAGGCCCCCTCCAAAGCGCCCAATTGCAACGCCGGCTCCCTTGCCCGCAACGCCCGCCACGCCGGCGCCTCGAGCGCACGCAGTCCCCACCCCGTCACCGCCAACACGAGCAGCACGAACAAGCCCCCTTTCAACGTGCGTCCGTCAAATCTCACGCTGTCGAAAACTGTAAACCGCCAAGCTCCCCAACACGGCGAGGTAAACGACACCGTAAACCGCCGCCCGGCCGATCACCGCGACCGGCAACGGCTCGCCGTTGCCCCCACCAATGACGCCCACTGCGTCCGCGACGTTGAAGACCTGAAAGTTCGGGAACAGCCAGCTCAGCCCCAGCACGAGCGAGCGCCCCACCACGCCACTCCCGGTCGCGTAGGCCTCCCGCGCGAGATACTGCAGATGGCATATCACCAAGACGAAAAAGCTCATCACCACCGTGAACAAATTCGTGTGCGAGAAACTCGCGATCAGCAGCGTGATCATCACCAATACTCCAAATTTCAGCCATTGCAGGCCGGCCGCGACAACGACCGCTCCGTAGTTGACCAAACGCCCGGTCGCAAACGCGTCCGGATGGGCCGTCATCAACGCCGTCTCCCGGCTCCACAACAACCCCATCAACAGGCTGGTGGTGAGCACGCAAAATACCCCGACGACCGCCCAAACACCGAGGAACTTGCCAAAGATAAACTCGGCGCGCCACACCGGTTTCGCGAGCAAGGTCAACGCGGTGCGATTCTCGATCTCGCTAAAGAACAGCTGCGCGGTCGCTGCGATCGTCAGGATCGACCCAAAAAAGACCAGAGCGCCGAAACCGAAGTCCGCGACAAACTTCAGCTCGGACGAGCCAAAATTGAAGTCGCGAAAAAACTGCACGCTCACAACCAGTCCCACCGCCACCAGCAGCAAAAACAGGAACAACCGCTGGCGCACGGCTTCCAGAAACGTATTCGCCGCGATCAATCGCAGCCGCAGCAGGGAAAACGGCACCGGCGTCATGGGGTCTCCTTCGCGGGTTGCTTCCGGCCGACCCGGCTCAAAAACAGTTGATCGAGCCGTGTGCGGGGTTGCTCGACCGCCGTCAGCGTCCGCCCCCGCGCGGCCAGCCACGCGCGCAACTCCGCCAGTTCGGCCTCCGGCATCGCCTCGACCATCAACGCCTGCCGCTCCGGTTGACCCACCAAATCCGGCACGGCCCCCTCAAGAATCAGTTTGCCGCGATCCAAAATCGCCACCCGATCACAGATATCCTCGATCTGCGCCAACAGGTGCGACGTGATCAGCACGGTTTTCCCCCGCTGCTTCAGCTTCAAAATCAGGGTCGAAATCTCGGCGGCCCCCACCGGATCCACGCCCGCCGTCGGCTCGTCCAAAATCACCAAGCGCGGATCGTGCACCAAGGCCTGCGCCAGGCCGATGCGTTGCAACATTCCTTTGGAATACGTGCCGACCCGCCGACCTGCCGCCGCCGAGAGCCCCACCCAATCAATGACCTCCTCCACGCGCGCCCGGACCTTGGCCGTCGGCACCTCGCACACCCGGGCGTAGAAGCGCACCAGTTCGAAACCGCTCAGATAACGATAAAAATAGGGTGCCTCGGGTAGATAGCCGACATTGAGCCGCGATTCGACGCATCCGCTCGGCACACCGAAGACCTCACACGTCCCGGCGGTCGGCTCCAGGAGGCCAAGGATCACTTTGATGCTCGTGCTCTTCCCGGAACCGTTGGGTCCCAGCAGCCCGAACACCTGCCCGGCCGGAATTTCCAGAGACAAATCGTCCACTGCCCGCAGCCGCACCCCACGGAGATTAAGGGCGAAGTCCTTGGTCAGCCCCCGGATCGATATCGCCGTCTCGCCCATGCTATTAACGAATTTCAAACCCGGTAAAGGCGACCGACTCCGTTCCACGCCGACGCTCTACTTGACGGACGTAGCCGTGCATCCGCTCCTGCACCGCCGCGAGGAAAGCATCGATCTCCCCCGCGGTTCCGGTGACCTCGACCACGACGCGACCGTCCGTCAGATTTTCCACAAACCCGGTCACCTCAAACTCTTGAGCAACCTGACGCGTCGCGTAGCGGAAACCCACCCCCTGCACATGGCCGGAGAAGTGGATGATCTCATACTGAACCATACGCATAGGGGAACTAACACGTTACCGAATGCAGCCCGCTGGACTCAACTCGCAAAATCGACGGGGCACGCCAATGGCACAGACGAATTCGGATTTTTATTTGCATTTTGGAAGTGCCCTTCCACCTTCGATTCATCGGCTCACAACCCGATCCCAAAGCATGAGCAATTATGATTCTGAAGGCCCCTCGGAGAACGAGTGGGAAGATCGCGGGGAACTGGCTTGGAACGAGTTTGATTGGGAGCAGTATCTGCGTCAGCAAGACGAAGTCATCCACCGCTACATTGGTTTTTACGAGCAACTCGCCGGTCGCACTGATCGCTTGGACGAGGCCGCGCACCGCATGGGTTGGGACGATGAAAATTGGAGTTCCGACTCCGATTTCGAAGCGCCCGACAGTGCGGCCAGCGATTCGACCGGCAGTCTGAGCGACTACGACGCCGAGCCCTATACGCTCCATAAAAACCCGATTTTCATCGCGACCAAGGCCATCTACCTGACCTTGAAGCGCGCGTGGGAACTACTGGCCGATCAGCCCGATCGAGTTCCACAAGGCCTCGCCTTGAAGTTTCACACGTCGCTGCATCGTGGTGAGGAACAAGCCACGCTCGGTATCCAGGCCCTCGATTTCGGTGACTACGCGATGGCGATCAGCCTGTTCAAGCGCGCCCTGCGTGAACTGAACACGTCCCTCGCCCTGATCATGAGCGTGGAGCACCCCGCGCGGCCTTTGGCCAGCTACCGCGACGGAGCGATCCCACAACTCTTCGACCTGCGGGAAATCTGGCTGCGCGTCATGAGCGAATGCCGCGAAGAGCTGGAGCGTCCCAGTGACGACGACGACGAGGATTAAGCCTGGCGCCTCGTGCCGGGCCGCGCCCGCTGCCCTCTCTCACGCCGAACCCTGAGTTCGGCGTTTTTTTTGCCGCCGTCGGTGCCAATGCCGATTGAACAAGCCAAGTCACGACCGACGTAGAAATGGCCTTGCACTTTGCCGAGGCACCGTTTGCTTTCCGACCTCACGTTTCGGAGAGATGGCCGAGTGGCTTAAGGCGGCGGTTTGCTAAATCGCTGTAGGGGTAAAAGCCTACCGGGGGTTCGAATCCCCCTCTCTCCGCCACGTGCGCCCGCCCTCCGAGCGAACCGATGGCGCCCGCGGTGGGATCTCGCCCGCTTACTCGCCCGTTGCGCCGGGAGCAGGCTTCGGGGAGCCCACCAACACCGAGAGTTGCTCCTGCACCGCCATGAAAAACTCCGGGCTCAATTCGCCCACCGGCACCTCATAACGCTGTTTCGTGCCCGCGTGTTCGTAAACGTTGTGCGTGCCCGCCTCGTTGCGTCCCTTCGGCCGCAGAGCCCGCTTCCGCTCCAACATCAACGCCAAAAACTGCACCAAGCGTCCTTCCTCTTCGGAAACCTCGTTGGCTGGATCAGCCAGCGTCAGGAAAATGTTCTCCGCCGTCAGCTTCATCGTGCGCTCCGGGTTCTCGTCGCGCCGCTTGGGCGAATAGAGGTGGGTCCAACGACAAGCGACGCGTCCTTCAAACGCGAAGCCGGCCAACGCCTCCTCCCGCAGATCATAGCGCACGATTTCCTCTCCACCGGCCGGGCGCACCAAAAGACTTACCACCCGCTCGTCCTCCACGAACACGTCACCCGAGACGTGGCAGGTTTCCGACATCGGGGGCAGATTTAACTCCATAGGCTTTGTTTACTTCCCCTTCGGAACGAAGCTAGCAAAAATCCCCGTCAACACATGAAGGGTCGTCTTATCGCCATCGGAGATGTGCACGGTTGCAGCCACGAATTGGCCACCTTGCTCGAACGCGTGCGCCCCACCACCGATGACCAACTCGTATTTCTCGGGGACCTCATCAATCGCGGTCCGGACACGCCTGGGGTGCTTGACCTCGTGCGCCAACACGGCGGCCTCTCGCTTCTCGGCAATCACGAGCTGCGCCTGCTCGAATTTCACCGCACCGGCGATCGCAACTGCCTCAAGGAGACCGATGCTGCCACCGTCGACGTGCTTCGCCCCGAAGACTGGCAATTTCTGGAAACAATGCCGCTCACGCACGCGGTGCCCGAGCTCAACACCGTCTTTGTCCACGGCGGCTTCCTGCCGGGGATCCCCTGGCAAAAACAAGGCGCGGAGATCGTCACCCGTATCCAAGTCGTTTCGGCCGACGGACAGCCGGCGAAACGCGCCGAGTGCCCGACCTGCCCGCTCTGGGCTGATCGTTGGAGCGGCCCGCCCTTCGTCGTGTATGGCCACACCCCGCGCCCCGATATCTACAAACTCAAGTGGTCCGTCGGCATCGACACCGCCTGCGTCATGGGCGGCCATCTCACCGCCTACATTCTCCCTGAACGCCGCTTCGTTCAGGTGAAGGCGCGCCGCGCCTATTTTCCCAGCAAATCCACGCCTTCATGACCGACGACTCCGCCGCGCCCGGCGCGCTCCTTCTTTGCCTCGATATGCAGGCATCCTTCCTGGCCGCGCTGCCCGATGCCGCCGCCTTGACGAAGCGCTGCGCGCTCGCGATCGCCGCCGCCGAGGGCCTTGCCATCCCCATCATGTTCAGCGAACAGATGCCGCAAAAGCTCGGGGTCACCCTCGCCGAACTCAGCGATTTGGTTGACGGTCCCGAACTGTGCGCGAAGTCGACGTTCTCCGCCCTGGCCGACGATGCCATCCGCGAACGTATCGTGGCCCAAGGCGTCGAGCACCTCATCCTCTGCGGCCTCGAAACGCCCATCTGCGTTTACCAAACCGCCATCGATGCGCTGAACGAAAACCTGCAGGTCACCGTCCTCACTGATGCCGTCGGCGCCCGCCGACCAGCCGATGCCGAGACCGCTCTCGCCTCCCTCACGCGCTTGGGCGTGCATACGCTCCCGGTCGAAACGGTCTTCTACGCGTTGCTCCACGACGCCCAACATCCCTTCTTCAAAACCTTCACCCGCCTCGTCAAAAAAGCCCATGGCTGAATCCTCGCTCACCACTCGCGACCTCAAATCCGCCAACCCGGGCGCGCCTTTCTCAACGACGCTGCTCCTGCGGAAGCTGACCGCGAAAACCGCCTCCAACGGAAACCCCTTCCTCTCCATCGAGCTCGGCGACCGCAGCGGCTCCTTCACGGCCACGGTTTTTAACGACCATCCGCAATTCGACGTCCTGCGCGCCCAAACCGAAGGCGCCGTCCTCCGCGTCGACGGCAAAGTCGATCATTATCAAGGTCGGCTCTCCCCCCGCATCAACGGTATCGCGGTGCTGGATGAGGCCGAGTTGAACGCGCCTGGCGCCTTGGAGCACCTGGTGGAAGTCCCGCCCGAAGACCCCGTGGAAATGTGGCAGGAATTTGAGCGCTACATCGACGCCATCGGCCACGACGAGTTGCGCCTCACCGTGCGCGGGGTCTTCGAAGACGTGGGCGAAGCGTTCAAAACCACGCCGGCCGCCATCGCCATGCACCACGCCTACCGCCACGGCCTCTTGGAACATACGCTCCACATGGCCCGGGCCGCCCGCGCCCTGTTTCCCGTGTATCCAGAAGTGGATGCCGACCTGGCGCTCGCCGGTATCCTCGTCCACGATACCGGCAAGGTCATCGAATATGAAGGCGCGCTCGGCGCCCGCCGCAGCCGGCGCGGCATTCTCCAGGGCCACGTGGTGCTCGGCTATCAGCTCGTGCGCAAAGCCGGCCTGAAAGCGCGCCTCGACCCCGACCGCCTCGAACGCCTTGAACACATTGTGCTCAGTCACCAAGGCGAGCCCGCCTGGGGAGCCGCCGTCTACGCCGCCGCGCCCGAGGCCGTATT
>CAXBDS010000161.1:0-11694 GCA_963974355.1 uncultured Opitutaceae bacterium
CGCCGACGCCGCCCTCCGCAAAGAGCTCAGCCTCTCGCCCGGCGAGAAGGTCATCACCCTTACCGGCAGCAACACCTTCGCCAACGAAGCCGAGATCCGCGAACTCTACCTCGCCGTCGCCCTGCTCAACGAACGCGGCACCCCCACCCGACTCATCCGCACCGGCTTCAACAGCCCCCAGTTCACCGCCACGATTCCGGCCGCGGTTGCCGCGCACGTGCTCGATCTCGGTTTTGTCGCGAAAGCCCGCCTCCCCAAGCTGCTCGCCCTGGCCGACGTCCTGGTGCAACCCGGGCATCCCGGCCCCTTCAACGACTATCGCCTGCCGAGCAAACTCCCTGAATTTCTCGCCAGCGGCCGGCCGGTCATTTTACCGCCGACCAATCTCGCCCTCGCGATGACCGACGGCACCGAGGCGCTCTTCCTCGATGAAGCGACTCCCGCCGAAATCGCCGATCTCTGCCAAAAAATCTTCAACGACAAAGCCCTCGGCGAAGCGCTCGGTCGTGCCGGCTACGCCTTTGCCCGGGAGCACTTCGATCTGCTCAAAAACAGCGCCACGCTCGCGGCCTTTTACGAAACCACATCCGCCGCCAAACCCAACGCCTATTGGCCGCGGCTGACCGGCACCGGCGGCTCCGACCTCGCGCTGCTCCCTTACTTGCTGGAACGCGAGCTGGCCGCCGCAACCGAACCCAAATCCGCCTCCGCGCTCGTCGAAAATTTCTCGCTCCTGATTCGGCGCCTCGAAAGCGAATACGAAACCCTCCGCGCCGCCGCTGCCGCCGCCGAAAAACTCCGCCCTGCGACCGAGCAGCACATCGCCAATCTTACCAAGGCGCTCGCCGCCGCCGAGGAGCACACCCGCACCTCAAAGACGCTTACTGACCAACACATCGCAAACCTCGAAAAGGCGATCGCCGGCGAACGCGAGGCCCTGCGCTCCGCCGCCGAACTCACCCGCCAACATGCGGCGAACGTCGAACGAAACTACGAGGCGGCCCAAGCTGCGCTGCGCGAGAGCGAGGTCCGCGCGGCCTCCGCCACGACCAAGCTCGGCGAGGTCGAAAAGTGGGGTCGCGACCAGGCCTCCCATCTCGCACAAACGCGGCGCCACTTGACTGAAGTCGAACGCATCGCCCGCGAACGCGTCGAGCAAGCGGTGCAAAAGGCCGACCAACTCGCTGACCGCCTCGCGCAAGCCGAAGCCCTCATCCGCACCCGCGATCTGAAGATCGCCCGCATGAGCCAGTCGTTTTCCTGGCAGGCAACGTCGCCGCTGCGTTCCCTGCGCCGCCTGCTCATCGACCCGTTTACCGTCGAAAAGCTGCCGGCGCCCGCGCCCTCCACGGCGGAGCCCGAGCCTCCGGTCAAAACGGAAACCACGACCGCGCCCTCCGATGAGTCAGCGCCTCCCACCGCTCCTAAAACCGCGCCTAAGCCGACGGCGCCCGCCGCCCCCCCCGCCTACGGCTATACCTACAACTTCGACCACCCGCGCAACTGGCGCACCTCATCCAACAAGCTGCTCATCCTCGGTTGGTGCTACGAAAACAGCGGCGCCCCGATCAAAGGCATCCGCGCACACTTCTGCGGACAGATCATCGAGGGCATCTACGGCTCCAAACGCCTCGATGTCATGGCCTCCGTCGGTGGCCTCAAACAAGCCGAATACTGCGGTATCAAACTTGAGCTCAAGACCACTCTCGGCGAACACCCGCTGAAGATCGAACTCGAGCACGAGGACGGTTGGAATGCCTACTACGAGACCACCGTCAATGTCGGCGCCCCCGGTGATCCCGCCGAACAAAGCGAATACGAGAAATGGTGCGAGCAGCACGAAGCGCGCTCCGACGACGATAACGCCGCGATC
Source organism: uncultured Opitutaceae bacterium (assembly GCA_963974355.1). Lineage (GTDB taxonomy): Bacteria > Verrucomicrobiota > Verrucomicrobiia > Opitutales > Opitutaceae > Actomonas. The sequence goes on from CAXBDS010000161.1 coordinate 1,874, forward strand.
GCCGACCACATTTCCCGCTTCGCCAAACGTCCGCTGATCTCCGTGATCATGCCGACCTACAATCCGCCGGACGATCTGCTCACCAAGGCCATCGCCTCCGTGCGCCATCAGCTCTATCCGCACTGGGAACTCTGCATCGCCGACGACTGCTCGACCGATCCGCACGTCCGCCAAATCCTCGAAAAGGCCGCCGCCGAAGACGACCGCATCAAGCTCAAGTTCCGCGAAAAGAACGGCCACATCTCCCTCGCCTCAAATACCGCCATCAACCTGGCGGAAGGCGAATATCTGGCGCTCTTCGATCACGACGACGTGCTCGCCGCGACCGCCCTGTATGAGATCGCCGCCGAACTCGACGCCCACCCCGACGCCGCGCTCATCTATACCGACGAAGACAAGATCGACGGCGAAGACCGCCGCTTCGATCCTTACTTCAAACCGGACTGGAACCCGGACCTGCTACTCGCCCAAAACTACACGTCACATCTTTCCGTTTTCCGCACCGACCTCATCCGCGAAATCGGCGGCTTCCGCAAAGGCCTCGAAGGCAGCCAGGATTGGGACCTCACCCTGCGCGTCATCGAGCAGATCGACCCGGCGCAGATCCGCCACATCCCTCGCGTGCTCTACCACTGGCGCGCCGTGCCCGGCTCCACCGCCTTGCAACTCGCCGAAAAGAGCTACCCCGTGGACGCCGCCAAACGTGCCCTGCTCGAACATTTCGAGCGCACCGGTGAAACCATTGAGCTGCTCACCGTCCCCGGCGACCACTGGCGCATCAAGCACCCGCTGCCCAACCCGCCCCCGCTGGTCTCGCTGATCATCCCGACGCGCAACGCGCTGAAACTCGTGCGCCAATGCGTCGAAAGCGTGCAGAATAAGTCCACCTACCCGCGCTACGAGATCCTGATCGTCGACAACAATTCCGACGATCCCGACACCTTGACCTGGTTCGATGAGGTGCAGGCCCACGGCGTCAAAGTCGTGAAATACCCGGGCGTCTTCAACTACTCCGCGATCAATAATTTCGCCGTCCAACACGCCAAAGGGGACGTCATCGGCCTGCTCAACAACGACGTCGAGGTGATCAATCCCGACTGGATGGAGGAGCTCGTCAGCCAAGCCATCCGCCCCGGCATCGGCGCGGTCGGCGCCATGCTGTATTACCCGATGAATACGGTGCAGCACGCCGGCGTCATCCTCGGCCTGGGCGGTGTCGCGGGACATCCGTTCAAAGAATTTCCGCGCAACGACCAAGGCCAAAAGAACCGCCTCCGCCTCGTGCAAAACTACAGCGCCGTCACTGGCGCGTGTCTCTTCGTCACCAAGGAACGCTTTCTCGAAGTTGGCGGCCTCGACGAAGCCAAGCTCGCCGTGGCGTTCAACGACGTGGACTTGTGCTGCAAGTTCCTCGCCGCCGGCTATCGCAACCTATGGACGCCTTTCGCCGAACTCTACCACCACGAATCCGCCACCCGCGGCATCGAGGATACCGATGAAAAGAAACAGCGTTTCCAAAACGAAATCGAAACGATGATGAACCGTTGGCCCGAGTTGCTCGCCAACGACCCGGCCTACAACCCAAACCTCACCTTGGTCGGCGAAGACTTCTCGACCGCCTACCTCCCCCGCTGGCAAAAACCCTGGTTGGCCGCGACCGCAGTTTAGGAAACCACGAATGGACACGAATGGCTCCACTAACGTTGCGCCAAGACAGTTCTTTCTGTTCGCGTTCCGCGACGAAGCGGTAGCGAAGTCATTCGTGTCCATTCGTGGTTAACCCCCCTCAGTCCATGTCCGCCGATTCCACCAACACCCGCCTTGCCGAGATCGAGCAACGCGAGGCGTGGTATCGGGCCAAAACGTTGCGCGAATTCCTCGAACTCAAGAAGGCGCTAAAACTGCGTGAAGTCGAAGTCGACGAGCGGCGCCAGGATCTTGAAGCCCGCGATACCACAATCCACCAGCTTCATGCCGAGCGGGAACTTCTGCATACCAAAGCGCATCGACGTGCCCGGTATCTCGAAGACCTTGTGCGGAAGCTCACCCAGGTCGAACGCGAACGCGACGAGCGCGCGGCGCAGGTCGCCCGCATGCGCAAGACTTGGGGCTGGTCGCTCATGGCGCCACTGCGCTCGCTGCAGAAACGGTTTGCGCCGTTGCCGGTGCCCCCGGTCGCGTCGGCTCCGGCCTGCGATCCCGCGCCGGGATTGGCTTTCGAGTATTTCCTCCATACGACGCCCTTTCGCCTTTTCCCTTCGACGGCAGTAACGCTGCTCGGCTGGGCTTTTCCGCATGATCGCCGCCGCGTCACGGGCATCCGCGCGCGGGTGGATACCACCACAACCGCCGGAGAATACGGCTTGCCCGAAGCGGAGATCGCCGCTCGGCACGAAACCGAAAACGAACGCCTCGGCTTCGCCATCGACGTCGCCGTGCCGGCCGGCCGGCATACCCTGGGTATCGAAGCGGAACTCGGCGCTGATGGTTGGTTCACCATTCTATCGGTCCCCGTGTGGGGTGAGGAGGAGCGCTAATCTATGCGTGTTCTCCCCGCGCCTTCGCTTACCGCCCTGGTGCCTCTTTTGGAGAGCCAGCACGCCTTGGTGCTCGATGCGACGCAGCCCGGTCGACCCGTGGCGCATTGGCTCGGCGCCGTGCCCGCCGGGGAGGAGGTGTTCGCACCACCGTTTCGCCTGCCAAGCTTGGCCGATTTGCCCGCGGACGCCTTTGACGCGGTCTCCTTGGCGCCCCGAGGCTGCACCGAAGAAGAGCTGATCGCGGTCTACCGGATCCTTCGCCCCGGCGGCATCGCCGTTTGGCCCGCGACGGTTCTCGCCGAATCGGCAGCGCTGATACGCGCCGGATTTCTCGTGCACCCGGGCTCTGCGCTGGCGCGAAAACCGGCGACCTTGCACCCCGGCCCGGCTCAGGCCGCTCCCATCAGCCCCCCCCATCGCACCGCCGGCTATGCGGTATTGTCGGGCGAGGGTTTGGAAATCGGCGCCTTCAACGAACCCGCCCCCCTGCCTAATGTTGAGCGTATCCTTTATTTCGATGCGCTCGACGCAACCACCGCGCGGAAACGGTTTCCTGAAATCGATCCCGCACGCTTTGTGGAGGTCGATGTCATCGGCGATCTAGACCAAGGTGACTTGGCTCAGTTTCCCCGCGACTCGCAAGATTTTGTGGTGTGCAACCATGTGATCGAACACGTGGCCAATCCCGCATTGCTGGTTGAAGACCTGTTTCGAATCGTGCGTCCCGGCGGACACGTCGTGCTCACGGTGCCCGATAAGCGCTACACCTTCGACCATGAGCGACCGCTGACGCCGCTGGTTCACCTTTGGGCCGACTATGAGGCGAAGGTGACCATGAACGATGATCCCCACTACCGGGAATTCATCGAACACGTCACCCCGCACGGGTTGGCCGAGTCACCAGAGAACCAAGCCCGTCACGTGGAATTGTGCCGGGAGCGCCGCGAGCACGCCCACGTCTGGGATTCGGACCATTTCCGTCGTTTCGTGGACGAATGTTTGACTCGGTTCAGTATTGCCGCGGCGCCGGCCTACGAATCCGTCGGCCGGGATAACCGGCTCGAATATTTCAGTGTCTGGCGCAAACTTCCGTCCGCATGACCAACTCCGATCCGCTCCTCGCCGAGGTTATCGAACGCGAACAGCGGATGCGCCTGCGCATGGCGCACGAACACCTCGCGCTCAGCGATGAGGTCAAAGCGCAGCGGGCCGAGCTCGACGAACTCCACGCCACCCTCCGCGAAAGCCTGACGGAGGTTCACACGCTGAATCAACTCCTTGAGCGGCGCGATGCCCAGATACAGACCCGTCATGCCGATCTCGAGCTGTTCGTGCGACACCTCGCGATCGCCGAAGACCGGGCCGCCCAGGCGGAATCGCGCATCGCGGCCCTCCGCCAGCAGACGGCCTGGCAACGATTGAAGAAGGCGCCGCCCCGCCCCGCCCCGGTCGCCGCGCCCGCCCCCGCAGTGCCCGGTCTCGACGCCCGCTATTTTCTGCACAACTCACCGTATCGCTTTTTCCGTGACGTCGCGTTCACGCTGCGGGGTTGGGCGTGGCCGGAGGACGGCCGCGCCGTCACGGGCGGGCGGGTGAGAATCGACGGTGAACCGCATGCCGGAACCTGGGGCCTGCCCGAGGCCGAAGCCCTCCGGGTCCACGGTGATCAACCCCGCAATCCATTGCCGGGGTTTTCGGTCGAGTTTCCCACGCCGGCCGGCCGGCACAATCTGGCACTCGACCTGGAGCTTGGAACCGAGGGTTGGTTTGTCATCCTGCAGACGCCGATCTGGGGCATCCGCCCAAACTAGCTCGCCCGAACTTGATTCGCCTCCGCCAGGCAGGCGTCCCACTGACGACAGTAGTGGGCAAACCCCTCGCCCCGGGCCAACTCAAGCTGTTGGGGCAACGCCACCCTGTGCTCCACCGCCAGGCGATGGAACGGTTTCGGACCGTGAAAATGGATGATCCGCGCCGCGTCATTGATTCCCCAATACGGCTTCCAGTTCAGTTCCAGCGGCAGGTGCTTCCAGCCGTGACGATAAAACCATTGGTAGGCGGCCTGATCCCAGCCAAAGGTAACCATGCGCGCCAACTTCTCGTGCACAAACTGCCAAAAGGGCTTTTCCATCTGCAACAGGCTCGGCACGCGCATGAGCATCACGCCGGAGTTGATGAAATCAGGGTTGTGCTGCTCGCCCTCCGGGGCCGCGCCGATGAAGTAGCCGCGCAGACCCGGCAACTGGTCGGCCACGTCGGCCGTGAACATGATGTCACAGTCGGTGTAGAGCACCTCTTCGTCGGTCCAGCCCTGCTCCACACACAAGCTCGGAATCTCAAGCCGCAGGAAGGCGCCCGCCCCACACTGCAGAATAAACGGATCGGCCTTCTCCGCCGCGAGCTGCGCCAATTCGTCGTGAATGCGGGTGCGACGCTCGATGACGCGCACGCCGTTGGCCTCCAGCCACTCGACCAAGGCGTTGCGCGGGCCGTCGTAGAGAAAGATCGGCTCCAACGTGGTGTGTCTCCGCGCGGAAACGACCGCTACTTTGACCATGTCGCTGTAGGCGGCGAGGTGTTCCGTCAACGCGTTGAGCGCGAAAAACCACTTCATCAATTTCCAGCAAGCCCATGCGCCCCACCGAAACAAGGCCAATCCCGCATTCGCCCTTGAAGGCACCGCGCCCCGCCGCGCAAGCTCTGCCGCCATGAGTTCCCGTATCGTCGGGCTGGACGTTCTCCGCAGCCTCGCCATTGTCGGCGTGGTGCTTTCGCATGGGTTCGGATTGCTGGGCGCTCACTTCGGCTGGTTACACTGGTTTGGGCACGCAGGTTCATTTGGCGTCGATTTGTTTTTTGTGCTAAGCGGTTTTTTGATCGGCGGCATCTTGCTTGATCTCGGCACGGAGCTGGGATCCCCGCGCGCTGTGCTTGGTTTTTGGCTACGCCGTTGGTGGCGCACGGTCCCTAACTACTGGCTGTTCCTCGCGCTCAATGTGCCGTTCATGCTCTACGTCTGGAAGCTACCGGTGGATCTCGGAGCCTTTCTGTGGAAATTTCCGTTCTTTTGGCAAAGTGTGGCTTGGCGACATCCGCCGTTTTTCCCCGAGTCGTGGAGCCTCGCGATCGAGGAATGGTTTTATCTACTTTTCCCCATTTTGATCTGGCTAGGGTTGCGCTTTACCAAGCGCTACACCGTCGTGATCACGGTTTCAGCGCTCGTTTTGTTGATCGGCCCGCTCTTGCTGCGATTCGCGATGCCGCCACCGGAAATCTGGTTTGAGGATCTGCGCAAGGTTGTGATCTACCGACTCGACGCGATCATGTATGGCGTGCTCGCGATTGCCGCCTGCCGCCGCTGGCCCGAGGCGATCCGTCGTTGGCGCTACCCGTTGCTAGGGCTGGGCATCGTGGCGGTCGGCATCAGCTACCGGGCCTTTTTCGTGCTGGACCTGCAAACGTCGTGGTTCGCCAAAACATGGCTTTCGAGTCTCATCACGTTCGGTTTTGCGCTCATGCTGCCTTGGGCAAGCGCGGTCACATCGGTGGGGTGGGCGCGACTGGATCGAGGCATCCGTCAGATCGCTCGTTGGTCCTACTCGATGTATCTTTGCAACGTGCCGCTCATCATCATGGCACAGCTCTGGTTCGCTCCGCAGGCCAATGCGTCCGTCACCGTCGCCTTGGGTTTGTTTGTCGCCTACGTGGCTTTGGTGACCGGCTTGAGTGCCTTGGTTTACACCTATTACGAACGTCCGGTGATGCGGTGGCGGGATCGGTTTGCGTTGAGCCGCGCCACCGCCAAGGCCGAGCCTGTCACGCCGTCGCCCCATCTTTCCTAATTCATGAAATCGGCTCCCTATGCACGCGGCGTCCCCAGTCCGCAAAACGTCATCGATATCTTCGCGGGCGAATGGACCTCCCTTTTCCCCGCTGAAGCAGGCAATGTCCAGGCAGGCAAAGACGCGCTGTTTGACGACCCGCGCATTCACTGGGCATTCAAGCTATTCAAAGACTGGGGCGTTGATCCCGTGGGCGCCACGGCGCTCGATCTGGGCCCGTTGGAATGCGGTCACAGCTACATGCTACTGAAAGCCGGCGCCCGGACGGTCACCGCCGTCGAGGCCAACCGCTCCGCCTTTCTCAAGTGTCTCATCACGAAAGAACTGCTCGGGCTTACGCAGTTGCGCCTCCTCCATGGTGACGCGGTGGCGTATCTGGAAAACGATGACACCCTGTGCGACATCGTGATCGCGAGTGGCTTGCTTTACCATCTGACGAATCCCGTTCGCCTGATCGAGCGCGCCGCTGCCCGCGGTCGGGCCATCTTTATCTGGACGATGGTTTACGACGAAGCCTTTAACCTTGCCCATCCGGACGCCGCCGTGGCGACCGGTCCGGTCTACCGCGTCGAACAAGGCGGCTTCGAGCACAACCTGCATCAGCACGGCTACACCAACGGCACCGATTGGTCACGCTTCTGGGGCGGCAGCGAGCCCACCGCCGCATGGATGGAGCGGGAGGATCTCATCGGCGCCCTCCGCCATTTCGGTTTCAACCGCATGGAGGTCGTCGACGAGGACAACCTCAACGGCCGCGCCGTGCGCATCGCGGCAATGCGCGCCCCCAAGTAGCCGGTAAGAATTGGGGGCAAAATCAGCTTGCGACCTGCCTCCCGCCGTGGGGATCGGACAACCGTGGCACCCAATCTTTCCCGTTGATAGGATTTTTGGGTAGCGCAGCCAGTTTAATCAAAAAAGCGGAGGAGTATTTGAAAGTAAGCGTCCGGTCGGCGACCCCATAGGCAAAGTCGGGTGCGGCTGATAAAGTGAGGGGATGAGCACAGCGATGTCGGCGGAACTTGTCCTTGAGCAAAGCAAACGAGACGAGCGGGGCCGTCGGCTGGAGTCGCGGGAGCGGCGGGCGAAGTTGGTCGCGGCGTATCGGTCGAGTGGTCTGACGATGGCGGCGTTTGCGCGTGAGGCGGGTGTGAAGTATCCGACGTTCGCGTCGTGGGTGAAGCAGTCTGTGTCGAGCGACGAGACCATCCGCCCGCTGGCGAGCCCGCGATTTGCGGAGGTGTCGCTGCCGTTTGCCGGCGGGAACGCGGAGTTGAGCGTGACCTTGGCCAGCGGTCACGTGGTGCGAGGCGCGGACCCGCGCCAAGTGGCGGCCTTGGTGCGAGCGCTGGAGGCCTGAGCGCGATGTTGGGCTTCCCGGCATCCTTGCGGATCTACCTAGCGCTGGCGCCGGTGGATATGCGCAAACAGTTTAACGGGTTGTTCGGGGCCGCGCAGACCGAGCTCGGGCTGGATCCGCGGCAGGGGGCGCTGATCGGCTTCACGAACAAGACCCGCACGCGGATCAAACTGCTTTACTGGGACGGCACGGGGTTGTGGGTCCTGGCCAAGCGCCTCGAGCAGGGGCGATTTAGCTGGCCCGCGAGCGCGGGCGGCGACGCTCGTCGCCTGCAACTTACGCCGGAGGCGATGACCATGTTGCTGGGCGGCATTGAGCTGAAAAAAGGTCACAAAAAAGCGTGGTATGAGGTCTGAATCGGTCCGGCACCTGCTGTATCTTTTTATAGGATACAAGCCATGCCGCCGCTCGATGAACTACCCGCCGCCTACCTCGACCTGAGCGAGCGTCACGACGAGACGTTGAGCGAAAACGCCCAGCTGAAGCTGCAAGTGGCGTGGCTGCAAAAAAGGTTGTTTGGCGGGGGGCAGAGCGAGCGGCTGGACCGGCAGCAGCTGCTCCTGGCCATGGAAAAACTGGAGGCGGCCGCCGGGCCGGAGGCGGTGACCGAACAGGTCAATTACGAGCGTCGGAAGCCGACGGGCGAAAAGCGCCCGGTGGCCGCGGCGGTGTTTGCGCAGCTGCCGGTGCGGGAAACGGTGACGATCGAGCCGATTGAAGTGCAGGCTGCGCCGGAGGCGTATGAGCGCATCGGTGAGGAACGGACCTTTGAGGTCGATGTGACCGCGCCGCAGGTTTTTAAGCGTGAAATCATCCGCCCGAAGTATCGGGTGAAGGCAGATCGGGCGTTGCCGCCGGTGGTGGCGCCGGCGCCGGCGAAGCCGGTCATGGGGGGCTACGCCTCGGCGGGCCTGCTCGCGTGGGTGGCGATCAGCAAATACTTGGATCACCTGCCACTGTATCGGCAGGAGAAGATGCTGGCGCGGTGGGGAGCACCGATCTCCCGGCAGACGATGAACGACTGGATCCGCATCACCGCGCAATGGCTGGAGCCGGTGTATCGCACGATGCGCGAGCGCGTGCTCGCCGAAGCGTATGTGCAGGTCGATGAAACGCCGGTGCGTTGTCACGATCCCGATGAAAAACGCGGTCGCACGAGCCAAGGGTATCTCTGGGTGATGAGTAACCCGGGAGGTGATGTCGTCTTCGACTGGCGCTTGTCGCGCCGGCACGGGGAACTGACGAGTTTGATTGAGGGATTTAAGGGCGTGTTGCAGGCCGATGGTTATGAGGCCTACGCCGCGCATGCGCGGGCGCACCCCGAGGTGACGTTGGTCGGATGCTGGGCGCATGCGCGGCGCAAGTTTATCGAGGCCCAGGGGGAGCATCCGCGGTTGGCGAAGGGAGTGCTGACGTTGATCGGTCGCTTGTATCGCTGGGAACGCGCGTGGGACGAAGCCGATGCGGCGAGCGGTCGCGGGTTTGAGGTGGAAGCACGGGCGCAGCTGCGGCGGGCGCATTACCCGCCGGTGCTGCGGGCGCTGCGCACCTTGGCGCTGAGGTGGCGGTCCCGGCTGTTGCCGAGGTCGGGGCTGGGCAAAGCCTGCGGTTATCTGCTGGGCCAGTGGGACGCGTTGGCCGCCCATGGCGAGCGGGGCGAAACCAAGCTGGACAACAATCTGGTCGAAAATGCGATCCGGCCATCGGCGGTGGGTAAGAAAAACTGGTTGTTCGTCGGGCATCCCGACGCGGGCGAACGGGCGGGCATCCTCTACTCCATCATCGTATCGTGCCAGCGCCACGGGAAGGACCCGCTCACCTACTTGCGCGACGTGCTCGACCGGTTGCCTCGCATGACCAATCAGCAGGATCTCACTCCGCTGACCCCGCGCCACTGGCAGCCGCCGCTCGTGGTCCAAGTCGACGCCAACGTATAACCGTCAGATCTTCCTTCTCGTAACTGTGATCATTACGAGAACCCGCCGATGAGAATTCTCACCATCATGATGAGAAACGGGGGCAGCGATCTCTCGATCACCGCCCGTCAATCGAAAACCCGAGGGCAGACGGCCGGACGCTTAC
>CAXBDS010000162.1:0-11672 GCA_963974355.1 uncultured Opitutaceae bacterium
AAATCGAAAAGGCGCCCCCCGACGTATTCAATGTTCTATTACAGGTGCTCGACGACGGCCGTATTACCGACAGCCAGGGACGGACGGTCGATTTCAAGAATACGATCATCATCATGACGTCGAATCTCGGCAGCCGTTTCCTGCTGGAAGGCGTCCACGGTGATGCGATTCCCGAGACCGTGCGCGAAAGCGTCATGGCGGAACTGCGGCGGGCCTTCCGGCCGGAGTTTCTGAACCGCGTCGATGAGACGATTCTGTTCAAGCCGCTGACGCTTGAAGAGATCACGCACATCGTGGATCTGTTGCTGGCCGATCTGAATCGGCGCCTCGCGGATCGGCGCATCCGGGTGGAACTCGATGCGGCGGCCAAGACCTGGGCGGCGGAGCGCGGCTACGATCCGGTCTTCGGTGCGCGGCCCCTGAAGCGATTCTTGCAACGCCAGGTCGAAACGAAGCTGGCGCGGGCCCTCGTCGCCGGCGACCTGGCCGAGGGCGCAACGGTGACCTTCCGGGTGGAAGACGAGCAGCTGGTCATGTAACCCGGAAGACTCGCGGAATTGTGACGTTCGTGCTCGGTGCAGTGAATTGACTAATTTACTGAAACCACCGAGCGATGAACGGGTCCGCGTTTCCGGATGACCATGAACTTCGTCAATCGCCTCTCGCTGCTCGGATTAGTGCTCGCGCCCTTCATCGCCTCGGCGGCAGAGCGTGCCGAGGTGGACTTCGCCTTCGTGCGCGAGCAGGCCAAGGCGCGGGCCGAGGCGGCTTATGCGGCGCCAAGCGAAGACCTGCCCAAGGCGCTCGCCTCGATCGGCTATGACCGGTATCGCAGCATCCGGTTTGCGCCGGAGCATTCGTTTTGGCGCGATGATCGGCTGCCGTTCACGTTGCAATTTTTTCATTTGGGCGGGCTGTTTCGCACCGGCGTGAAGGTGCATGAATTCAGCCCGACGCATGTGCAGGAGATTCCGTTTTCCTCGGATCTCTTCGATTACGGACCGGAGGGCGTGCCCGGCCGGCTGCCGGCTTCGCTCGGTTATGCGGGGTTTCGGGTGCATGCCCCCATCAACCGGCCGGAGTATTACGACGAAGTGCTCGCTTTCCTCGGTGCGAGTTATTTCCGCGCGGTGGCGGCCGGTCAGGTTTACGGCCTGTCGGCGCGGGGCATCGCGGTAAACAGCGGCGTCAACGATCGGCCGGAGGAGTTTCCGCGGTTCACCGATTTTTGGATCGGCAAACCGCAGGCCGACGACACCGCGCTGACGATCTACGCGTTGCTGGACGGGCCGAGCGTGGCGGCGGCGTATCAGTTTATCATCAACCCGGGCGAGACCACGTTGATGGAGGTGAAGGTGGCGGTGTTCGCTCGTCAGCCAATCGAGACGCTGGGCATCGCTCCGCTCACGAGCATGTTTTGGTATGGCGAGAATACGGATCGTCCCAGCGGTCAACCGCGGCCCGAGGTGCATGACTCCGACGGGCTCCTGCTGGAAATGCAGGACGGCGCGACGACGTGGCGTCCGTTGCGGCAAGTGGGGCATCTGGAGGCGACGAGTTATCCGATCATCAATAACGCCTTGAAACGTTTCGGGTTGTTCCAACGGGATCGCGACTTCGGTCATTATGAGGATCCCGAGGCGCGTTACGATATTCGCCCGTCGGCTTGGGTGGAGCCGGTGAGCGGTTTCGAGGCGGGGGCGGTGCGCTTGGTCGAGCTCACGCCCGAGAAAGAGTATGGCGACAACATCGTGGCGTATTGGGTGCCGGCCGAGCCGGTTGCCGCCGGGCAGATGCGAGAATTCTCTTACCGCCTCGCTTGGGCCAATGACCTTCCGGTCAACCCGCGGGTCGCCCGGGTGAACGCGACGTGGCAGGGCAAGTCCTCCGATCATGCCGGGGGCGATACCGTGTGGATCGATTTTGTGGGCGAGGCGTTTGCGGACCTGGGTGATGCCGAACCCACCGTGGATTTGCAGGTGGGCGCGGGCGTCGGCGTGCGGCACCAGACCCTGATCCGCTTGCCGAAGAACCGGGGGTGGCGCGTGGCGCTGCAAATCGGGGCGACCGAAGCCGGCGGCAGCACGGACATGTCGTGCCGTTTATTGCGAGGCTTTGAGCCGCTCTCGGAACGCTGGAGCTACACTTGGCAGCCATGAGCTTGTCATCTTTGGAGCCAATTCCTCCTCCGCGCTTGCCGGCCGATCCGGCTTGGGACGAAGCCTTCATGCGGGTGGAGAGTTATCTGCGTGCCCACCAAGTCGAGAGCCGCATCCTGCTCAGCCGGTTGACGGTGGAAATCATCCGCGCGGCGCGTGATCGCGTCGAGGCCGAGCCGAATGTGGCGCCGTTGGCGGCGGCGATGAAAGAGGCCAACGCCCGACTCGGGGCCTGGTTCACGCAGTTGCTGGGCGAGGAGGCGGGCACCCGGCAGCGGCTTGGCCCGCGCGGTCGTCTGGCGTTGGTGTTGGCCGGGGTTTCCCAGCGGTGGCCCCAACACTTCCTCGATGGTGAAACGGCTCCGCCGGAGATGGTGGAGGCGATGCGGGCGACCTATCTGGAGGTCGGCCCTGAAATGCAATTTACCAACATGGCGCCGCGGCCGATCGATCTCGGCCCGATCGCGAATGTGGCGGGTGAGACGTGGGACACGTTTCGTCGGCGGCCATGGCTGCGCGGGGCGGCGGCGGTTCTGGCCATCGCGGGTGTGTTGGCCCTCATCTGGTTTGCGACGCGTTAACGTATGAGTCCTAAGATTCCCCCTATTGCCTGGCCTGATCGCGGCCACATCGCCGTGCGGCGCTTGTGGATGGGCGCGCTTATGGCTCTGCTGGTCGGACCCGCAGTTTTCGCGATGGCCGACCTGCACTATCGCACGGGCTTCGACGGCTGGCGTTGGGCGCACCTCGGGTTGTTCGCGATCTTGTTCAGCCTTGTGGCCTTCGGCACGGTGCAGGCACTGGTAGGGTTCGTGCAACGCCGGCGCCAAGGCGGCGATCCTTACCGCATTATTTCAACGGTTGGCGTGGAGCTCGGGGCCGCCCCGCTGAAGGCCCCGACCGCCGTGGTCATGCCGGTGTGCAACGAAGATCCCAGCCGGGTGTTTGAGGGATTGCGGTCGATCATCGAGGCGGTCGACGCGACCGGCCAAGGGGATAATTTCCACTACTTTATCCTGAGTGATTCCAGCGACCCGAATCGTTGGGTGGAGGAGGAGGCGGCGTGGCTCGCGTTGACCCAGCAGCTGCATGCCCGCGGACGCATTTTCTACCGTAAGCGCCGCGTGAATACGAACAAGAAGGCCGGTAACATGGCCGACTTCTGCCGGCGTTGGGGACGAGGTTATCGCTACATGGTCGTGCTCGATGCCGACAGCGTGATGACGGGCGAATCCGTCGTGAAACTCACCCGCATGATGGAGGCCAACGAGCGCGTGGGCATCATCCAGACCGTGCCGCAACTGGTGCGCGGAGAGACGATGCTCAGTCGCATGCAGCAGTTCGCCAGTCGGCTGTATGGATCGATCTTTTCGGCCGGACTCAACTCGTGGCAACTCGGCGAGGGCAATTACTGGGGGCACAATGCGATCATCCGCCTGGAACCGTTCATCCGGCATTGTTCCCTGCCTGACCTGCCTGGCGCCGAACCGTTTGGCGGGCGCATTCTCAGTCACGATTATGTCGAGGCGGCGTTGATGCGCCGGGCGGGCTGGGCGGTATGGTTGGCGGTGGATTTGGAGGGGAGTTATGAGGAAGGTCCGACCAACCTGATCGACTTTGCGAAGCGCGATCGGCGTTGGCTCCAAGGCAACCTGCAACACACGTGGTTGCTCACGGCGCGGGGCTTGCGCACGACGAGCCGGCTTCACCTGCTGTTGGGCGTGATGGCGTTTGTGGCGTCACCGCTGTGGCTGGCGTTTCTGGTGCTTTCGATGGTGATCGTGTGGCGCTTCGAGGCGACGGGGCTCACGTTGCTGCCAGGCGACGGTTTACTGGCGCCGTATCATTTGCCGTATGGGGCGCAGGCCTTGGGGCTTTTTATCTTCACCTTGAGTCTGCTGTTTCTGCCGAAGCTGCTCGCGTTGATCGATCTCGCGTGTCGGCCCGGTGCGGTGCTGGGATTCGGCGGCTGGCCCCGGGTGGTGGCGAGCGTGGTGATCGAGACGGTGGCCTTCACGTTGATCGCGCCTGTCCTGATGCTGTTTCACACGAAATTCGTGGCGCTCACCCTGAGTGGCCGCGGCGTTGCGTGGATCACTCAGCGGCGTGGCGCGGATGGCGAACCGGAGTGGCGCGAAACGATTTTGACGCACGGCGGGCAAACGGCGTTCGGTCTTGGTTGGGCGGCGTTGGCTTGGTGGATTCAACCGGCCCTCGCCGCGTGGATGGCGCCGATCCTGTTGGGGTTGGTCGCGGCGATCCCCGTTTCGTTGCTCACGGGACAAGTGGCGTGGGGAAATCGGCTGCGTTCGTGGGGTTTGTTTATGGTGCCGGAAGAGACGGATCCTCCGACCGTGTTGCGCGAACTCGAGGAACGCTTGGAGGCCTGTCGCCACCACACCGCGCCGTTGCCGGAATTGGCGGACGATCTGGGGCTGATGGAGGTCGTGCTCGATCCTTACGTGAATGCGGTGCATCTGGCCCTTTTGCGGGAGCGCGAGCGTCGTCCAACGGCACGTGAGCAACGCATGGCGACGCTGAGCGAACGATTGCTGCGGGACGGCCCCGGGCACCTCACGAAGGCGGAGAAAATCGCGCTCCTGCAGGATGACGAAGCCGTGGTCGAGCTCCACCGCGAGATTTGGTCCTGCCCGACGGAGAAGTTGTCCGCGTGGTGGCAGTTGGCCATTCGGCACTATAACGTCATCTCGCCAGCGCCGCCGACGGTGTTGCACCGCTAGCCGGTGGGTGGAACGGGGGCGCGGGCGCTTGCCGATTTGCTTTGGCGAGACGGGGGCGGGCGCTATGGAATCGGCTCATGTCGACCCAACTTTCCGTCAAGGCGGCCTTGGGCGCCTCCGCTCCGCAGGACGATGTGCTCGTTCAGGGGTGGGTGCGCACGCGGCGCGATGCCAAAGCGTTTTCCTTCATCGAGCTCAATGATGGTTCCTGCCTGAAAAACCTGCAGGTCATTGCCGATCGTTCGCTGCCGAACTACGGTGACGTGCAAAAACTAACGACCGGTGCGTCGGTGCGCGTGCGCGGCGCGCTCGTGGCCTCGAAGGGCGGCGGGCAAAGTTACGAGGTGACCGCCGCAGAGGTCACGGTGATCGGTCCGGCGGACGCGACATATCCGCTGCAAAAGAAGGGGCATTCGGCCGAGTTCCTGCGAGAGATCGCGCACCTGCGACCCCGGTCGAATCTCTTTGGTTGCGTGTTTCGCGTGCGCAGCCGGCTGGCCTATGCCGTGCATCAGTTTTTCCAGGAACGCGGATTCGTCTACACGCACACGCCGATTGTGACGGGCAGCGATTGCGAAGGCGCGGGGGAATTGTTCCGCGTCTCCACGCTCGACCCGAAAGCCCCGCCGCTGACCAAGGACGGCGCGGTGGACTACGCGGAGGATTTTTTCGCGCGCCCGACCTACCTGACGGTAAGTGGTCAGCTCGAAGCCGAGGCCTTCGCGTGCGCGTTGGGCAAGGTTTACACCTTTGGTCCGACCTTCCGCGCGGAGAACTCCAACACGTCGCGCCACGCGAGCGAGTTCTGGATGATCGAGCCGGAGATGGCCTTCACCGATCTGGCGGGGAACATGGACCTCGCGGAGGAATTTGTGAAATACCTGATCCGCGATGTGCGCGAACACTGCGCGGAGGATCTGGAACTGTTCGGCAAATTCGTCGACCAGGGGCTGGCCGAGCGGCTGGCGTTTGTGCTGGAGCGGCCGTTTCAGCGCGTCAGCTACACCGCGGCGATGGATATCCTGCTGGCGAGCGGCAAGTCATGGGAGCATCCGGTGCAATGGGGCGACAACCTCCAGTCGGAGCACGAGCGGTTCCTCGCCGAGGAGCATTTCAAGTGTCCCGTCACGGTCTATGACTACCCGCAGGGCATCAAACCGTTCTACATGCGCCTCAATGACGACGGCAAAACGGTGACGGCGATGGACGTGCTTGTGCCGGGCATCGGCGAAATCGTCGGCGGCAGCCAGCGTGAGGAACGTCTCGACAAACTCGAAGCGGCCATGCGTGCCCATGACTTGGATACCGAGAGTTATGGTTGGTATCTGGATCTGCGGCGTTACGGCTCGGTGCCGCATTCGGGTTTCGGACTCGGATTTGAGCGCATGCTGATGTTCGTCACGGGCGTGGCAAATATCCGCGATGTGATTCCGTTTCCGCGCACGCCGGGTCACGCGACGTTCTAAACGATGGTTGTCCCGACTGATCAAGCGGCGGCGCGGGCGGCGTTCGCTCGCGGTTTAACCGACTTGCGCAGCGGAAAGCCCGGCGCGATGGCGACGGCGATTCGCGTGCATCTGAACGAGCACATCATGCCGTTTTGGGATGAGCGTGCCTGGGAGGAATCGACCGGCACCCTCACCACCTGCGTCGACGATCGCGGCACCGCGTTGAGCCGCGACAAATGGATGTGGAGCCAGTGGCGCGCGGTGTGGGTTTACAGCCGGCTCTACCGCACGGTGGAGGCCCGGCCGGTCTGGCGGGAGCGAGCGGAACGCATCGCGGCGTTTTGCCTCGAACACGGTTGGCTGGAGGAAGAACAGGGCTGGGCCTTGTTGCTGGCCGGCGACGGCGCGGTGAAGCGTCGTCACGAGAGTATCTATACGGACGGATTCGCGGTCTATGGGCTGACGGAATTGTTCCGTGCCACCGGGGAGGAACGTTACGCCGCGGCGGCACGCGTGGCGGCGGATGCCGCCTTGCGCCACCTCGCGCGGCCGCATGACGCGTTGCCGCATTTTCCGTATCCGGTGCCGGCGGGCGCCAAGCCCCACGGGATCCCGATGATCTGGTCCCTATCGTTCGCCGAGCTGGGGGCGGCGCTGGATGAGCCAACTTATCGGGCGGCGGGTCGGCGTCATGCGGACGACGTCATTCGCGATTTCTATCGGCCTGAGCACGACGTCATCGTGGAGTTTGTCAGCCAATCCGGCGAGGACTGGCCTGCCCCGCGCGGAACGGTGGTGGTGCCGGGGCACGTGGTTGAGGACATGTGGTTTCAACTGCACGTGCTCGATGCGACCGGCGAGGACCCGGCTCGGCGGTCGGAGACACTGCGCCTGATGCGACGGCACGTGGAATTGGGCTGGGATTCGGAGCACGGAGGCCTCGGCCTCGCGTTCGATTTACACGGACAAGAGCCGGTGGGCTGGGATTTCGCGGATCTGAAATTATGGTGGCCGCAGACCGAGGCGTTGTATGCTTGCCTGCTGGCGTGGCGGGAGAGCGGCGAGACCGCATGGCTCGAGTGGTATGAGCGGCTCTGGAACCTGTGTCTCGACCATTTCGTCGACTGGGAAAACGGGGAGTGGCGGCAAAAATTGAACCGGGACCTTACACCTTGGGCAGGGGTGGTGGCGTTACCAGTGAAGGATCCGTTTCACTTACCGCGCAGCCTCATTCTGCAACTGGAGCTGCTGGAGGCGCTGGAGACGGAGGGAGCGTAGTCCCGCGGGGATTACCTTTAGCGCGCGACGACGGAGCGGGTGCTTTCGCGGACGATCAATTGGGCCGGGAGCACGACGGGTTTGTGCGGTGCCTCACCGGTCACGATCGCCATCGCGGCGGTGGCGAGGTCGCGGGCGGGTTGGCGAATCGTGGTCAGGGCGGGCCGGAGCAACGCGGCCACGGGCAGGTCGTCGTAGCTGGCGACCGCCACGGAATCGGGCACGGCGACGTCCTGTTCACCCAAGGTGCGGATGAGGCCCAGCGCGATGAGATCGCCGGTCACGATTACGGCGGTGGGTCGAGGTCCGATCGCGTCGTGATCGAGCAGGAAATTGGCGCCATGGGTGCCGGCTTCGGCGCCTTCATGCGGGCTTAGAAAATCGCACGAGAGGGTAACCGGTTCCGCGAGCGAGCGCAGCGCGGCGCGCAGGATGCGGGCGCGGGTGCGGCTGGCCGCGTTGGCGTCACCGATCAGGCCGAAACGGCGATGGCCCTTCACGTGGTAAAGGTGGTGGACGAGGTCGCGGGCGGCCGCCACTTCGTCGATCCCGCACGACACGACCCGCGGGTCGGGACTGGGCAGACCGATTTGCACCAGCGGTTTTCCCTCCGGAAACAGGTCGTTCGCCCAGCCGCTGAAATCGGTCGTGCCGACCACAATCAGGGCATCGGGTCGGTAGCGTTGCACGAGGCGCACCTCTTCGGCGCTGTGCTGTTCGTCGCCGTCGAGCCCGACCACCAGCAACGTGTGGCCGGAGGCGAGCGCGCCGCGGTTCAGCTCCTGCAGAATGGCCGCGAGAAACGGGTCATCAAACGAGCGCACGACCACGCCGACGAGTTTGCTGGCGCCGCCGAGCAGCATGCTGGCGGCGGGGTTGGGCCGGTAGCCGAGGTTCGCGGCGAGCGAGGTGATGCGCAGCTCCGTCGCGGCCGCGATGCCGAATTGTTTGGCGCGCCCGTTCAGCACCCGCGAGACGACGGATTGGCTCACGCCGGCGAGGCGGGCGATTTCGGTTTGGCTGGCCATGGCAGAGGCAACACGAAGACCTCAGGCCGTCGCGCCGACTTCGGGAGGCTTGTTGCCGATTTTGCCGATCAGCAACGTGATGCCGGTGAGGGCCGCGAGGTGCATGAAGGCGGCGACGGCAAAGACCGGCGTGAAAGAAATGTTCTGCACGGTCCAGCCGATGCCGGTCTGCGTGATGATCCCCATGACGCCACCCATCGCGCCGGCGAGGCCGGTCACGGAACCGATGGCGCGGCTCGGCAATACTTCGGCCGGCAACGTCATGTTGGCCCACGCCGCGTGGAAGAACATTGCCAGACTGATATACGCCAACGCCAGCGCCGGCACATGCGAGCGGGCGATCGAGAAACAGAGGATCGGCATGGCGAGCGAGGCCATCAGCATGACCGATTTACGCGCGCGATTGACGCTCCAACCGCGCTTCACGAGGCGATTCGGAATGAGTCCGCCGGCGATGTTGCCGAAGGCGAGCGCCACAAACGGGATCCAGCTGAACTTGCCGATATCGGCGAGGTCGAAGCCCTGCTCCTGTTGCAGATACTTCGGTGTCCAAAAGATGAAGAAGTAGGAAATCGGGTCCGTGAGCATCCGGGCCACCACGCAGGCCCAGGTGGCGCGGGAACGGAGGATTTGCTTCCACGGCATCATCGGCTCCGGCGGTTTGTCCGCCGGTTGGCCGTCGAGAATGAGGGTGCGTTCTTCCTCGGAGATGCGGGGGTGATGCTTCGGTGAGTGGTAGAGGATGCGCCACGCGATCACCCACAGGAACCCGAGTCCGCCGGTGATGATGAAGGACCAACGCCATCCAAAGTGCAGCGCGACAAACGCGACGATCGGTGCGGCCAATCCGGCGCCGACGGCGGTGCCGGCGTTGAAGAGGCCGACCGCCAGCGCGCGTTCGCGCATGGGGAACCACTCGGAGACGGACTTCACGCCGGCCGGAAAATTAGCGGGCTCGGTGGCGCCGAGCAGGAATCGGCACGACGCAAATTGAAACGGGGTGTGCGCGAAAAAGTGGAGGATAGTGGAAAACGACCAGCCGCTGACAAAAAGGGTGAATGATTTCCGTGAACCCAGCCAGTCCACCAACCGGCCGCTGACGAGATACATCACGGTATAGCTCATCAAGAACGCCGAGGTGATGTAGGAATACTCGATCGTCGTGAAACCGAGTTCGTCCTGGATGGTTTGGGCCAGCACCGACAAGGCCTGGCGGTCGAGATAGTTGAGTTCGGAGGCGAGCGCGAGCAGGCCGACGATATACCAACGCAGGCCGAGGATCGGTTTTTTGGGGGGACTCATGCAGCAGAATGGACGAAGCGGGAGCAGGGACCGGGCGGAGCGCCGGCCGAAGGATGTGGCGGCATGAAGCAGGGTGAAGGTCGGGAGCTTGGCAACGCCAAACCACATAGCTATGCAATCAGGGTGTTGTTTTCTTTGGACCGCGTCTTTGGATTGACGAAGAGAACGAATCCTGAGGTCTTGGCGAACTCGCCGCATAGCAATGTGGTGGGCTTCATCCGTTTTTTCTCCATGCCGCTCCTCGTCGATCAACTTAACGTTTTCCTTTATCCGGATCGTGCCGCCATGGGCCGTTCCGCCGCCGCACTGGCGCATGCCCACGTGAAGACGTGCGTGACCTCGCGCGGGCGGGCTCGCGTCATTCTTTCGAGTGCGCCTTCGCAGGATGATTTTTACACCGCATTGGCTGATCTGGCCGAGGCCGAGCCGGCGGTCTGGGCGGCGGTCGAGGCGTATCATATGGACGACTACGTCGGCCTCGCGCCCGATCACGCGCAGAGCTTCAGCCGCTATTTGCAGGAGCACTTCCTCCATCGCGTGAAGGTGGCGGCGTTTCACCCGATCCGCGGTGATGCGGCGGATCCCGAGGCGGAAGCGAAGCGCTACGCGGCCCTGCTGGAATCCGCGCCGATCGACCTGATCGGCATGGGCATCGGGGAAAACGGGCACATCGCTTTCAATGATCCGCCCGTGGCCGATTTTGCCGATCCCGTATCGGTCAAGGTCGTCGAGATGGATCGCATCTGCCGCCAGCAACAGGTTAACGACGGCTGCTTTCCGACCATCGAGGCCGTGCCGAAGCAGGCCATTTCGGTGACGTTGCCGGTCTTTGCCCGGGCGGGCATGCTGTCGTGTCACGTGCCGACGACCCGCAAGGCCGACGCCGTGAAGGCTACGCTGACGGGGCCGGTCGGCCCGGCGTGCCCGGCCACCTTGATGCGCCAGCACGCGAATGCTTTTCTCCACCTCGACCCGGCGGCTGCCTCGCTGTTGCCGGGCGAGCTGCGTAGCGCTGCCAGTGTTGTTACCCCCTCATGAAACTCGGACTCGGCCTGTATCGTCATCAACTCAACGACGAGCATTTTCGTTTCGCCGCCCAAGCCGGTTGCGAAGCGTTGGTGATCCATCTCGTCGACTACTTCCGGGGAGCCGATGAAAGCACCCCGAACGATCAGCCCACCGGCGATTTGGCCGGGTGGGGTCGCGCCGGGGATCCGGATGCGTTGTGGGAGCAAGGCTACCTCGAAGACGTGGTGGCGCGCGCCGGAAAACACGGACTCAAAATCGCCGCCATCGAGAACTTCGATCCGGCACATTGGGGTGACGTGTTGTTGGCCGGACCGAAGCGTGACGAGCAGCTCGAGAACGTGAAAACAATGATCCGCCGCATCGGCGCGGCCGGCATTCCGTGCATGGGTTACAACTTCAGTCTGGCAGGCGTGGCGGGTCGCGTGCGCGGTCCGTTTGCGCGCGGCGACGCTGAAGCCGTGGGCATGGCGGGCCCGGTGGACGATCCGCTGCCGACGGGGCTGGTCTGGAACATGCGTGTGAAGGAACGGCTCGGTCCGGAGCTGACGCCGCCGTGCTCCTCGGCCGAGCTCTGGGAGCGCCTGCAGGTTTTCCTTAACGCGGTCCTGCCGGTGGCCGAAGCGAGCGGGGTCTCGCTCGCGGCGCACCCGGACGATCCGCCGATGCCGACGGTGCGGAGCACGCCCC
>CAXBDS010000163.1:0-11614 GCA_963974355.1 uncultured Opitutaceae bacterium
ACGGGCGTGCGTTCGCCCATGGCCATGGCTTCGCCGGTGTTGACGTCGTAGGTCGCGGCGGTGACGGCGCAGTCGGCCACGGGGACCTGCCACGGACCGACCATCTGGTCGCGCACGATGAGGCCCGTGACGGTGCGGTCGCCGATGGCGATGAGAAAGGTTTTGTCGGCGACGGTGGGATTCGCGAGGACGCGGTGGATCGCTTCGGCGAGCGGCACGTCGTCGAGATCGAGCGGTTCGAGCGAGCGGTGCAGGGAGGTTTCGCTGCGGTGCATCTTCGGCGGTTTGCCGAGGAGGACGTCGAGCGGGAGGTCGATGGGCGTGTTGGCGAAGTGCGGGTCTGCGAGCACGAGTTGCTTTTCGGCGGTGGCCTCGCCGACGACGGCGAAGGGGCAACGCTCGCGGGCGCAGATCTGTTCGAACGTCGCGAGGCGGTCGGCGGGGACCGCCATGACGTAACGTTCTTGGGATTCGTTGCACCAGATCTCGAGCGGGGACATGCCGGGCTCGTCGTTGGGCACCTTGCGCAAGTCGAAGCGGCCGCCGCGACCGCCGTCGTTGACGAGTTCGGGGAAGGCGTTGGAGATGCCGCCGGCGCCGACGTCGTGAATGAACGAAATGGGGTTGGCGTCGCCGAGGGCCCAGCAGCGATCGATGACCTCCTGGCAGCGGCGTTCCATCTCGGGGTTGTCGCGTTGGACGGAGGCGAAATCGAGGTCCTCGTGGCCGGAGCCGCTGGCCATGGAGCTGGCGGCGCCGCCGCCGAGGCCGATGAGCATGGTGGGTCCGCCGAGCACGATCAACTTGTCGCCGGGCAGGATGTCGCCCTTTTGCACGTGCTCGGCTTTGATGTTGCCGAGGCCACCGGCGAGCATGATGGGCTTGTGGTAGCCGCGCAGCTCGGTGGCGGATTCGCCGGAGTCGGGATCGGCGAAACCGTCGACCGTGGCGGTCGGGACTTCCTGTTCGTAGGTGCGGAAGTAGCCGTTGATGGCGGGCCGGCCGAACTCGTTGTTGAAGGCGGCGGCGCCGAGCGGGCCTTCGATCATGATGTCGAGGGCGGAGACGATGCGGCCGGGTTTGCCGTGATCGGTTTCCCAGGGCTGGACGGCACCGGGGAGTTTGAGGTTGGAAACGGTGAACCCGGAGAGCCCGGCCTTGGGTTTCGAGCCGCGACCGGTGGCGCCCTCGTCGCGGATCTCACCGCCGGAGCCGGTGGCGGCGCCGGGGAAGGGGGAGATGGCGGTGGGGTGGTTGTGGGTTTCGACCTTGCAGAGGATGTGGATGTCCTCGTCGTGGGCGGCGTAGGTGCCGGTGGCGGGGTCGACGTAGAAACGGCCGCCGCGGGTGCCGGTGAGCACGGCGGCGTTGTCCTTGTAGGCGGAAAGGATACCTTCGCTGTGCAACTGGTGGGTGTTGCGGATCATGGCGAAGAGCGACTTCTCCTGCGCCTCGCCGTCGATGTCCCACGAGGCGTTGAAAATCTTGTGGCGGCAGTGCTCGGAGTTGGCCTGGGCGAACATCCTGAGCTCCACGTCATGCGGATCGCGGCCGAGTTTTTGGAAGGCGTTGACGAGGTAATCGATCTCGTCGTCGGCGAGGGCGAGGCCGAGCGATTTGTTGGCGGTGACGAGCGCGGCGCGACCGCCGGCGAGCACGGGCACGGTGGCGACGGGGCGGGGCGTTTCGTGGCGGAAGAGGACGGCGCAGGCGTCGACGTCGGGGAACACGATCTGCGTCATGCGATCATGGAGCGCGGCTTGCAGCGTCGCGACCTGGGCGGCGGTGAGGGTGAGGAGAGGCTTGGGCAGGGCGGCGTTGTCGAACGCGATGCGATAGGCGATGACGCGCTCGATACGCACGACGGTGTCGAGGCCGCAGATGCGGGCGATATCGGTGGCCTTGGACGACCAGGGGGAAATGGTGCCGGGGCGCGGGGCGACGACTTGCGTCAAGCCGGTGACGGGTTGCGCGGAACGGCGCGGGCCGTAGGTCAGCAACTGGCGGAGGATCTCGCTCTGGGCGTCGGTGAGGTCTCCCCGGGTTTCCACGACATGCACGAATTCGGCGCTGAGCGAGCGGACGGGCAGGCCGTGGGCGTTGAGGCGGCCCAGGAGCTTTTGCAGGCGGAAAGGCGAGAGAGCGGGGGAGCCGCGGAGAATCAGCATGGTAGTCGCGTGCGACCGTTCCAAACGCGGGGGGAGCGGTCAAGCTGGGCGTCGCGTGGCGGCGCGGTTCTCGTGGGGGACGGCGGGGGGCGCGAATCGGTTGCGGTTAGGAATCGGCGGCAAATTGCCGTTGACCCTCCTATCGATCCTCCCGTGATTACCGCCTTTAACCGCCCGTGAGGACCGCCATCAACGTCACGCTTAAACATCCCGGCTGTTCGCTGTGGGGTGAGCGTGCACCTAAAAGGCGGCGGTTCGGGTGGAGTGTGCTGGGGGGACTTGCGCGGCGGGGCGCATCCGATTTGCTCTGTTATGTCTGATAAAATCACGCACGAGTGTGGTATTGCGATGGTCCGGCTGTTGAAGCCGCTCTCCTACTACCAGGAGAAATACCAGACTCCGCTCTGGGGTTTCACGAAGCTGTTTCTCCTCATGGAGAAGCAACACAACCGCGGGCAGGACGGCGCCGGCGTAGCTTGCGTGAAACTGGATATGGCGGCCGGCGAGCCGTTTATGTTTCGCGAGCGCTGCGTGAAGGCCAACCCGCTCGACAAGATTTTCAAGACGCTGCTCAAGCAATACGACGACCAGGTCACTGCCGGCACGATTCACCCCGAATTTGCCGAGACGGTGAAACAGCATTTCGAATTCGGCGCCGAGGTCCTGATGGGCCATCTGCGTTACGGCACGAGCGGCGGTTACAGCTCGGCCTCCTGCCATCCGTTTTTCCGGCGCAGCCCGTGGCCGACGCGGAATCTGGCGCTCTGTGGCAACTTCAACATGACCAATACGACCGAGCTGAACGACAGCTTGATCGCGATCGGCCAGCACCCGATTTTCGCCACGGACACGCAGGCCCTGTTGGAAAAAATCGGCTTCTATCTGGATGAGGAGCACGAGGATATTTACCGCTACCTGCGCACGCGGGATCTGCCCGGCCACGAGATTTCGTCGAAGATCAGCGAGGACCTCGATCTTGGCCGCGTGCTGACGCGTTCGGCGAAGAACTGGGACGGCGGTTACACGCTGTGCGGCATGGTCGGCAACGGCGATGCCTTCGTGGCGCGCGATCCCTCGGGGATCCGCCCCTGCTGGTATTTCCAGAACGACGAGGTCATCGCCTTCGCCTCCGAGCGCGCGCCGCTCATGACGGTTTTCGACCAGATGGTTGGCGACATCAAGGAGGTCGAGCCGGGCCACGTGGTCGTCATCAAGAAGGACGGCAAACTCACCTCGACTCCCTTCCGCGCGGCGTTGCCTCGCACGTCATGTTCGTTTGAGCGCATCTATTTTTCGCGGGGCAACGACGTCGACATCTACCGCGAGCGCAAAGCCCTCGGTGCGCGGCTCGGTGACCAAGTACTGAAGTCGGTCAACCACGACTGGGGCAACTCCGTTTTCAGCTTCATCCCGAACACCGCGGAAGTCGCCTATCACGGTCTGCTCTCCGAGCTGCGTGAACGTCGCCGCACGGAAGTGCGCGCCGAAATTCTGCGTGCCTCCGCCGCCGGTGAATTGAGCGAGGACAAGCTCGACGACCTCATTCTGCGCAACTGGCCGCGCGGCGAAAAGGTCGTCTCGAAGGACATCAAGCTGCGCACCTTCATCGGACAGGAAAACATGCGCAATCAGCTCGCCAGCCACGTTTACGACATCACCTACGGCTCGGTCGAAGCGGGCAAAGACAACCTCGTGTGCATCGACGACTCGATCGTGCGCGGCACCACGCTGCGTAAATCGATCCTGCGCATTCTCACGCGGCTCGAACCGAAGAAAATCGTGATCGCGTCGACTGCCCCGCAGATCCGTTACCCGGATTGCTACGGCATTGACATGTCGCAGCTCGGCAAGTTCATCGCCTTCGAGGCCACGGTGGCGCTCCTCAAGGAGACCGGCAAAGGCGACCTGCTCGAAGAGGTGTATCGACTTTGTCGTGACGAGGTGGCGAGGGGCGGTGAGGTCAACCACGTGCGCAAACTCTACGACGTCTTCACGCCGGAGGATATCTCGGCCAAAATTTCCCAGTTTGTGCGGCCGACCAACATCGAATGGGACGGCGAGATTGAGGTCATTTTCCAATCAATCGAAAACCTGCACGCGGCCGTGCCGGATCACAGCGGCGATTGGTATTTCACCGGCAAGTATCCGACGCCCGGTGGCTACCGCGTGGTGAACCAGGCGTTTGTCAACTACTTCGACAAAAACGAAGGCCGCAGCTACTAGCCTCCGGCGGGCGGCGGGGGAGTTGGTCGGCTCAGGCGAATCAGGGTTGCCGAGGCGGGGGCCACCTCGATGGCCTCGCCCGGCGATGGTGTCGTCCATGTGCCGGACCACGTTCCCGGCGGCGTGATCGCGGCGTCGCCCAACGTGAGTCCGGTGGCGGCGCTCGGATCGCCGGCGGGAGCGAGCAGGTCCAGGCGGGCGACGGTGTCGGCTTGCGCGGAGGGAAGATTCAGTCGGTAGCTGACCCCGGCGTCGCCGAAGGTGCCGTTGATCAGCGTCAGGTAGGTCGTCGCGCCATCGGGCGTGACGGTGGCGTAGGCGACGAAGCCCGACCGGGGCACGTGGCCGGTCGACCTCAGCTTCACGGCGCGGAGTTGGTTGCCGGGCGCGACGAGATTGAAGGCTTTGATCGCATAACCGAGCGGCAGCACGGTCGCGCCGTCGGCGTTCATCGTGAGGGGCGTATAGACGTTTTGGCGGACGACATCATCACCCGGATAGACTTTCTGGCCGCTGTGGAAATTCAGCCCCAGCGCACCGTGCTGAGCCCACCAATACAGGTAGTCGAGCCCCCAGAGGGTGGCGGCGAAAGTGTCGCTGGCGTCATGCACGCCGCCGGTGTGGAAGCTGTTGGTTTCGTTGAGGCGAAAACCGAGACCCAGCGCGCGCACGGCCGGCACGAAGCGGTCGTGGAGTTTCTGATACCGATGGTGCCAAGCCAGGCTCATGAGGTCGGTGCGGGCGGTGGCGGGTCGGTCGTTAAACTGGGGGGAGCCGCCGCCGGGATAATAGTGTTGGCCAATCATCGCGACCCGGTGGTGGCCGGCTTCATCGGTGGCCATCCGCGCCGACCATTCCGGACCTCCGTCGGTGGTCGTCGGTGCGCAATACACGGCGCGGGGGACGGCCTCGCCGGCGTTGATGGCCGTGGCAAAACGCTGCCAGGTCCCGTAGTAGGCAGCGTAGGTGCGGCCGCCTTTGTTGGGCTCGTTGCCCACGATGAAAGCCTGCAGGTGATCGGCATAGTGGAGGTCGATGTAGCGGGCGATCCGCGCGGCCTCCGTCGGGGTGTTGTGATCCATGCGCAGCGTGTAGATCACCTTCGTATCAGCCGCGCGGGCGAAGGCGAAGAGCGCATCGATATCGGCCTCGTTAGGGACGGGCACGCCTTCGCGTTCGGCGGTATTGCCGCCGATGCGCAGGCTCTTGATGCCCAGTTGGCGGAAGGCGGCGATGAGCTCGGTCTGGTCGGCGTCGAAATAGTGGGAGCCGTCGGCGGCGGGCAACAGGAGGCGCGTTTCGTAACTCAAGCCGCAGAAATCGAGCGGCACAGCGGCGAGCGGGGCGGCCGGGCAGAGTTCGAGCGAGAGCGACAGTGGCACGACGGCGGGCGCGGCGGATACGGTGGAGCAAAATCCGACGAGACTGAACAGGGCGCTAAGCGGACGAATGAGCATAAGGGGTAACAGGGCTTAATAGTTATTAAGAAAGTGGACCGCAGCAGAGGTCGAGGTTTTGTCGCGTCAGGCGGAGGCCGCGGGGGAGGACTGCAAGGTCGCGGCATTTTTCGTTCGTCATTCGGCGGCGGGCATTCGTCAGTTTCTGGATGGGACTTTCCTACGAATCCTCGGGAGTGCGCTACGATGAGCTTGATGCGTTCAAGCGGGCTTGCCAGCAGGCCGCCCGCACGACGGCCCCGCTGTTGACCGATCATGGTTACACGGAGCCGGCGGAGACGCGGGGCGAGAGCGCTTACTTGATTGAGCACGAGGATCACTATCTGGCCCACGTGGAGGAAGGGTTGGGCACGAAAAACTTAGTCGCGGACGCCGTGCAGAAGCTGACCGGCAAGCCCTATTACCGCGAAGTCGCGATCGATACGGTGGCGACCATCGTCAACGATCTCGTCACCTGCGGCGCCTTGCCCGTGACGGTGGCCATGCACGCCGCGGTCGGCGACTCGGCGTGGTTTGCGGACCAAGCCCGCACGCAGAGCCTCGTGGACGGTTTTGCCGAGGGCTGCCGCCAAGCCGGCGCGGTCTGGGGCGGCGGCGAGACGCCGACCCTGCGCGGGATCATCAACGACAACACGATCTGCTTGGCGGGCTCGGCCATGGGCCGGCTATCGCCGAAGTCCTTGCGCATCACGGGCGAAATCGCCGCGGGCGATAAAATCATCTTCCTCGCGTCTTCCGGCGTGCAGACGAACGGTCTGACGTTGTGCCGCAAGATCGCGGATCAGCATCCGGACGGTTACATGGCGAAGCTTGAAGACGGTCGCACCTACGGCGAAGCGTTGCTGGCCCCGTCGGTGATCTACGTGGCCTTCGTGAAGGAGTGCCAGAAGCGGGGTCTGAAGCTCAACTACGTCGCGCACGTGACCGGCCACGGCTGGCGCAAGCTGATGCGTCTCGAAGAGAACTTCGTCTACGAAATCACGGAAGTGCGGCCGGAACCGGCGCTGTTCAAGTTCCTCATGAAGGCCGGCCCGATCGAGCAGAAGGAAGCTTATGCCACCTTCAACATGGGGATCGGTTTCGCGGCCTACGTCGCGCCTGAGCGGGCGGATGCCGTGCTCGAAGCGGCGAAGGCCACGGGCTACGACGCGTGGATTGCCGGCGAAGTGAAGAAAGACGGCGACCGCAAGGCCGTCGAAATCCCGAGCCTTGGCATCACCTTCGAGGGCGACACCCTGCAGGTGCGTTGACGGGGGCGGCGTTTGCCATCCGTGTTTTGCTCCCGAATCGGTCGCGCGCGGCGGGGCGTTGCGGTCCGTCAGGCGGTGGCGTTGCGGGCGGCTTCTTCGGCCGCGATGGCGTCGCGCAGACTTTTGGGCCGCAGATCAGTCCAATGGGCGTCGATCCAGGCGAGGCAGGCGGCTTTATCGGTGGGGCCGTGCACCGATTCCCACCCGGCGGGAACCGGCTTGCCCGCCGGCCACAGCGAATGCTGCTCCTCGGCGTTGCGCAGGACGCGGAAGACGTCGCCGTCGATAGTCAGGTCGTCAAGGGCGGGATCGCTCATGGGGCTATGGGGGGCGTAATTCGGCGCGAGTGACAAGCGGGGAATCACCCTGGAAGGGAATGCCTAAAAATATTCAGAGAAAAGGATTGGGCCGTTTCAGAGCCTCACAATGGTTCCACGCCCAAGGATGAACCGTTCGTCAGTCGAGCCCCCCTCTCACCGCGCAGATATTGCCCCCGGCCTGCCGCTTTTTCGCGTGCAGGAGGGCGTCTGGTTTGGGCAGCAGCGGGACCCGGACTGTCGGTCCTATGTGATCGGTTCCTATACCGATATCCGCGGGCCGCTCAACGAGGCGGTATTTATTTCTGCGGCGCAGCAACTTGTGGCAGAGATGGAGGCTGCCCGCACCTGGTTTGAGGAAACCCCGGCGGGGCCGGTGCAACGGGTGGGCGCACCCTTCGGGTGGACGCCGGACGTGCATGATTTTTCGGCGGAAACGGATCCGGTGGCGACGGCCCGGAGTTGGATGCAGGCGCGGGTGCCCCATGCGTTCGATCTGACGCAGCGGCCGCTGTTCCACTTTGCGCTGTTGCGGCTGGGCGAGGGGCGGTGGTTTTGGTTTCAGGTCGGGCATCACCTGATTTTGGACGGGTATTGCGCGCTGCTGTTGGCGCGACGGACTGCGGTGCTTTATGAGGCGCGGCTTGCCGGACGAGAGCCTGAAACGCCTCCCGTGGCGCCTATTGCGGAGTTACTCCAGGATGAGGTGAACTATCGGAACTCCGCGTCATGGCAACGGGACCGTGAGCACTGGCTGCGGGTGCTGGAAGACCGACCGGAACCCGTGCGTTTGACGCGCCGCCGCACGACGCGGTTGGGCGGGTTTGTGCGGCGGGAGTTGAGTATGTCCCCGGCGCTGTCCGACGCGCTCGAAGCGCGAGCGCGGGCGGCTGGAGGCTCGATGGGCGACGCGATCATGGCGGCGGTTGCGTGGTATCTTTATCGACTGACGGGCGAACGGGACCTGTTGCTGGCGGTGCCGGTCCTGGGGCGGGTAGGCCGCAAGTCGCGCGAGACGCCCACGATGCTGGCCAACGTGGTGCCGGCGCGTATCGCGGTGACGCCGGGTGACGCCTTTGAACACCTGGTGGCGGCGGTGGCGCGGGCGCAGCGTGGGGCCCTGCGGCACCAGCGTTTTCCGCGTGAGGAATTGCGTCGGGCGCTGGGGTTAGGACCGAACGATGACGACGTCGCCGCGATCACGGTGAACAGCATGCCCTTTGACCTGCGTGTGCCGCTCGGAGAATGCGACGCGACGATGCACAACCTGACCAACGGGCCCGTCGCTGACCTGTCGTTTGTGTGTTACCACCGGCGCCCGGGCGAGGCGACCCCGTTGCACCTGAACGGTCATGCCGACCTTTACACGGTGGATGAACTGGCGGCGCACGGCCTGCGGCTGGTGCGGCTGCTGGAAGGCATCGGGGCGCAAACCGCGGGCGTGCCCTTGGCGGGGATCGCGCTGATTTCGCCAGCGGAAGCGGATCGGGGTGGCGCGGCCGGAACGCGGCCGGCGCGCAAGGGCGGGGCGGCCGGCGAGACGCTGCCGGCCTTGTTTGAACAACAAGCCACCCGCACGCCGGCGGCCATCGCGGTGCGCGGGGATGATGAGGCGTTGACCTACGCGGAGTTGGACGCGCGAGCCAACCGACTTGCCTGGCGGCTGCGCCAGATCAATCAAGGGCCGGGGACGGTGGTGGGGGTGGCGCATGACGGCACGGTCGGGGCGGCCGTGGCATTGCTGGCCGTGTTGAAAGCAGGCGCGGCCTATCTGCCGCTGGATCCGGCTGAAGCGGTCGCACGCCGAAACGAGTGGCTGCGGGACAGCGGGGCGGGTGCGCTGTTGACGCCTGATGGCAACGGCGCGGAGGCCGCCGGTGGGTGGATCGAAATGGCTTGGCGCGATACGCCTCCGGGGGAGGCGGTGAACCGAGCGATGACCGATGCGGATCGCACGCGGATCCTCCGGTCGGACGATCTGGCAGGTGTGATTTATCGGGAAGGTCCGGCCGGGCGAACGCAGGGCGTCGGCGTGCGTCAGACCGGGGCGGTCCATCTATGGCACGAGCAGCGAGAGGCCTTCGCGGTCGAATCCGATTCGCGAGTGTTGCAGTTTGCCGTTCCCGCCTTCGACGGAGCGGTGTCGGATTGGATGATGGGGTGGGCGGCCGGAGCGACTTTGGTCGTGGCTAAGCGCGGCGCGTTCCCAGATCCCCTTGCGCTCATGGCGCGTTGCGAACGCGAGCAGGTGACGCATCTGGTGCTTCCGCTGGCGACGCTCGCGCAACTCAACGCTGATGCGCTGGGGACCGTGCAAATGGTGGTCGTGACCGGCGAGACTTGTCCGACCGAGGTGGTGCGACGCTTTGCGAGCGGTCGACGCGTGGTGAAGGTCTGTGGTTCGTCCGCTTCGCCCGCATGGTCCGGCGCGGACGAGCCGGGTTGGGTGCTCGATGCGATGCTGGAGCCGGTGCCCGATGGTGTGGTGGGCGAGCTTTATGTGGCGGGGGCGGGGCTCGCGCGAGGTTACGGGGGCCGGGGCGGGTTGACGGCGGAGCGCTTTGTGGCGTGCCCATGGGGTGAGCCGGGCCGGCGCATGTATCGCACGGGGGATCGCGTGCTGCGCCGTGGCGACGGGAGCCTGGAGTATGTGGGCCGCAAAGATCGCCCGCTCAACGTGGCCGGGCGGCGCATCGACCCGGGCGAAGTCGAGGCGGCATTGTGGGCGCAACCCGGAGTCTCTCAAGTGGCGGTGGGCTTGCGCGGGGAGGGGCAACTGGTCGCCTGGGTGGCGGGCGCCACGGTCGAGTTGCGGGAGGCACTGACGCGGGCCTTGCCGCCCTACCTCGTGCCTGCCGCGATCGTGCCGGTGGCGAGCTTGCCCCTTACGGCCCAGGGGACGGTGGATCGGTCGGCGCTGCCCGACCCGGGGGCGACGCTTCCGGAAGACGCGGGCCCGGTCAACGAGGTTGAAACGGGGCTGTGTATCCTGTTTGCGGAGACGCTCGAGGTGTCGACGGTGGATCCGACGCAGGAGTTTTTCAAATTGGGCGGAGACAGCATCAGTGCGATGCGTTTGGTCAGTCGGGCCCGGGCCCGAGGGTGGGGGCTGGACGTGCGGGATGTGTTCGCCGCGCCCAGCCCGCGTGAATTGGCGCGACGGGTGCAGGGGGTTGCCGCGCCAGCGGTTTCGGCCGCGGCGCGACCCGCGATGCCCCCGGCCGCGGTTTCGGATGCCCGGCGCGATGCCAGTGTGCGGCTGACGGCGTTGCAGCAGGGGCTGGTGTTCGAGAGTCAGTCGCGGGTGAAGGGCACGGAGGATCCCTACATGGTCCAACTCACCGTGGAATTGCGCGGGCGGTTGGACGTGGCGCGCCTGGAGCGGGCTTGGCACATGATGATCGCGCGGCACGCCGGTTTGCGGCTGGTGGTGCCGCCGGGCAAGTGGGAGCCCGGCTGGGGGGAGGTGCGGGAACGCCTGCCCGGGAGTTTTGGGCACGAACGCACGGCCTCGGTGGAGAGCGTGCAACGCCAGCAGTTGTCGGCGCGGGCCGACTGGGCGGAAGGTCTCATCGGTCTGGCCGTGGTGGAGCGCACGCCCGAGGAGTGGACCTTGGTTTTGACGAACCACCATGTTCTGACGGACGGGTGGTCCCTGCCGATCATGTTGACTGATTTGAGCGCGGCTTATGACGGCAAATCTCTGCCGTCCGCATCCGCTCCGAGCTTTGACGTCGACGCCTACGAACGGTGGATGAAGGGCCGCGATCGTGCGGTGGCGGAGGCCTACTGGCAGGCGCGGCTGGCGGGACGGCAGGAGGACGGGCAACTGGATTGGCCCCGCGTGAAGACGAGTGAAACCGGCTACGGCCGCCGGACCTTCGTGGCGCGGAATGCCGCCGCAGTGTCGCGGGCGGCGCGGCAGTGGGGCGTGACGCCCGCGATGATTTGGCAGGCAGCTTTCGGTCTGGCGCTGGCGCGCTCGATGGGACGGAAAGCCATGACGATCGGCGTGACGGCTTCGGGGCGCGACGTGCCCGTGCCGGGCATCGACCAGGTCGTCGGATTATTTGTCGAAACGACCCCGGAGTGGATGCCGATCAATGAAGGGCAGACGGTCGCGGCATGGTTGCGCAGTCTGCAACGCGAGCGGGCCGAGGCCGAGGCGCACGGGTTTATCGGCCTGGCGGCGATCGCGC
>CAXBDS010000164.1:0-11611 GCA_963974355.1 uncultured Opitutaceae bacterium
GTCCCCGACGATTTCCTTAAATTCCTCGGCACGGTCAACGACCCCGAAGTGTTCGTGGATCTCGTTTCGTTCAACCTCTGCCATCACGTCGCGACCAAACAGCGTCTCCTCGAAACCTTGAGCGTGCACGAACGACTCAACCTGCTCGGCAACCACCTCCGCCACGAAGTGGAAGTGCTCCATTTGCAAAAAAAGCTGCAAGGCGAGCTACCTGACGACGCGATTGATCAGAACTAACTCCGTCTGCTCGTCTGGTCCACGGTTCCGCTGAAAGAGGAACTGGAGCCGCTTGTCGGATTCGAACCGACGACCTACTCATTACGAATGAGTCGCTCTACCAACTGAGCTAAAGCGGCGACGCAGAACAGAAAGTCCTACGGTCCGCCACTCGCGGCCCGCAAGCAAAAAGCCCGCCGCATTTCCGCGCTTTGGCGCCATGACCTCGTTCCGCTGCGTCAATCTCTCTTTTTACGGCGTTGTGTAGTTAAATTGTGCTTTAACCTGCGCGCCCCGCCCTCTGCGATCACTCTTCTGCATCGAAAACTCCGTCTCTTCATTATGAATTCAAAGCTGTTACGCATTCTCACCCTCGCCCTTCCCCTCGCCGCGATTGTCCCGAGCCAAGCCGCCTCTCTCGCCGACCGCACCGACGTCAAGGCCGCCCTCGCCTTCGTCAAGGACTTGGAGCCCGAGACCCTCGAACAACAGGTCGCCTTCTGCGAAATTCCCGCCCCGCCTTTCACCGAGCAAGCACGAGCCGCCTATGCCAAGGAACAGTTCATCAAACTCGGCCTGAAAAACGTCCATATCGATAAAGAAGGCAATGTCCTGGGTGAGCGTCCCGGCAAGAACCCGGACCAGATGCTCGTTTTCTCAGCCCATCTCGACACCGTTTTCCCGGAAGGGACCGACACCAAGGTGAAACGCGAGGGTAACATGCTCATCGCGCCGGGTATTTCCGACGACTGCCGCGGTCTCGCCGCCCTCTGGGCCGTCGCCCGCACCCTGCAGGAGACGAATCTCCAAACCGACGGCACGATCATGTTCGTCGCCACCGTCGGCGAAGAAGGCGCCGGTGACCTGCGCGGCGTGCGTCACCTGTTCAACTCCGACCTCGCGAAACGCATCACCCAGTTCATCTCGCTCGACGGCACGGATCTCGGTGTCACCAGCGGCGCCGTCGGCAGCCATCGTTACGAGGTGACCTTCCACGGTCCCGGCGGCCACAGCTACGGCGCCTTCGGCCTCGTCAACCCGATCCATGCGCTCGGCCGGGCCGTCGCCAAAATCGCCGATTTCGAGTTGCCGGCCGAACCCAAAACGACCTTCAGCGTCAGCATGCTCAGCGGCGGCACGTCGGTTAATGCCATCCCGCACACCACCGCATTCCTGATCGACATGCGCTCCGCCGATGCCGAGGCGCTCGACGCCATCGACGCGCGCTTTCAAACCGCCGTGCACCAGGCCGTCGCGGAAGAAAACGCCTTCTGGGCCAAGAATAACCACAATCGCGTTTCCCGCACGATCAACAACGCCCAACCGATCACCGCCGACATCAAGCTCATCGGCGACCGTCCCACCGGCAAGGTCTCGGAAGACTCCCCGATTCTGGAAGCCATCCGCCGCGCCAACGCCTCGCTGGACATCGAAAACCGCTTCGGCGCGAGCAGCACCGATTCGAACATCGCGATCAGCCTCGGCGTGCCCGCCGCCACGCTCAGCGCCGGTGGCAAAGGCTACGGCGGTCATTCGCTCGATGAGAAATTCGACTCGACCGACAGCTACATCGGCACGCAACGCGCACTGCTGGCCGCACTCGAAATCGTCGGCCTCGCCAACCAGTAAACCGAGCCAATCCGGCCGCATAAGCGACCACTCCGCGGTCCGACGGCTACACCGCCGCGACCGCGTCGATCTCGATCAAAAATCCGTGGTGCAGGGCCGGCACCGGCACCACGGTCCGGGCGGGCCGATGATCGCCGAAAAACGCGGCGTAGACCGCGTTCACTCGTGGCCACAACGCGATATCGGTCACATAAACCGTCGCCCGCAAAACCTGGTCCCGACGGGACCCGCCGGCCAACACGATTTGCTCCAGGTTCCGCAACACGGTGGTGGTCTGGTCCTCGATCGATCCATGGACTTGCGCCCCCGTTGCCGGATTGATCGGCAGTTGCCCCGATACCCACAACAAGCCGCCATGATGGACGGCTTGCGCGTAGTGCCCGGCTGGAGACGGAGCCAAATCTGTCGTGATGACTTTCATGATTGGTGAGATGCGGCGTCAGGTTACCAGCCGTTGACGCGATGCCATTGCGCCTCGACCTCGTCACTCCCCGCCACCACCTGATATTCCTCGTAGGCCGCCGCCGTCATGCAGACATGGTTGGGCCAAACCCGCAGCCGCGAGCCGATAGGATAGCGGGAAAAATCGATCGGCTCGGGAGCCGTGATCTGGCCGTGCTCCTGATGCACCGACGTCACGGCAAATCCGGAAATCAAACCGCCGTCCAGCGCCCCCACCCACCCAAAACCGGCCTGCCGCGCGCTCGGGAGTTTTTGCGTGCTAAGGTCCTTCGACAGCGCGAGCCCTCCGGCGTCGACCAACAACGTATTACGATCCGGGCGATGACCGATCACCGCCGTGACCACGCTCACCGCGAGGTCGTCGATGCCACACATGCCGATGCCGGCTTGGAACAGATCGCCAAACATGTAGACCCCGCAACGCAGCTCCGTCACGCCTTGTAGGTTTTCCGCGAATACCGCGGTCGGACTCGAGCCGACGCTCACAATCGGACACTCCAGCCCGGTTGCGCGAATCGCCTCGGCCGCCGTGACCGCCGCAACGCGCTCGATCTCCGCCACTGCCCGGTGCTCGGCCGGGGTTCGCCCCGCATAGGAATGACCGCCATGGGTGCAAACACCCGCCAAATGCACGCCCTGCCCCACCGCAAGGAGGCGCGCGATCTCGACCACGCGCACATCGTCCGGCGCCAAGCCGCTGCGGTGTTCGCCACAATCGATTTCGATCAGCACCGGAAACACCACGTCAAGTGTCTGGCCCGCGACCGCAAGTTGCCGCGCGACCGCCGGATCGTCACACGCCAACAACAGATTCGCCCCTGATTTCAACAAGCGCGCGGCGCGGGCGAATTTACCCGGCTCGATCGTGACCGCGTAGAACAACTCGCGGTGCCCCTGTGCGTGAAAATACTCGGCTTCCTTCAAGGTCGACACCGTGAAACCAACGACCGGGCCTTCGGCCGCGAGCGCGGCCACCGTGGCTGATTTTGAGGTCTTTAAATGAGGCCGCAGCTTTACGCCGAGCGTGGCGGCGCGGGCCGCCATGCGAGCGAGATTTGCCGCAAGGACCGACCGATCAAGCACCAGCGAGGGCGTAGGCACCTCACCCAAACGAAGAGGCGACGGACCATCGGTCACGGAAGAAGGCCGTGGCTCCACCACGGGAACGGCATGCGTCATGACCTCCTTCCAAATCGTCGCGCTAGTATTCCGTCAACGGTGCGTTGAAGCGACCCGCGGAAAATGACGTCGCGGGGACCGAGAGTAGTTTGTCACTGCGCGTGCCAGTAACCGGCGAGGCGACGGCGCTGGTCGAAAGTTTGTTCTCCGCAATCAGCTCCGGGAAGAGCTCGCCGATGACGTCGTTCAACGCCGCGGTGAGCGCGTTTTGCGGCCAATCGTCCTCGAATTTCAGCGAACGCGTGCAGGCCAATACCAGCGCGACGTCGAGCTCCGGTAGATACATCATCGCCGTGTCGTAACCCGAGAGCTGTCCGCGATGACCCACGATCCAATAATCGGCGTTATTGTTGGGGTCGGGTTCGTGAGCCATATTCATGCCGTAGGAGCCCACCGAAGCGCCGGGTTCGCCGCCGGCAAACGAAACAAAATACTTCCAATCGAGATGGCCGCGCTGGAGATCGCCGCCGCCGATCACGCTGTTATGCGCGAGGGCTTCCATCCAGAGCGACAAGTCCCCGACGGTCGAAACCATGGCGCCGGCGGGACCGACGCCGGACGGGTCGTAGGTGGTGACGTCGAGCAAGGTCGAGGGCAGGGAGGGCTCACCCGTGAAATTGGCCCAGTTCATGTAACCCCGCGCGAAGGTCGCGGGCATCTCGCTTTGGCCCGGCGTGGGATAAATCGTCTGGGTCAATCCGAGCGGAGTGATGAAATCGTCTTGAATGACTTGGTTGATCGGTTTGCCGGTCACCTTCTCGACGATCATGCCGAGCAGCACCGTGTTGGTATTGGAGTAATACCACCCGGCCCCCGGCGTGAAGACACGGCCCAATTCCGGGTCGCTGAACTTCGAGTTCACCAACGCCACGAGCTCCTCATTCGTCCAGAGGCGCGTCCGGTCGAGGATGTAGGGGAAAAACCAATCTTCGATGTAGTTCGTGTAGTTGTTGATTCCCGACGTGTGCGAGAGAAGCATGCGCACGGTGATCGCCTTGCGGTCGTAGTTGGAGAGCACATCGGCCGGCAGCATGCGATCAATCGTCGTCTCAAATTCGAGTTTGTCCTGCTCGATCAGCCGCAGCGCCGCCATGCCGATAAACGTCTTCGATGCGCTGCCGATGCGGATGTAGTCAGTCGCGGTCAACGCCTCTTTGGTCGCCAAGTCGCGCACGCCCGAAGCCCCCGTCCAGGGAGCTTCGCCGAGAAACTTCACCGCATACATGATGCCGGGGATTTCATATTTCGCGACCGCCGTATCGACGATTTTCTGCACGGCCGCTTTCTTGGCGGGAGTCAGCACCGTGGCGCTGGAATTGGGCAGCGTGTAGACTTCAAGCAGGGCGGTGCCGTCGTCCGCCGTCATCCCTGAAACCACTGCGGTGTAAGCGCCGGGCGCGAGAGTCGCCACGATCGCCGAGTCAAGGCTGTTGGCGGGAAACGCGAACGCCCCGGTCTGCGCGGTCGCCGTCGCGATCGCCGCCGCATCGGGAGACGTGCCCCAGCCCTCGTTCGAGCTCATCAGCGTGTTGCCGGAGTAAAGCTGGATGCGCGGCTTGGCGACACTGCCAGTGACCCCGAAATTTGCCAAAGTCGGGCCGGCGACTCGCACCAGCACATGCTTCGACGAGGGGCCCTCGATCACAAACCCGGCCACGAGCGCATTCTGTCCGGAGCCGACCTGACCGCGCGCCGACAGGTTGACAAACTGCGAACGAGAATCGACCTGCGCGGCGAGCGCAGCAGCCGAAACGAGAAGACACACGACATACCGGCCAAGCCGGTCCAACAGCGCAGAATAATTCATCACGAGAAACGTCAGAAGTTCAACAAGAGCAGGCGCACCGCGAGCACCCGCAGCGGGCGCGAAGGGGCAATGCCTGCTTTTGTCTCTTCCACCGGCCAGCGTCAATGCAAGCATCTGTAAAATCCCGCCGATGAGCCAGATTCAACGCCAACGATGACTGAGAACCCACGACTCCCGAATTGACGCTCCATGCAGACTCAGAATCATCGCAGCCTCCATGGAAAAACCCCGGCAATCCCTCAGAGCGCGTTGGCGAGCCTATCGCGTGAGACTGAGGACGCGCTATCCGGCCATCCGCCGATACCTCGTGGTGCTTTTGTTGGTCACAGCTTTCCTCATCGTCTTTTTTTGGCCGCTGCTCTGGAACCGGGTTTTCGTAAGCCTCAAGCCGGGTGAAGCCGGTGTGCTCTGGGAACGGTTCATGGGCGGCACCGATCTCGACTACATTTATCGGGAGGGCTTCCATCTCGTGGCCCCATGGAATCGCATGTATATCTACAACATGCGGCTGCAGCAGACCCCGCACACCATCATCGCCCTGTGTAAGAATGGTCTGCCGGTGGAGATCGAGGTTTCCATCCGTTCCCGGCCGCAGGCGGAAAGCCTCCCGCTACTGCACACCGTCGTCGGCCCCGACTACATTGAAACAATCGTCAAACCCGAGATCCAGGCGCACGTGCGCGCGGTCGTTTCCCAGTTCGAGCCGCAGGAACTCTACACGTCCGAAGGCTACATCCTGAACCTCATCCTCCAGGGCGCGATGAGCGAGATCAGCGAGCGCTACATCTCGTTGGACGACCTGCTGATCAAACGCATCATCCTCCCCGAAGCGATCAGCGACGCGATCGAAGCCAAACTCACACAGGAACAGCAGGTGTTGGAATACGCCTTCCGCGTTGATAAGGAGAAAAAGGAAGCCGAGCGGAAAGAGATCGAGGCCCAAGGTATTCTCGCCTTCCAGGAAACCGTCGCCTCCGGCGGCTCCTTCAAAGACTACCTGCGCTTCTCGGGCATCGCCGCCACCGTCGAGCTCGCCAAATCGAACAACGCCAAAGTCGTCGTCATCGGCGGCTCCGATGGCGGCCTTCCGCTCATTCTCAACATGCCTTCGTCGGAGATCGGCGCGCTCGATCCTGAGATGCCGCTGGGTATCGGCGGAGCCACCGCCTCCACCGGCCTAAACCCGCCGCCGGTCGAGTCCCCCCCCGCGAACGCCCCTTCCCCGAAACGATGAACCGCCTCCACGCCGGCCGCGCTCATCCTGGATTCTTTCGGAGAACGCCCGGGCTGACGGGCCTTCTCTTCCTCACGGTCGCGTTGGTTTTGGGAGGGTGTTTCGGGCGCCAAAAGGTCTCCGAACTCCACAGCTACCAACGCTGGCAAACCATCACCCCGCCAAAACCCACGAAGCCGCTCGCGAACAAGCTGCGCCTGTTGATTTGGCACGACTACCTTGATCCCGATATTCTCGAATTCTTCGAAAAGACCTACGGCGTCGAACTCGAGATCACCTATTTCAAAAACAACAGCGATCTGAAGGCCAAGTTCGCCGCCTCGCCCGACGGTTACGACCTGCTGATGCCCAGTTCCTACGTGGTCGAACGTCTGATCAAGGCCGACGCGATCGCCAAGATCGACAAGGAAAACATCCCGAATCTGGCCAACGTTTCGCCCGTTTTTTTCCAGGCAGAGTATGACCGGGAACTCGTCCACTCTGTGCCGATTTTTTACAGCTACCTCGGCATCGCCTTCAACGGAGACTACCTGCGCCGCCTGCCGAAGAACTTCAATCTGACCTCCGAAAGTTCGGAGGAAAATCTGCTGCTCTTCGGCTACCGTGCCCTGCTCGAGGAGTCGCGTATCACCCTCGCCTCCGCGCTTCTCGACAACGGCTACGACCCCAACACCAAGGACCCGGAAGCCGTCCGCGACGTGGCCAACGAACTGATCAAAGCCAGCGCCGAAAATGGCATCCGGTTCATTGCCGACGACCTGCCTCGTGCGCTGGGCCGCAACGAGATTCTGATCGCGGCGTGCTGGAGCGGCGCCGCCGGTTATGCCCTGTCGCTCAACCCGGCTATTCGCTTCGTGCTGCCTAGCGGCAAAAAGTTCTTGGAGGTGGACAGCATGGTCATCCCGAAGACGTCCCCGGCCAAATACACGGCCGAGTTCTTCCTCAACTTTCTGCTCATCCCCGAAATCACCGGCGATTGCTCAAACTACAGCTACTACGCCAACACCAACGACGCCTCCCGTCCCTACATCGAACGAGAGATTTTAATCGGCCCCAGCTACATCAGCGCCCCGGCGGGCTCCAGCATCTTCCTGCGCGACCTCGGTGAAGCCGAAGCAATTTACGATGAAGAGTGGCAACGCATGCACCTCCTCAAAGAGCCGATCAACGCCAAGGTGCCTCTTCGCACGTCGCCGCGGGCCACCGCCGTGAAGGCCGACCGTAAACACTAATCCGCTCTATCACCCCACCCCTCGCTATCGCCTCCCATTGCCATGAATTCTCTTTCCCTGCCCCGGGCTTTTCGCACCTCACGTTGGTTCGCCGCACTTCTGGTGGCGACGGCCTGTCTGGCCCAGGCAGCACAGGCCGAGACCTTGCGCATGCCGAACGGCGAACTGCTGACCGGCTGATACCATTGTCTTTCGTTCCGACTCCTTCGGATTACTCACCCTTCCCCGCGCCCCTGGTCTTGTCATCGAAACCGCAGCCCCCGTGATCGCCGCTGCCACGCCGGCGCCCGCGCAACCCGCCCCCCCCGCCGCGGCGGGTGCCCGCACCGCTCCACCCCAACCTCCGCCAGGTTTGGTGCAAAAGACGCTCGGGCTCTCCGACAAATGGAGCGCGGAATTCGAGGCCGGATTGCTCTTCATGAAGAGCGAATACGACGTCCGAAACTACTCCTTCGAAGCCACGCTAGGTTACACGTCCTTGCCGCACGAAGCCGGCCTGTTCGCCTCTTATAACACCCAAAGGGTCGACGACACCGTCGTCAGCGAAAGCACCGAAGTCGCCGCGCGCTATTTCTATCATACCAAAGGCCGCTGGATCATGATCTCCCAAGCGGATTGGGAGCGCGACGAGATCAACTTCGTCAAAAACCGGAGCAACCTCATCGCCGTCCCCGGGTTTAAATTTATCGACCGCGACAAGCTGCGCCTTCTCGCCGGCGTCGGCCCAAGCTACCGCTTCGAAACCCGCCTCGTGCCCGATGCCGCCCGCCACTTGGTCCCCGTCGACCATGAGAGCTTCCGCATCGCGCTCTATCAGGTGCTCAACTACAAGATCACCCCGCTCCTCTCGTTGCGGGAGACTTTCCTTGTGCAGAGCGATCCCCAAGACTCGACCAACTCCAGCCTGCGCTTCGAC
This sequence comes from uncultured Opitutaceae bacterium, assembly GCA_963974355.1. Taxonomy (GTDB): domain Bacteria; phylum Verrucomicrobiota; class Verrucomicrobiia; order Opitutales; family Opitutaceae; genus Actomonas. Next base: position 8,676 of record CAXBDS010000164.1, read on the forward strand.
ACCACCCTGCGCCGCATGCTCACCCCGCACCTTTCCCTCAATCTGGAGTTCGAATATAATCGCGACGAAAACTCCCATTTCGATGTCCAAGCCACCCGCACCGTGAACGTCATGGCCGGCTACTCGTTTTAACCGCCCGCCTGTTTGCCGTGAAAGCGTTTCTCAATTTCATCCGGACCGAGTCACCCGAGTTTCGCGGCAAACTCGTCGCGATCGCCGTCTTCGCCGGCCTCATCAATGGCTACGCCGTCAGCGTCGCGATCGGCACCGCCAACCAACTCGAACCGGGCAAGCTGCAGATCCGCGAACTGCTCCTGTTTTCCCTCAGTCTCGTCGGCTTTTGGATGTCCAAGGAATACGTGCTTAACCGCACCACCACCATCATTGAGGGCATCATTCGCGACATCCGCATGCGCATCATGAAAGCCATCCGGGCGACCAATCTGATGGTCTTCGAGCGCATGGACCGGGGGCGCGTCTATTCCGTGCTCTCCACCGATGCAGTCACACTCTCCATGTCTTCGGGGGCCATCATCAACGCGAGCTCGTCGGCCTGCATGCTGTTGTTCGTCATCTCTTACATTGGCTTCCTGTCATTGTGGGCGCTCGGCATCACGGTCGTTTTCATCGTCTCGGCCGTCTACTTTTACATGCACAAAAGCCGCACCGTCGGCGCCGAACTCGCGGAGGCGACCCGCTACGAAAACGACTTTTTTGAGAACCTGAACGGGCTGCTCTACGGCTATAAGGAACTCAAACTCAGCCGGGCCAAAGGCGATGACTTCTTCAGCTCCGAACTCTGGGGCCTCATCACCACGACGGCCACCCTGCGCACGAAAACCGGCAAGACGATGAACCAGTCCGTCCTCATCGGGCAGACCTTTCTGTTCTTCACCGTCGCCGGCGTCCTGTTCCTGCTCCCCAACCTCAAGCCCGACGATATCGCCGCCGTCGTGCCGGTCGTCGCCATCGTGCTCTTTGCCGCTGGCCCGATCGGCGACGTCGTGGTGGCCATCCCCGCCATCGCGCGCGCCGAGGCAGCCATTCGCAATATTTACGGTCTGGAAAAAGAGATCGCTCATCAACGCAATGAGGTCGAAGCCTACGCCGAGACCCAACCGCTCATCGACGAGCCATTCGAGTCCCTCGCCTGCCACCAGATGGCATTCGCCTATCCGCCCGCCGCCGGAGGCAACGGCAACCACCGCTTCCATCTTGAAGCGTTCGACTTCTCCATCAAAGCCGGCGAAATCGTCTTCATCGTGGGCGGCAACGGCAGCGGCAAGTCGACCTTCCTGAAACTCATGACAGGGCTTTACACGCCCGACACCGGCCACCTCACGTGGAACGGAATCGAGGTCACGCCCGACCGAATCGGCTCTTACCGTAACCTGTTCACCCCGATCTTCACCGACTTCCACATTTTCAAACGCATCCTCGGTGTCGAAGAGGTCGACGAAGATGAGGTTCGCGCCCTCATCGCGCGCATGGATCTCGTGGGCAAGACCGATATCATCGAGCGGCGCCTGACCAACACGGACTTGTCGACCGGTCAAAAAAAGCGCCTCGCCCTCATCCTGGCCCGTCTCGACAACCGCCCCGTCTATATCTTCGACGAATGGGCCGCCGATCAGGACCCGATCTTCCGTCGCTTCTTCTACACGCAACTGTTGCCCGAAATGAAAGCCGCCGGACACGCCGTCGTCGCCGTCACCCACGACGACAGCTACTTCGCCTGCGCCGATCGTGTATTGAAAATGGACTACGGTCGATTCCTCGACGGCGAGCACCACACCCAAGCCTTTCAGGAATAAGTTCGGGATCCGCCACGTCGCGCCGCCCCGGGCCCAAGGCGGTCCACGGGAGGACACGTCTTGCGCCTAAGCGCCTCCCGTCACCCGCAGCACGGCCTCCCGCAGCGCCTGCACCTGTCCCGGCAGGTAAAAATGATCGCCGCTAAAAAAGTGTGATGCGACCGGCGCCGTCGTGTAGCGCGACCACTCGGTCACGATCTGTTCATCGATCCAACGATCCGCCCGACCGTTCAACAGTGTGATCGGAACCGCCAGTGGCCCGCGGTCCCGCATCCGGTAGCCTTCCATCAAAACAAAATCGGCCCGCATGCTGCGCAGGATCAACGCGCACAAATCCCGATTCTCCAAAATCGCCTTCGGAATCGCCCCATACCGATGCCCGACCGCATCCAAAAACGCCTCGTCGGACAACCCCGTCATCCGAAGCACATTCGTCGCCGCGTGAGGCGGCTGCCGCCCGGAGAGAAACAAATGCCGCGGCAAAGCGTCTCCATGTTCGCGCAAAAAGTGCGTCAGCTCAAACGCCGCCAAGGCCCCCATGCTGTGTCCCAAAAAACTAAAGGGCAGCCCATCACTCCAAAACGGCGCCAGTTCCTCCGCCAGCAAGGCCACCAACCCGTCCATCGACTCAAGCGGATCCTCCCGCATGCGCAACTCCCTCCCCGGATAAAGCACCAACACCACTTGCACTCTCGTATCCGCCAAGGCCTTCGCCAGAAAATGATAATAAGTCACCCCTGACCCCGCATGGGGAAACACGATCAACCGCGACGTCGCTTGCGGACGCGGAAACGGCATCACGGCCGCCGCCCCCAACACCCGTTCCGACCGCCGCACCCGGACCTCCGGCACCACGTCAGGCTCCTGCGATTCGATCCAGTCGAGACAACCGGCCCGGTCGCGAGTTTGCCCAATCTTCCGCCACCCCCGCGGCGGTTCCCCTCGCGCTTGCGGCCAGATCGACCGAGCCCCTTCCCCGTTTTCCACCACATCGTAACGCTCACTCATGTTTCGTCTCCTTCAGTTCCTCCGCCACCGCATCCGCCCACGTCTGCACGAGTGAAGCATCGGTCAACGCCGGCACCCCAGCCACGCGCACTTCCAACGTGCCACCCCAGACAT
>CAXBDS010000165.1:0-11435 GCA_963974355.1 uncultured Opitutaceae bacterium
GAATCGCTGGGCGGGCGCTCGGCCAATCGCGGTGAGTGTGCGCAGGCCTGCCGCCTCCCCTATGATCTCATTTCCGACGGCGCCAAAGTCGACCTCGGCGACCGTCGCTACCTGCTGAGCCCGCAAGATCTTTCCGGTCTCGACGTGTTGCCCGAACTCGTGCGCGTGGGTGTCGCTTCGTTGAAAATCGAGGGGCGGCTCAAGGCCCCGGAATACGTCGCGAGCATCACCCGCGTTTACCGCGAGTCGCTCGACGCGGTCATGGCGGCGGCCGACGCGGAAGCGGATCGCGACGCGGCCTTCGACCGCGATGCCGCGCGCTACGAACTGGAGATGTCGTTCTCCCGCGGGCTCTATACCGGCTGGTTCAATGGCATCCACAACCAGGAACTCGCCCACGGTCGATTCGGCACCAAACGCGGGGTCTACCTTGGGGAAGTCACCCGCGTCGCCAACGAACGTGTTTGGCTCGCCACCTCGGCTCCGCTGAAACCGGGCGACGGCATCGTCTTCGACGACGGCAAACCCGAGGCCGGCGAAGAAGGCGGTCGCATCTACCACGTCGATCCGGAAGGCGGGCAACTCCGCCTCGGCTTCGGCCGCGGTGACCTGAACTTTGACCGCATTCGCCCCGGCCAAAAAGTGTGGAAGACCAACGACCCCGCCCTCGACCGTGCCGTCCGTGCCACCTTCGATGGCGACAAGATCCGTCACACCCGCCCGATCCGCGTCGAGGTGCACGGTCGCCTCGGCCAACCGCTCACCCTCGTCCTCGCCGATGGCGAGGGTCACGTCGTCCAAGTCCACGCCACCACCCCGCTGGAGGCCGCCCGCGACCGGCCGCTCACCACCGAGCGCCTGCGCGAGCAACTCGGCCGCCTCGGCGGCACGCCGTTCCAGCTCGGCGCACTGCACAATGCCCTCGAAGGTGACGTCATCACGCCGGTGAGCGAGTTGAACCGCTTGCGGCGCGACGCCTGCGCGCTCCTCGACGCCCGCCGCGCCGAGCCTCACCGCTGGACCCTGCAACCCACCGCGTCCACCACCGTCGCGCCCGCGACTGCCATCAATGCTCCGGTCGACCCCGCCATCATCGTGGTCGTGCGCTCGCTCGCCCAGCTCGACGCCGCCCTTCTCTGGCCCGGACTCGGCGAGGTCTACTGCGAATTCGAGAACCCTAAACATTACCGCGAAGCCGTCACCCGCTTCCGCGCCGCCACCGCCCCACGTTCGGCCTCAGGATTCACGTCCCAAGTGGCGCCTTCGATCTGGGTCGCCGCGCCGCGCGTCTTCAAGCCCGGCGAAGAGTGGATTCTCACCCAAGTGCGTTCCTGCGACGCCGACGGCTACCTGATTCGCAATCACGAGCACCTCGCCTTCTTCAAAAACGACCGCAAGCGCGGCGACTTTTCGCTCAACGTGGCCAATCCGCTCACGGCCGAGTATTTCATTTCCCACTACGGGCTCGAGCGTGTCACCGCCAGCTACGACCTGAACATCGCCCAGCTCGACGCGTTGCTGCAGAGCGCCCCGGCCACCTGGTTCGACCTCACCTTGCATCAGCACATGCCCATGTTTCACATGGAGCACTGCGTCTTCTGCGCCTTTCTCTCGACGGGCAAAGATTACCATGACTGCGGCCGCCCTTGCGAAAAACACACCGTCGGCCTGCGCGACCGCGTCGGCGCCGAGCTGCCGCTGAAGGCCGACGCCGGCTGCCGCAACACGGTCTACAACAATCGCGCCCAGACCGGCGCCGATTACGCCCGCCATCTCATCGACCGCGGCGCCCGTCACTTCCGCATCGAATTCGTCAACGAGACGCCCGCCGAGGTCACCCGCACGCTCGATCACTACGCCCGCCTCCTCCGCGGCGAGATCGACGGCGCGACGCTCTGGCGTGAGTTGAAGCTCATCAACCAGCTCGGCGTCACGCGCGGCCAGCTCGACACCTCCCCGCAGGTCATCCTGAAGAAACGCTAGGTCGCCGGCAGCCCACCGCCACGCCCATCGCCGTTTTGACCTTTCCGGCATCGCCATGCCCGCCAACCTCTTTCATCAAGACTTCCTTTCCATGCCGACCCCCGAATCGACGCCCTCCGCCCCCAAACCTACGCCCGCCAAGCCCGGCGAACTCGAGATCAAAGACGCTTCCCTGATCTTTAACGCCGTCTGGAGTGATCTCGAAGCCGACTTCAAACGCGAGGATCTGCGTTTCCCCAAAGAAATCATCCTCCTCGGCGGCGCCCCCGGTTCCGGTAAGGGCACCAACACCGAATTCATTTTGCGCGCCCGTGGGCTCACCTGCCCGCCCGTCGTGGTCAGCGCGTTGCTGGACTCGCCCGAAGCCAAAAAAATCAAGGACGCCGGCATGATGGTCGGCGATCGCGAGGTGATCGGCATCATGCTCCGCGAGCTGCTCAAACCCGAATATCGCGACGGCTGCATTCTTGACGGTTTCCCTCGCACGAAGGTGCAGGTCGAATGCTTGAAGCTCCTCGTTGATCGCATGCAATGCCTGCGAAAGGAGTTTTTCGGCACGCCGCTCGGCATCTATTTCCGCCAGCCCACCGTGCACATCATGGTGCTCTTCGTCGATGAACGCACCTCGGTCGATCGTCAGCTCAAGCGCGGTCGCGAGACCAAGGCGCACAATGATGAGGTCACGCGCACCGGCGACGGCGAGCTGTGGGAAGAGCGCGCGACCGACTATGATCCGGTGCTCGCGCAGCGCCGCTACCGCGTCTTCAAGGAACAGACGTGGGACGCCCTCCAGTCGCTGAAGGACATTTTCTTCTACCACTTCGTCAACGCGCAGGGCGACATCAGCCAGGTCGAGCAGAACATCATGCACGAGCTGCAATACCAGAGCACGCTCGAGCTCGACCCCGCGACGCACGACCGCATGCGCGCCATCCCCGTCGCCAGCCAGATCATCGTGCACGCACGTCAAGAGTTGGTGAAACGCCTCGACGGCTACGAATTCGAAAACTCCCGCCTCTTCGCCAAGGTCATCACCTTCATCGAGCAAAAGATCATGCCCATCGTGATTCGCCACGCGATCACGGGCAGCGCGCACGTCAACACCGAAGACCCCCTCCTGGACGACCCGCTCGCGCTCGCGATGTTGATCGATCTCTTTTCCGAACGCGGTTTTCACGCCGTGGTCGATCTGCACCGCATCGAAGTGCCGGAAAGCGTGGACCTCGCGACCGGCAAGATCACCTGCCGCATCAAGAAGGTCTTCCGCATCTCGATCCGGTTCGAAGGGTCGGAGATCCGTCGCGGCAACTAGGCTGCCAAGCTCAGTTGGCGACAGCGAACAGAACCTCGCCATGCTCCGGCAAAGGCGAGCCGCCGCACCAGTGACCTTTAACGAGGCTGCGTTGCGTATCCGCGCCGAACCGCTTTTCCCGTCCCTGCACCTTGGCCGCCAGCCGGTCGATCGCGGAAGTCGCGACCAACTCGCTGCGATCGTCGACGCCATCGACCATCTCGTCGCCCGACTGCAACCCGACCATCCGCACTGCTTCCGGCAGGCTAGTGATGGCCGTCGCGCTCGCAAAGCGGCCGCCACATACGACGGCATCGGGTTGATACCGCGCCCACCAGGCCAGCACCTTCTCGGCCGCCGCCGGCCCGGCTTCGATCCGGCAGGGCGGAACTCGCTGCGATTCGGAACGCTCCGCCTGATCGCCGAGATAACAACTGCGGGTCAACCCGCCCGAAGCGTCATCAAAACGCTGATCCAGCAGCAGGCCCACGCGCTTGAATCCCCGCTCCCCGAGCGACGTCAGCGCCAGCTCCAGATTGTAATAATAATCGGCACACACCACGTCCAACCACGCACCGGCTCGATAGTCGCCGAGGGCAACGGTCGCGAACGACGCCCAAACGGGCTGCATCAACCGTCGGTCAAAAATCCGCGCGACGGGGAAGACCACCCCCTCAATGCCACGGGCCTCCAGAATCTGGCTGAGGCGCTCCAAGCGCAGCCCCGGCTCGGCGACCCAGATATCCGTTAATGCGTAACCCAGTCGCGCCGCCCGCGTCTTGGCCGCGGTGAAGATGCGATACGCATCGGGGTCGCTGCGCCAGAAGTCGCGTTGCGGTTCCTGGTTGAGCCAAGCCAATGGCAAAGAGCCGCCCGCGTGGTTCTTCTCTGTCCGCAGGAAGGCGAGATTGCGAGCGGCCGCGTTCGGCGCATAGCCCATCCGGGCGGCGGTGCGCTGAATTCGCAAGCGGGTCTCGACCGGAATCGAGGGGGCGTTTTTCAAGGCCAAACAGATCGTGCTGGGGTGCACGTTGCAGGCCGCGGCAACGTCCCGTTGGGTGACGGTAGTGAGGGATAACATGAATCGGCTGGTTGATGGGGTAACTGCACTCTACCTCCTTTTCATCCTAGACGGAATAGGCTCAATGGGATTAAACATGTGTTTTCTGGTCAGCCCTGATTTGTGCCCCACTTCATCGATCACACCATCAAAACGCGATTGTTGCTGCGGCCGATTTCCTCGCCGCTCGGCACGATCCTTTTGTCCGGCGTCAATCAGGGCGGCGTCGGCGTCGGTATGCCCCCGAGCCCGCTGCGCGCCCTCCCCTGCTACACCTTCAACCTCCTGTTGAACGGCCATGGGTTCTACCGCGATCAGGCGGGCGCGCTCACGCCGATGGCCCGGGGGGACATCGCCTTCTCGTTCCCGGGCGTGCCCCACGGCTACGGCACCGCCGAGGGCGAGCACTGGGATGAGTTATGGTTCGAGTTCGAAGGCCCGGTATTCGATCTCATGTTACACACTGGCCTGCTCGATCCCGCCCGGCCGGTGCATCACACTGGCGACAGCGACCGTTGGTTCCGGCGTTTTTTCCGCATCATTCCACCGCTGCACTTGCGGCAAAGCACGCCGCCGCAAGTCATCGTGACCCATTTCGTCTCGGTGCTCACCGAAATGCTGGCGGATCGCGAGACCCCCGAGGAACCCGTCGATGGCGTCGACGACTGGGTGAATCAAGCCTGCGAAATGCTCACGCACCTCGATCCCGGTGTCGCTCACGATCCGGCGGCGGTCGCGCGTAAACTCGGCCTGACCTACGAAACCTTCCGCAAGCGCTTCCGCGCCAAGGTGGGATTCTCGCCCGGCCAGTTCCAACTCGATGCCCGCATCGACCGCGCCGCGGCTTTGCTCCACCAAGGGCGCCTGCAGGTAAAGGAGATCGCGGAACAACTGGAGTTCTGTGACGAGTTTCACTTTTCCCGCAGCTTCAAACGGCGCTTCGGCCAGTCCCCGCGCGAGTTCCGCAGTCGTATTCTTGGTCGATGAACTTTCCGGTCCCAACGCCACCGCATCGGTTTCCTCAATCGCATGAATCGAGAGTCGGTTGAGGGGAATTCGCTCCCTCGCCCTCCTTGTCCCCCGTGTCCGCTTCGCCTCTCGTCACAATCCACCACGACGCGTTTGATTTCACGTGGGATCTTTCGCGCGATCAGGCCCAGGTCACCGCGCAAGGCTCGCCGGTCTGGCAGGGTTCGTTGCTACCGTTGTTATGGTTGGCTGATCACACCGGCAAACTGGAGGCCTGCAAAGCCACCGTGGTGCTACCGGACTCGTCGATCACCCACGACTCCGGGACGCTGGCATTGACCTTGCCCGGATTTGGCACCGCGCAACTGAGCTACGCGGCCGACGCCGATCAAGGCGGCCTGCAGTTCACCGCGCTGACGATTTATTGGAACGAGTCGAAACCGGCGCCCACACTACATTCGCTCTACTTCGGCGCGAATATCATGACGGCAGAGCAGCGCCGCTCGGCCCCGACGCTGGAGCTCCCGTTCTGGCCCAATTGGCGCGCCGAAGGATTCGGCGTGCCGAGCGCGAAAACCGCGCCCATGCAGAGCTTCTTTCGCAGTTGGGATTTCGGCCAGGCCAACCTGCCGCTCGGCAGCTTCGGTCCCGCGATGGGCACGCCCTACGCAGCCGCGTTTCCCCGGCCGATCTATGGCTGCGGTCTGGGCGGACGCCATGGTTGGGTATTCTTTGGCGTCGGCGGCCCGGCCGACGGGGCGCTCACCCTGCAAGTGCGCTCCTGCAGCGGCGCGATCGAGTGGCGTTGCCGGGAAGACCTGTGGGGGCCCCCCGCGGGATCCGAGCGTCACTACGACGACGTGCTGCGTCTACGTTGGGCGGATACGCTTTGGACCGCCTGCCGCGACACCTATCGAACCTACCCGACGGCCGTCGCCGCGGCGTCCATCGATCACCAAAAAACATTCTGGGGCACGTGGGGTGATTTCAAAATGGGCCTCCACGATCTGCGCGCCTCGGCCGACCGCGCCGTCGACGAAATGGGAGCGGACGTGCTGTGCATCGACGATCCTTGGGAATCGCACAAAGGCAGCGGCGAGCCCAACCGCGCCATCCTCCCGCAATTCGAGGCAGATCTGGCCTACATCCGACAGCGCGGACTCGGCCTGGGCATATGGATGCCGACTGGTTGGATCGGCAATCCCGCGGCCGTCGGCCTCGGCCCGGAAGATCTGTTGCTCAACCGCGACGGTGACCCGATTCGGGCGAACTGGGCGCTTGATCCACACGAAGGTGATCGGGCCTCCTGCTGCCTCGACCCAAGCTCGACGCGCACCAGGGAGTTTCTGCGGCAACGCACCCAACGCGTGATGCGCGACTATCGTCCGTCCTTGCTCAAGCTCGACTTCGGCTACGGCCTGCCCGGCCCCGATGGCTGCGCACCGCGCGACCCCGCCCTGCGCGGCGAACGACTGGCGCTCGCCTTGGCCCGCATCATCGCGGACGCCGCCCGCGAGATCGACCCGACCGTCACGCTGCTCGGCTACGCGCTGCATCCGCTCTGGGGCGCCGTGCAGGATCAATTGGCGACGGACGACCTCGGCGACGCCGGCGCGACCGAGGCGCACGGTCACCGGCACTGGAGCGTGTGGGCCGCGCTCCCCGCCGACCGTGGCATGGCCATCATGGGATCGAGCGGCTACGATTGGGCGGCCGATGACGACGTGTTGCTCGACACCGCCGTGCTCGGCGCGCCCGGCGCCAATCTCCCGCGCCGCATCGGAGACGGATCCGCCGTGCCCGCCGCTTGGATCGCACGTCGCCGGGCGCTCATGCGTTGGCATCGCCCGGCCCGGACGTGGACGCCGGGGTGGTTGAATTCCGAACCGGGTCGGATCGGCGCCGAGCCTGAAGTGAAAAGCTGGGGTCGTCTCGAACAATTGCCCGATGGCTCAACCGGGCTTACGGCGCTGGCCTTACGCGAATCACCCGCAGCAGCGGAAACCGATACCCGTGGATTCCGCTGGAAGGGACGATGGGCGGTCCTTTCGATTCACGACGCCGACGTGTGCGTCGACTACGAGACTGTTCTCATCCCGTTCGATGACGGCTGGATTGAACTGCCCCGCCCGCAACGCCCGATCCGCGTCACCCGCCTCCACGGCCTGGGCGACGCCGAAACAGAAACCTCCCACGCAACCTGGACGTGGCGCGACGGCGTGTTACACCTCGCCCATCAACCCGACGCCTCACCCACGCTCGGCTTCAAGGTTTACGGCAACATCAGCCCTTGACGGCGCCGGTCGTGAGGCCTGACACGAAAAAGCGCTGACCGCAGAGGAAGATCACCACGACGGGCACGAGCATCAGCAGCGCCGCCGCCATCATCAGCGCCCACTCCGTGCCGTATTGGCCTTGGAATGACAGCAAGCCGACCGGCAAGGTGTTGAGCTCCGACTGATTCGTCACCACGAGCGGCCAAAGAAAATTTCCCCATACGCCGAGGAACGTGAAAATCGCCAGCGTCGCGAGGCCCGGCAGAGACAACGGCAAAATGATGCGCGTGAAAATCATCCAGTGACTGCAGCCATCGATCTCGGCGGCTTCATCGAGCTCGCGCGGGATGCCGATAAAAAATTGGCGCAACAGAAACGTGCCGTAGGCCGAAAACATCAGCGGCACAATCAGCGCAAAATAGGAGTCGAGCCCCACCAACCGTCCGACGCCGGGGTCATCCGACGACCTGCCCAGCACGCGCAACGACATCCAATCCACCCACGGAACGAGCTGTTGCAATATCTCTGGCAGCATCTTCATCGCCACAAAATTAGGAATCATGGTGACCGCGAAAGGCACCATCATCGTCGCCATGTAAGCGGTGAAGAGCAGGTCGCGCCCCTTCCACTGCAGACGGGAAAACGCATAGGCGGCACAGGCGCTCGTAAAGGTCTGCCCGATCGTCACCGCCGCGGCCACAAGCAGGCTGTTCACGTAGTAACGACCGAAGGGAATGATGTCCCACACCTCGGCGAAATTCTCCCAGCGCCACGACCGGGGCACAATCATCTCCGTCAAGGAGGCCGTGGCTTTCATCGCCTCACCGGGGGCAGACAGCGCCGTGACCATCATAAACACCAGCGGCAACAGCATCGTCCCCCCGATCAACAGGAGCGGCAGGTGAAAGAGTCCGTCCCAGTTTGTGCGTTTTCTCATCGGATCAAGTGGTCATGGGGTTGCGCCCACCGCGCCGCCAATTGAGCAGCGTAAAGGCAAGGATCAGGAGGAAAAGCACCCACGCCACCGCCGATGCGTAACCCATTTCGAACCGCAGGTAGGCTTTCTGGTAGATGTAGAAACCGATCGTGGTGGTCGCCCCGTTGGGTCCGCCACCGGTCATGATGAAAGCCGAATCGAAACCCGACTGCAGTCCATGAATCAGCCCCATCGTGAAAATGAAAAACGTCACCGGCATGATGGACGGCCAGGTCACGATCCAAAACCGCTGCCAAGCGTTCGCGCCATCAACGTGTGCCGCCTCATGCAGTTCTTTCGGCACGTTTTGCAACGCCGCGAGATAGAGGATCATGCTGGTTCCTCCGACCGACATCCACGTGCCCATCAACATGAGCGCAGGCTTCGCCCACCGCGTCGAACCCAACCAGTTCGGCCCGTCGATGCCGAGCGTCGCCAGCAGCGTGTTGAGCAATCCGTAATCGGTATTATAGATCCACCGCCATAGGTAGAAAATCGCCACGCCGGAGAGAATACTCGGGAAGAAAAAAACCAGGCGGTAGAGGTAGGTTCCGCGCAGTTTGCGATTGAGCAGAAGGGCGAGCCACAATGAACCCGCCATGTTTATCGGCAGCCCCAGCATCAGGAAAAACGTGTTGCGCAAATACTGCCAAAACAACGGATCGTTCGCCACCCAGCCGCCCACGTCCCGATGGAAGCCAAGCAACTGGCGAAAATTGTCCACGCCCACCCAGCGCGGCGGCGTCAGCAGATCCCACGATGTGAAGCTCAAGCCGAGCGCCGCGATCACCGGCCACAACGTGAACGCGAGAAAACCGATCAGATTCGGCAACAGAAAACACAACGCGATGCGTCGGTTCCTTCGTTCGCGAAATGTGCTCTTCATCCGGACGGCCTTTCGCCGCGCGCCAACCACTGGTTCAAATCGGCCACCAAGGCGGCCACGATCTCCGCCGCCGGCACCCCGGGCGCCGCCAGAGCCTGTTCGAACCGCCGACTCACCATCTCCTCCACGGCCATTTTCCCCGGCGCTTGCACCACCGTCGCCAGAGTCTCCATGGCCATCGCCTGATAGTAACTTTCGACCGAAGCCGGCACGGTGATTTCCGCCCGCAGGGCCGCGCCCCCCGGCGTCTGCCGCAGCGGGAGTCCGCGCGACCCTTCGACAAATGCCCGCGCGCCGGCCAGTGAAGCATAGTGCCGTAAATATGCCCGCGCCTCCGTCGGGTGGGCCGTGGTCCGACTGATGCCCACCGCGCCCGCCAGATACGGCACGAAGCGCCCGCGCGGGCCAGCCGGCAAGGGCGCCACGTCCCAGCGCAGAGTCCGGGATTGTAACAGGATCCACCGCCCATCCGCGCTGGTGCATCCGCCGCCAGTATTCGATCGCCTCCACCGCGATCGGCGAGTCGACCGTCACCCGTCGCGGTCGCCGCGGATCATCAAAACATTGCACCCCATAAGCCACGAGAAAGTAAGCCGGCGGCGGCAGCGCGCACAAGTAGTCCGTCGGCGCCGTCGAGTCCCCTGCCAGACGGCTAAGGCGCGGTCCCCACGCCTCCAGCTTCGCCCAAGTAAACGTCTCGTCGGGCAGGCTGAACCCCACCGCGTCCAACGCATCCAGATTCGTGATTGAAACGAGCGCATCGAAAGTCGCCGGCACCGCGTAGTAACGATCGTGAAATCGGAACGCCTCCTTCGGACCGGCGGTGAACGGACCGGCCGAATCCAGCTCGGCCACAAGGTCGGTGATATCGGCCAGCACGTCCCGCGCCGCCCAATCATCGTAGAACGCGCTCGTCACCATGATCACATCCGGCGCGTTGCCTGCCACGATCATCGACTGCACCTTTTCCGCGTAGCGACCACCCGTCAAAATCAGGTCCACCCTTATCTCGGGATGCGCGGCCTCGAACTCGCTCGCAACGCGCTGCTCAATGGCCGGCGTGCTCCAAAACGAAGCTTTCAAACTCACCTCATGCTCCGGGTCAGGCACGCAGCCCGCCAGGCCGATAGCGAAGGCGACCAGCGTCGCCCGATGGATGTCGCCGGTGCACGGTTTCATCGCATTCGCTCCTCCCGCCGTTGCAACCAGCGCCCGAGATCGGCCTCGATCCCCGCCACAATCTCCTGAGCCGAACGGCCGGGCTCCGCGAGGGCCTGTTCCAGTCGACGATAAAGGATATCGTGCACTTCCCGTTGTCCGCCGCCATAGAGTAATGCCCCGGCTGCGCCGGCCTCCTCCGTCTCACTGAAGAGTCGCACCGATGCCGGCGGCGACTGCGAGAGAAAGTGCGCGCCATACGCAAAGCGCCGCCGCACGGGCACGATGCGACCGCCTTCCACGGCAAGGTGCACCGCCGTCTCGGACGCGTAAAAGCGCAGAAACTCCCGCGCCAGTTGCGGCACCTGGGTCTGCGCGGATATCGCCAGCGCAGTGCCCGCCGCTTCGACGCCTGCCCCCGGACTCAGAGGCACTGGAGCGACGTCCCAATTAAACGTCGTGTTGCCCGCAAATTCCGTCGAGGAGTAGCGCCCCGTAAACAAGAACGCCACCCGCCCGTCGCGAAACAATTGGTTCGCCCCGCTATCGACCACCGCATTGGTCGGCGCCGCCCAGCCCTCCGCGACGAGACGGCGGTGAAACGTGACCGCCGCGATCGCCGCCGGCCCCATCACGGTCACCCGTGTCGGTTCGCGGGAGTCATCAAAGAGCCGCACGCCAAACGCAGCCAGCAGGGCGGTCGGCGGCGGCGCCACGCAGAGGTAGTCGGTCGGCGCGCGGTCGTTGCCGCCGCGCCGCGCCAGCTTCGGTCCGAAGGTCTCAAACTCCGCCCACGTGAGACCGCGGCGCGGCACGGGAAGACCGGCCGCGGCCAA
>CAXBDS010000166.1:0-11417 GCA_963974355.1 uncultured Opitutaceae bacterium
CGCCGTAGTGCACTCCGTCTTCGACGCGCACGTCCTGATGCTGATGTGCGTAGGCTTCACGCGGCTCGGTGAAGCGAACGGCAGGGATACCCTGATCGAGGAACGGCGAGTGGTCGCCGCCGCGCAGAAAACGGTCGCGACGATAGACGACGCGCACCTCGAATTCGGGCAGGTAGGCCTCGCCGGTGGCTTTGATCAGGCGGGCGAGTTGGCGGGTGGGGAAGTCGTTTTCGCCGCCGGTGCGAATCTGAGCCAACACCTCGGCTGGCAGCGGATTGGCGGGCGGCACCCCTTCCGCGAAGAGGCGCACGTGGGAGCGATCAGCGCGCCCTTGCTCGTCGGTGGTGTTGCCCACGATATCGTTGGTAAACATGGCCGCGATGTGGCGTCCGTCGGCGACGGCGGTTTCCGCCCAGTGTTTGGCGCCCAACAGTCCCTGTTCCTCGGCGGCGACCGTCATGAACACGATCGTCGCGTCGAAGGTGTGGCCGGCCATCACGCGAGCGAGTTCCAGCACGGCGGCGGTCCCGGAGGCGTCGTCATTGGCGCCGGGCGCGTGGGAGACGGTGTCCATGATGCCGAGTGAGCGCGAGTCGTAGTGTCCGCTTACGACATAGACGCGGTCGGCCGCCTCGGGTTGGGCGCCGGGCAGAGTGGCGACGATGTTGACCAACTCGGCGCCCGCGGGTAGCCGGGGCGGCGTGGGGGCCTGATGAAAGGTGTCGAATTCGACTTGAAGACGGCCCCCGGTGGTCCGGCTGATGCGCTCGAACTCACGTTTAATCCATCGCCGCGCCGCGCCGATGCCTGCAGTCTCGCTTGCGGTGTCGCTCAGGCTGTGGCGGGTGTGGAAGCCGGCGAGTTTGCGGATGTCGGCCTCAATCCGGTCCGGATCAACGGCGGCGATCATGGCCGTGATCTCGGGGTCGAGGGGCGGCGGCGTGGTCTCATTGGCCGCTGCGGCGACCGTGATTTGGGCGATCAAGGGCAAAAGCAGGAAACCGGGGCGACGCATGCGCTCACTCAGCCAGTCCCGAAGCCGGAGTCAAACCGCCCTTGACAGGCGGCAGTCGGTTCGGCACTTCAGTTTCCTCTTAACCACTTAGATAGTCATGCAACCTACATTTCGCCCACATCGCTTAAAGCGCGTTCGCAAAATCGGCTTCCGTGCTCGGATGGCCACCAAAGGTGGCCGTGGGGTCATCAACGCCCGCCGCCGCAAAGGCCGCAAGCGCCTCGTCGTCGCCTGATCGTTTCGTCGCCGCGAACGGCCTGTAACAGCCGTAGCAGCATGCGTTTCCGCGCCGAGAACCACTTGAGGCGTCCCGCGGAATTCGCGCACGTGCGTCAAACCGGGCGTCGCCATTTCGGCGGCGCTTTCACGCTTTTGGTCGCTCCACGTCCGGACCCGGCGGTGGCTGGTCCGCGGGTCGGTGTAGTCGCTTCACGCGCGGCGGTAGGCAACGCCGTGCAGCGCAACCGGGCCAAACGCCGGATGCGCGAATTATTTCGGCATCATCAGACGGCGGTTCCGCCCGCGTTTGATTTGGTCATGATCGCGCGATCGTCGATCAATCGGCTTGATTACGCGCAGATCGAACAGAGGTTCGTGCACGCCTGTGCGGTGCTTTTTCCGCCGGCGACTTCCTCCTGATGGACCTCGACTCTTCTGCCTACCTCGATCGTTCCGTGGCTCCGCCTTCCGAGCCGCGTCGTGGTTGGCGGCGGGTTCCGATCCGGATCCTCGTGGGATTGGTCAAGGTTTACCAACGCACGCTGTCCCCGGTGTTGCCGGTGGTGCTCGGTCCGACCTGCGGCTGTCGCTTTCACCCGACGTGCTCGCATTACGCCATTGGGGTGTTGCGGGAACATGGTGCGGTGCGCGGTTTCGGATTGGCCATGTGGCGGTTGCTTAAATGCACGCCCCTCCATCCCGGTGGTTTTGATCCGGTGCCGCCTGCCCGGCCGCGATGTGCGCGGATTTCAGCGCGGCCTCCGGCGCGAGTGTAGCACATCCCGATTTTTTCAACGTAGACGGACTCCCTTTCTAGCATGGACAAAAAGAATATGATTATCGGCGTCGGCCTCCTGGTCGCGGCGTTTGGCATGATGACGCTGAGCTCCAAGCTCGCGCCGCCGCCGCCTCCGGCTCCCGAGCTGATTGAGTCGACCTCGGCTGCGCCGACGGCGGGCAACATGGCACCGGCTGCGACCGCCGCGGCGGCCGCGCCTGCGAGTTCACCATCGGATGCCACGTTCGCCCCCTTGGCGTCGAACCAGCGCGACGCCGTGGTCACGACGTTGTCCAACGACTACATTGAAGTTCGTTTCACGAATTTCGGCGGCGCGATCCGCGAGGTGGCGTTCCACCGTTACGCTGAGACGGTCGACGCTTCCGCTCCCTTTGTGTTCAACCAGCAGCGGGTAAATCCGATTCTGGCGATCACCAACATCCCCGGTCTCGGCCCCGACACGAAGTATGAATTGGTTTCCGCCACGCGGGATCGGGTGGTCTACCGCACCATATTGGAAGGACGTCTTGAGGTCACGCGCACCTATTCGATCGCGCAACCCGGTGACGACAGCCGCGACCCGTATCTGGTTCGTCACGACACGTCGGTGCGGAACCTGGCGCCGAGCGGCACCCCGCAGATGCTCGCCAATCTGAGCCTCGGCACGGCGTCACTGGTCAGCGTCAACGACTACGGCCAATATCTGAACATCGCTTCCTACGACGGCAAGGATGCGACCTACACGGACCGGGGAGAACTACAAGGGGGCGGATTTCTGGCGATGGTCGGAATGGCCGACGGCAGCCCGAAGTCCCAGATCGAGAAACCCGCGACGGTGGTGTGGGGCGCCGTGAAGAATCAGTTTTTTGCCAGCATCTACACCGGTGACCAACCGGGGGTGGCCACGGTGACGCGGCGCGTCGAGCTGCCCCCCTTCCCCGGTAGCAGCAAAGCCAATACCGGTCTCACCGGCGACGTGCGGTTCACCTTGGAGAGCTCGGCTCCCGGCGCCACGACGGTGCTGGGCGGCGACCTCTATGTCGGCCCGAAGGAGTATCAGCGCCTGCGCAAATTCGAGCACAACGAAGACAAGGTGATGCAGTTCGACCGCGGCTTCGGCAAATACATGCTGAGCGGCATCATCGCGCCGCTGATGAATCTGCTCATGGTGACGATGCACTCGTGGGTGGGCAACTGGGGGATGGCGATCATCCTCATGACGCTGATGCTGAAGCTCATTTCCTTGCCCTTCACGCTGGCCGCCTCCCGTTCGGCCAAGAAGATGGCCAAGCTGCAGCCGCAGATGAAGGAGGTGCGGGAGAAGTATAAGGACAATCCGCAGAAGCTGAATCAGGCCACGATGGCCATCTTCAAGGAGAACAAGGTCAACCCGATGGGCGGTTGTATCCCGATTCTCATTACCATCCCGCTTTTCATCGCGTTCTTCGCCATGTTGCAGGGCACGGCTGAATTGCGATTCCAGAGTTTCCTGTGGGTGCACGACTTGTCCGCGCCCGATACGGTTGCGCGGATTTTTGGTCTGCCGTTGAACATCATGCCGCTGCTCATGGGCGCCACGATGATCTTCCAGATGCGCCTCACGCCGACGCCCACGACGGACAACGCCCAAGCGGCCATGATGAAGTTCATGCCCCTCGTGTTCATGTTGTTCTGTTATAATTTTGCCGCCGGTCTCGCACTCTACTCGACGATCAACGGCGCCTTCACCATCGCGCAGCAGATGGCGGTGAACAAGTTCACCAAGGACACGCCGGTCGTCACCCCGACGGTGGCGGCGGGTGGCAAGGGCCGTCGCACGAAGAACGTCACGCCCAAGCCCAAGCGGAAGTAAGGCGAGGCGGAAACAGGTTGGCGAGCCGGGCCCGGGTGACTGTGTCCGGTTCGCCATTTTTTGTTTTAGATTTCAGGGTTTAGCTCTCAGGTTTCTCTCTTAACCCCATGGCCGGTCATAACAAGTGGTCCAAGGTCAAGCGCCAGAAGGCGGTGACCGATTCGCGTCGAGGCAAGGTGTTTTCCCGCATCTCGCGTGACATCACGTTGGCCGCCAAAAGCGGCGGGGGCGATCCCGATGGCAACGCGCGTCTGCGCACCCTGCTGCTAAAAGCCCGCGAGGCCAACATGCCGGTCGATAACGTGGACCGCGCGATCAAGAAAGGGACCGGCGAACTGCCGGGCGTCTCGTATGAGGATATTACCTACGAAGGCTACGGTCCGGGGGGCGTCGCGTTCGTGATCCAGTGCACGACGGACAACAAGACCCGCGCGGCCCAAGACGTGCGTTCGATTCTGTCGAAGCACGGGGGCAATCTGGCGCAAAGCGGAGCGGTGGCGTTTCAGTTTATGCACGCGGGTCAGTTCCTCATCGCGAAGGACGCGAGCACCGAGGAAGCGCTGATGGAACTCGCGCTCGAGGCCGAGGCCGACGACGTGATCTCGACCGACGACGGTTACGAGCTGCGTTGTGCGGTGACCGCCTTTGACCGGGTGCATCACGCCTTGGACGAGGCCGGGATCAAGACGGAGAACGCCGAGCTGGCTTACATCCCCACCAGCACGATGCCGGTGAGTGAGCTTGGCGCGGCCCGCTCCCTGCACAAGTTGCACGACGCACTCGACGACCTCGATGATGTGCAGGCGGTGTTTTCAAACGAGGATATCGATGCGGCGACCGAAGCCGCGTTGGCCTCGGATTGATCTGCGATCGTGATTGGGCTTGGCGGGTGTCGGGCGGCGTGGCCTAGAGTGCGAGCATGCGCATTGCCGTTATTTCCGACACGCATGATTCCTATCCGCCCACGCTGCCGGAGGCATTGCGGGGAGCCGATGAAATCTGGCATTTGGGGGACGTTTGTGCGCCATCTGTGCTCGTTGAGTTCGAGCAATTAGGGCCGCCGCTGGTGGTGGTGCGGGGCAACTGTGACTCCCATCCGTGGCCTTTGTCGCGCGAGTTGCAACGGGGCGGGGTGACGTGTTGGCTGGAACACATTCCGCCGCGGCGGGTGAAGGCAGGCGTGCAACTGGTTTTGCATGGGCACACGCATGTGCCGCGTGACGAGACCGATCCTCGGGGATTCCGCTGGCTCAATCCCGGGTGCATCACGCGACCGAATCGCGGGGCGCCGGCCAGCTATGCGTGGTTGGAATTGGCTGCGGGGCAGGTGCAGCGTTGGGCACTGGTGCGCGTTTAGCCGAAGAGAACGCGATGCGCGCCGGGCGGCGAAGTCGCGTGGGGCGGGACGGACTCAGGCGTTCGCGGGGTCGTTTTCCGCGTCGATGGCCTTGCGGAGGGCGGCGGCGAAGGCGCGGAAGGTGAAGGGCTTGGCGAGGAAATTGTTTTGCAGCTTGGGCGGGAGGTCCGTGATGGCGGAGCTTCCGGCAAATCCGCTCAGCAGCAGGATGGGCAGGTTGGGGTGGCGTTGCTGCAGCAGGCCGGCCAGTTCGACGCCATCCATCCGCGGCATGAGATAGTCGACGACGACCGCTACAAAATCGGCGCTGGCGGCGTTGAAAATGCGGAGCGCTTCCTCGCCCGAGGAGGCGCTGGTGGCCACGAAACCGAGTTCTTCGACGAATTCGGTTTCGGCTTGGCGGGCGCCTTCTTCGTCGTCGACGACGAGAACCCGGCCGGATCCTCGCCACGTGGCCGCCAGCGTCGGATGTTGGGTGAGGGACGTTTCGAGGGCGTGACCGGTGTGCGGCAGCACGACCGTAAACTGGGATCCGAGACCGACTTTGCTCTCCACGAAGAGCGCGCCTTCGTGGCGCCGAATGATACCGAGGGTGGCGGCGAGTCCGAGGCCGCGGCCGGTGAACTTGGTGGTGAAGAAGGGCTCGAAAATCCGATCAACGACCTCGGGCGCCATGCCCGGGCCGTTGTCATGGACGCGAATGAAAATGTAGTTGCCTGGGTCGAGCTCCCGACCGACGCGGGCGTCCGCAAACTCGGGGGCCTCAAAGTCCCGCACCCCGACGGCGACCTGAATGGTGCCCAGGCGGCTTTCGCCGATGGCTTCGGAGGCATTCACCACCAGGTTAAGCACGATCTGACGGAGCTGGGAACCGTCGCCGAGCACGAGGGGAAGGTCGGGTCCGGTATCGATCTCGAGGTCGCAATCCTGGCCGATGGAAACGCGCAGGAGCTCGGCGGTTTCGCGGACGAGTTGGTCGATTGAAACGGGTTCGAGCGCGAGCGGACCGCGGCCGGCATAGGCGAGCATTTGGCGGCAGAGCTCGGCCGCACGGGTCGAGATGACCTCGATTTGTTTGATGTGACGCTGCACCGGGCTGTTCGAGGGTAGCCGCATCTGGGCGAGGTTAGCGTTGCCGAGGATGGCGGCGAGGAGGTTGTTGAAATCATGCGCCACTCCGCCAGCGAGAACGCCGAGGCTCTCGAGCCGCTGGGAGTCCTGCATCTTTCGCTCGATCACGAGGCGTTCTTCTTGGATGCGACGGCGTTGTTGGATCTCGTGTTCAAGGGCGACGACCTGTTGCGCGA
Source organism: uncultured Opitutaceae bacterium (assembly GCA_963974355.1). Classification (GTDB taxonomy): domain Bacteria; phylum Verrucomicrobiota; class Verrucomicrobiia; order Opitutales; family Opitutaceae; genus Actomonas. The sequence continues at coordinate 6,529 of CAXBDS010000166.1, forward strand.
GGCGGTCGCGGGCGCCTTGCAGCTCGCGTTCCTGCCATTGGATGCGTTCGAGCATCTGGTTCAGGGCGCGCACGAGCTCGTCCACGTCGGGGTTGCCGGTCGGTTGCGCGCGCAGGCTGGAGTCGCCCTGTTCGGAAATGCTGCGAGCGACGGTGACCAAATGATTGATCGGTGACAACAGGCGTTGGCCCAGTCGTTGTCCGAGGATCAACGCGACCGCGATGGCGATGGCCGACACCAACGCACTGATGCCGAGGTAGACGCGGGCGAGGTCGACGAGCGCGGAGCCGTCGTCGGTCTCGATCGTGAGTTGGCCGAGCACCTCGCGATCGACCACGATGTCCCGGACCACGACGTGAGGATGACTGAACCACGGGCGTTCCTTTTGGGGGGCGGTGTAAGAGGTGAACTTTGCGCCGTTACGCGTGGTGATCGTGGCGCCGAGGATATCGTCGTCGATCGCGAGCGACGACAGCATGGTGGTTGCGGTCTCATGATCACGAAATGCAACGGCGGCCGAGACTTGGCCGGCCAACCACTGCGCGAGCATGGCGTTCTTGTGGTGAAGTCCGTCTTGGCGCGAATACAGTTGAAAGACGAAGGAGCCGAGCGTGGCGACCGCGAGCGCGGAGACGCAGCAGGCGAGCAGAAGCAGGCGCACCCGGCGCCGAAAACCATAGTGAGCCCAGAAGCGTGCGCTCATGGCATGGGGCTCGCGGCGACCGGATCGGTGTCGACGATGAGGGCGAGGCTCAGCAGGCGGGAACTGGCTTGCAGATTGGAGCGTCGCAGGGCGGACGGGTTGATGGCGAAGCGCACCCGCTGATCGTCCAAGTAGAATCCGACGTGGCCGATCGAGCGGGCAAACTCCGGGGTCGAACCGACGATGAGGACCGGTTTTTCCCGGAGGGCGGCGAGGGAAGGCGTCCAGCGCAACGAGTCCAATTCCCCGACGACCAGGATACGGAGGTCATCCAAATCCTCCGGGGCGCGGACCCGGCGTATATCGACGGGTTGATCGCGGATGGTGCGGTCGTGCAGCAGGGCGACGAGGTCCTCGGCGAGGCGGTCGTCGCCCAGCACCCCGATCGTGAAAATACTGCTCGCACCGCGCCGGGTGGGCTCGGGCCAGACGATGAAGCGGCCAAAGTTAAAGATATACGCCGCTTTGACCTGTCGCTCTGAGCGCGGTGCCGCCGCCGGTAGCGGCTGCGCGACGCTTTCGCCCCCGATGGCCAGGGCGACGCCCAGCACGCACAGCCAGTGTCGGGTGCGGTCAAAGAGTGGGAGGTGGAGCAGCAACGACCGCATCGACGAGGTTCAGAAGCGCCACGTGGCTCGAGCCAGCAGGGTGCGTCCGTCTTGGGGGATCTCGGATTGCACATGTTCGTCGGATGCCGGGTCGGCATAGGAGGTGTCGAACAGATTACGCAGGGTAAGACCGAGCGTCACACCCGAGGCGAGTTCTTGAGTCGAGAGCGTAAGGTTGCATAACCAATAGGCTTCGATGGCGTTTCCGGTCGAACTCTCCCGCTCGCTGTTGTAGAGGGTTTCCAGCGCGACGCGCAGCGGGAGATTGGCGATCGGGGCGGCCAGATGGAGCGCCCCGGTGACGCGGGGGGCTCGGGTGAGCCGTGTATCCGTGCGGCGGTCCCGCGTGTCGTTGAACGAAAACGACGCGCGCGCCATCCAGCCTTGGTTGGTCCACGTCTCGATTTCGCCTTCGACCCCGCGGGAGCGCACGCTCTCCACGTTGTCGAAGTAAAGCAGCTCGGATCCGGGATCCATCGCGAGATCGATGAGGTTGGTGATGCGATACTGATACAGCGAAATCGTGGCGCGGGCATGTCGCCCGAGGCCTTCTTCCCAGATGATTTCGCTGGTGGTGATATCCTCGGGGTCCAAGTCGGGATTGGCGCGAAAGGTCCGGTCTCCGTCGTTGTAACTGTATTCGTAGGGATTTGGCGCGCGAAAGGCCGTGCCGGTGAGCAGCTTTAACGTGCTCGTTTCCCGCGGGTGCCAGATAACGCCGACGCGTGGATTGATGGAATCGCCGAAGGTTGAAAAGTGGTCCAGCCGGACGCCGGCGGTGAACGTGAGATCACGCGAAACCAGGAAGTCTCCCTGCACGTAGGGGCTTAACGAGGTGGTCGAATCGCGCCCGGCGTAGTTTACGGTGACGGGGTCGTCGACGTAGTTGCCTTGGTCCTGTTGTTGATCGTTCTTGAAGTCGAGTCCGGCGAGAAGGGTATGGCGTGCCGCGAGGACTTTGGTCGCTTGCACGCTGGCGGTGACGGAACCGGCATCGGCGTAGTCTTTGACGCGCACGGCGGGACCGGTGCGGTCAACATCCTCGGCGGTGAAGGGATACGTGCCGTCGTAGTTGTAAATGTTGGTGGAGAGGGTGGCGCGGAGTTGGAGGTCGGGTTGGAGTTGGCGTTCGAAGCTCAGTTGCGCCCAACCGGTTTCGTCGACGCCGGCCGCGCTGGAGTCGTCGAAGATGGTGCCGAAGGACGCCGTCGGGATATGTTTGGTGCGGCTGGTGTAGCCGGCCTCGAAAGTCAGGTCGTGCCACTGGAGTGACAGAAAAGCAGAGCGGGTGGATTCGGCATCGGCATCGTGGGCGATGCCGTCGCTGACGCCGGGCTCGTCGAACGGCGCGTAGTAGAGCGACGGGTTGCCCTCGCGATGACTGCCGCTGGCGGAAACCAGCAGAGAGGTGCCGCCCGCGAGGCGTCCTCCGGCCGTGACGCGCCCGCGGGTGGTGCCCAGCGAGCCTACGCCCACCTCGACTTCGCCGCCACCGCCGGGACTGCCGTCGCTGGGCGCGAAGGCATCGCCGCGACGAGTCACGACGTTGATCACCCCGAAGAACGCCGAGTTGCCGTAAATCGAGGACGTTGGTCCACGGATGATCTCCACGCGGTCAACCAAGCCGAGATCCACGGCAAACCCGTCGTCGATCACCGCGCCGTCGTAGATGGGGTCGTTGAATCGTTGGCCGTTGATGAGGAATAGATTACGGGCGTTATAGTCGCCCGGCCGGGCAAAGCCGCGGCTGCCCAGATAGCTGTAGGTGCGGTCGTAGGAGATGCTTTGGCCCCGCACGGCCTGCAGGAGCTCGGCCATGGTGCGCCAGCCGAAGGTGCGGATGTCCTGAGCGGTGACGATGCTCACCGCCGCCGGGGCTTCGGTGATTTTTTGGCGGTAGCGCGAGGCGCCCTCGACCGTGTCGACGCGCACGCGCCCCAACTCTTCAAGGGAGAGTTCGTCAAGCGGGGCCACGGTGGTCGGCGCCGCCGAGGCCGCGCTCGTTAGGATGAGAGCGACGACCAGAGGGGCTGAAGTGCGAAAGGGGCGCATAGCTAGTCAGTGGAGGGAGGCTACGCGGTGGCCGCGTGCCGACAAGGTCTTACGAAAAGAGAGCGGTGGATGCAAAGTTGATGCCATGAGAGGATCGGACTGGCCGCGGCGCTTCAGAAGCTCAAACTGGCCCGGTGAACGTGGAGGTGCAGCAGGATTTCTTCAGTGCGCAGGGCGGGGAGGGCGTCCCGCCGGAGGAGGCGTCGCCCCAGATCGTTTTTGAACGAAGCCAACGCGCCCGGAATTACCGGCTCACGTTGCGGCGGGATGGGGTGGCCGTGGCGACGATTCCCGCCCGGGGCACCGAACGCGAGGCGCGGGCGTTTGTGGCGCAGCAGGGCGCTTGGTTGGACCGGGCCCGGGAGCGGCAACGCCGGAAACCGCGCATGGCGGAGATCTGGGCACTTGGCACGCATGTGATGTGGCGCGGGCAGATGACCGAGATCCGTCCGGCGGTGGGCGGAGAGCGCCCGAAAGTGTGTTTGGGGGCGGATGTGTTTCGGGTGGCTAAACTCGACGGGAATTTGCGCGCGACGTTGGAGGCCCATTTTGCCCGTCTCGGCAAAATCGAGTTGCCCGCGCGCACGTGGGAGCTCGCGGCCGTCACCGGCATGGAGGTGAAGCAAGTCACGGTGCGCAACCAACGCACGCGTTGGGGCTCCTGCACGACGGGCGGCGTGATTTCGTTGAACTGGCGTCTCGTGCAAACGCCCGATGAGGTGCGCGACTACATCATTTACCACGAGTTGATGCACTTGCGGGAGATGAACCACTCGGCCCGGTTTTGGGCGCGCGTGGCAGAGGTGTGTCCGGGATGGCAGGAGGCGGAGCATTGGCTGGACGGCAATGGTTCGCTGCTGGGCTTGTGAGGCGCGGTGAGCGACCTCACTTCAGCACCGCGCGCACGCTCTTCGTCATGCTGGAGAGCGAAAACGGCTTGGGCACAAACCCGGCCGTGCCCCGACCGACGAAACGACTGACGGCGGTCTGCTCATTAAACCCGCTCATGAGCAGGATGGGCGTGGTATTGCCGCGAGAACGAAGCTCGCGCACGAACTGCTCGCCGTTGCAGTGCGGCATCGTCAAGTCGACGAGCAGTAAACGAAACGGTTCGCTGGCTTCGTCGATGAGACGCAGCGCGATTTTACCGTCTTCCGCGGTGCTCACCGAAAAGCCGAGGTGCTCCAACATCTGCTTGGCGACGGTGCGGACGCTCTCTTCGTCATCCGCGACGAGAATGTGGCCTTTGCCGGTCCAGCCGCTGTGGGGCAATTCGAACGGGGGGCGGGAATGCGTGGGGGCGGTCAGGACGGAGGGAAACAGCAGCTTAAACGTCGTGCCTTTTTCCGGCTCGCTGTAGAGTTTTATGCCGCCGCGATGGCCGCGCATGATGCCGAGCACGGCCGATAACCCCAAGCCGCGACCGGTGAACTTCGTGGTGTAGAACGGTTCGAAGACGCGCGCCTGTTGGTCCTGTGTCATGCCGCAGCCGTCATCGCTGACTTCGAGAACGACGTAGCGGCCGG
>CAXBDS010000167.1:0-11324 GCA_963974355.1 uncultured Opitutaceae bacterium
CGGCATCAAGAATTTTTGGCAAAGCCATCCCGCGCAGCTTGATATCCGTGGTGCAAAGACGGATGCGGCCGAGCTTACCCTGTGGTTCTGGGCGCCGGACGGCCCGCCGATGGATCTGCGCTCCTACCACGACGAGATGGGCATGGAAACCTATGAGGCCCAATACAACGGCGGCCTCGAAATCACCTACGAGGATTACGAGCCCGGCTACGATACGCCGATGGGCGTCGCGCGCACCAGCGAGGTAATGCTGTGGGCCCTGGCCGCGACGCCGACGCGGGAACACTTCGCCGATCTTACCGACACGCTGCGCACGCCGGGTGTGCTGGCGACGACGCCGGAACATTTGTCGCTCGCGGGCGTTTTCGGCGGCATGTGGTCGCCTGAACCGGCCCAACCCACGCCCGCCCAGGCCGCGCTTGATCAGCGCCTGGATTGGTATTTCGAGTTTTACCACGATCAGCAGGAGCAACGGCGCTGGTATGGGTATTGGAATTATGGTGACGTGATGCACACCTACGACGCGGATCGCCATGAGTGGCGCTACGACGTTGGTGGGTTTGCCTGGGACAACTCGGAGCTGTCGACCGACATCTGGTTGTGGCTCTACTTCCTGCGCACCGGACGGGCGGATGTGTTTCGTTTCGCCGAGGCGATGACGCGCCATACCGGCGAAGTGGATACGCATCATGTCGGCCGCTTCGCGCCCCTGGGTTCGCGGCACAACGTGTTGCACTGGGGCTGCAGCGCGAAGCAGCTGCGGATCAGCACGGCGGTCAATCGCCGTTTCTACTACTACCTCACGGGCGACGAGCGCACCGGTGATCTCATGCGTGCGCAAGTGGAGGCCGGGCGTGCGCTCCTGCGCGTGCCGCCGGGCCGCAAGCTCGCCTCGGCGAACAATGCGGGCGACCTCGACCGCGGCGCGACGACAGGCGTCGAAAGCGTGGGACTGAGCTTCGGCACGGACTGGGGCTCTCTCGCGGGCGCTTGGCTCACGGAGTGGGAGCGCACCGGCAGCCCGCTCATGAAGGAGCGTCTGATGAACGGCATGCGCACCATCGGCACCCAGCCCCACGGCTTCTTCACGACGGGCGCGACGGTTAACCTCGAAAACGGCGCGTTCGAAGTGCCCCAACAAGGCGGCATCGGTATCTCGCATCTCAACGCGGTCTTTGGGTTGCCCGAGGTCTGCGCCGAGCTGATTCGCCTGCTTGATGTTCCCGAGTTCAAGCGGGCATGGCTCGATTACTGCGAGCTCTACAACGCGCCGGAGGACGAGCAAAAGCGCCGCCTCGGTCAGTCGTTCCGCGGCAATCTGGGCCAGGGGCATTCGCGGCTCACCGCCTACGCGGCGCACCTGCAAAAAGATGCGGCGCTCGCTCGCCGCGCCTGGGCGGAATTCTTCAAGGGCGCGGCCGGCTACGGCCCGCGCGTGGCCAATCTGCCGCGCAAACCACTGGAGGGCCCCGAGGTGCTGCGTCCTGTCGAGGAGGCGCCTTGGGTATCGACCAACGCGACGGCGCAATGGGGCATCGCGGCGATCGAATGCCTCGCCCTCGTGCCGGAAGAAATGCCCGACGCGACCTGACGTCCAAGGTGGAGGGGAGGTGCGTCGGCGCGGAAGCCGGCGCACGTTTGCTCAGGTTTTGTTTTTGCGCAAAAAGCGATCCAAGGCCGGGCGCAGAGGCATTGATGGGGCCGTGCCGGGTTTCGTGACCGAGAGGGCCGCGACGGCGGTGCCTGCGCGAATGGCGGCGGTGAGGTCTCCTTCGTGTTCCACCAAGCCGGCCGCGAAGCCGCCGACGAAGGCGTCGCCCGCGCCGGTGGTATCGACGGCTTTGACGGCGAAGGCCGGGAACTCGGCGTATCCATCCGGCCGTGACAAGATGCAGCCGCGTTGTCCCAGGGTGATGATGACCACCGGCACGCCGAGGTGACCGCACAGCGCGTGCAGCGCCGCGGCATCCAGGGCCGCGAGGGTGGTTTCGTCGGCGGGGGCGTCGGCGACGTTGAGCGCGGCGAGCAGGGCCAGGAACTCGGTTTCGTTGGGGATGAGGACGTCGACGTGTTTCAGCAGGGCGGGTTTGAAGTCGGCGCGCATGGGCGCCGGATTCAGCACCGCGACGGCGCCGTGTCGCCGGGCGAGGCGCAGGGTGTGGGCCGCGGTGGTGAGATTGGCTTCCAGTTGCGTGACGACGACGCGGGCTTTCGCGATGAGCGTTTCGTCGACGTCGGCCCGGGCGAGTTTTGCGTTGGCCCCGAGCGCGACGACGATCTCGTTTTGCCCGGTGGCGTTGACGAGGATGCCGGCGGTGCCGGTGGAGGCGGTGGGTTTCACGGCCCAGCGCGCGGCAATTTTTTCCTGGCGGTAAAAGGCCTTGGCCTCGCGCCCGAGGGCGTCGTCGCCGATGGCGCCGATGTAAACCGTGGCGGCGCCGGCCCGGGCGGCAGCGACGGCCTGATTGGAGCCTTTGCCCCCGGGACCGGAGCGAAATCGGCCGACGATTGTTTCACCGGTCTGAGGGAATGCGGTGCAGTGCCACACCAAGTCTTGGACATAGCTGCCCACCACCACAACTTCGGGGTTCATGCGCGGAGCTTGGGCGTTTGGCGGGGCGAGCACAAGCGGGAGGAGCACCGCGAACTGAATGCCGGAAACGCGGTCGGTAGTTGCGTGTGACTACGCCAAAATCCGAAAGAGCGCTTCGTTGGCGAGATCGTGGCCGCCGCTTTTTGCGTCGGGGCGGCTGGGCCGTGGTGATCGTTGCGGTCGCGTTGCTGGCGGCCCGGATGGCGTTGCCCACGATCCTGCGCCACAAGATCAATGCCCGCTTGCAGCAGACGCCGGACTACTCCGGCCAGGTGGCTGACATCGACGTGCATCTCTGGCGCGGGGCCTATCAGTTGGAAGGGGTTGAGATCGTAAAACAAAACGGCGCGGTCGCCTATCCGCTTTTGAAAGCGAAGCAAATCGACTTTTCGCTCGCCTGGCTCGAGTTGTTTCGTGGCCGGATTCTGAGTGAAATCTATATCACGGGAGGTGAACTCACGCTGGTGAAAGCCGCCTCGGCGGAGCGCACGCAGACCCCGCTGGACCGCCGCTGGCAGGATGTGGTGGGCGATATTTTCCCCATCGATATCGCCTACCTGCAGATCGATGACGGGCTCCTGCGTTACGTCGACGAACGTGACGCCCTGCCCATCAATCTCACGCTGAAGGACCTGCAGATGCGGGCGAGTGGCTTGCGCAATCGGCCGTCGGATCCGGCAGCTGACGGCAAAGCGTTGCCCGCGGAGGTCGCGCTGACCTGTGTCGTCGATGGCGGCGGCTCCTTGCGTCTGGAGATCGCCGCCGACCCGTTGGCGGAGCAGCTGGCGTTCGATCTCAACCTGACCTTGGAGAAGTTGGCTTTGCCCCAGATCAACGACGTGTTGCGCGCCTACGCCAACGTGGATGTGAGCGCGGGCACCTTGGATGTTTTCTCCGAGCTGGAGGCGCGGGATGGTCGCATCGAGGGTTACGTCAAACCGTTTCTGGAGAACTTGGATTTCAGCGATTATCCGACACAGCACAAACCTCTGCCGAAACGGATTTGGGAGGGCTTGGTGGCGGGGCTGGCGACCTTGTTTAAGAATCATGCCCGCGATCAGATGGGGACGCGCGTGCCCATCTCGGGCGAGTTGGGCAAGGTGGACGCCGGGACGCTCGCGGCGATCGGCAACATCATCCGCCACGCCTTCTTCCAAGCCTTCGATCCCGGCGTCGATCACACGGTCGGCGACGAAGCCTTGGACAAGGCGCTCGAAGAACCGGACGTGGAATCGATGAACGAGCGGGCGAGTGATGGCGCGACCCGTCCACCCGTCCCGCCGCGCTAACCGTTGGTCCAAAGTTTGCACCCGGCGCCCCTTCTCGCCGGTATGGTGCAACCGTGACGTTATCGACGCCCCCCTTTTCCTCCGACGCCGCCGATCAAGAGCGATGGAAGCGTGCGCAAGATCGCCTCTACGTGGCATGTCAATGCGTGGGCTGGGGCATCTTTCTCGGGGTGCAATCGTTGTTCGTCACGGTCTTCGCCGAACACTCCGACGTGGAACGCGGGTGGTTCTTGAATCTCTGTGGGCTGTTGCGGGTCGTGACGCTCGGCTTGCTGCTCACGCATTACTCCCGCCGGTTCATCGGCCGCTGGGGATGGAAGAACCTGGGGTGGCTGGCGCTCGTGCCGCGGATGGCGCTGCTCTCGCTGGGATTGTCGGTGGTTTGGAGTGGGGTGGGTTTTGCCTTCCACTACCTCGTGGAGGGGGGGCCGATTTCGAAGGATTATTCCGTGGGTTTGATGTTCTTGGTGAGCACGATCAACGGCACGATCGTGTTTCTCAGCTGGTATTTCGCGTATTTTATCTACCACCTGTTTGATCGTTTCAACCGGTCGGAAATCGAGCGCCTGCGTCTCGCCAACGTCGTGAAAGAGGCCGAACTGCGCGCGCTGAAGTCGCAGGTGAATCCGCATTTCATCTTCAACTCGCTCAACAGCGTGCGGGCTCTGATCGACGAAGACCCCGCGCGTTCGCGGCAGGCCGTCACCCAGTTGGCGAATCTGTTGCGCTATTCCCTGCAGTCCGGGCAGCGCGAGACAGTGTCGTTCGAAGACGAACTCGCGGTGGTCAACGACTACCTCGCGTTGGAACAGGTGCGGCACGAGGAACGCTTGCGCCTGCGCCTCGATGTGGCGCCGGAGACGTTGAATCTGCCGGTGCCGACGATGGTGCTGCAGACGCTCGTCGAGAATGCGATCAAGTATGGCATCTCGGCACGGCCCGAGGGCGGGGAGATCACCATCAGCGCGCGGATCGAAGACGAGGCTTTGTGCATCATCGTGACGAATCCGGGCCAGCTTTCGTTCGCGGCGACGACCGATCGGAGCCACCGCTCGACTCGCCTGGGTCTGCGCAATGCCGAAGCGCGGCTGCAGTTATTGTTTGGCGATCGGGCCCGGGTAAGCCTGCGTCAATTCGCGCCGGATGTCGTGGCGGCCGACATCGTCGTTCCCTTGCGGTCGGCCGATATCGCTCGCATCGTCCCGCCCGTCGCTCCCCCTCGGCGACCCGTCTCCGTATAATTTTGCGCCTCATGAAAGCCCTCCTCATCGACGACGAACGCCTCGCCCGCAACGAGCTGCGCCGCCTGCTCGCCGTAGCGGGTGATATCGAGATCGTAGGCGAAGCGACCAATGCGAGCCAAGCCCGTGAGCAATTGGCGGCCTTGAAGCCCGACCTGATCTTTCTCGACGTGCAGATGCCCGGGGAAAACGGGCTCGAGTTTTTGGAGGCGCTCGAAGCGCCCGTGCCGCACGTGATTTTCACGACCGCCTACGACGAGTTTGCCGTGAAGGCTTTTGAATTCAACGCGCTCGACTACCTGCTGAAACCGGTCGACCCGGCGCGGCTGGCCGCAGCGTTGGAGAAGTTGCGCGAGCGGGGACCCGCCGCCGACCGTTCCGTTGAACCCCCGCAGGAGCGTCTTTCGCCCGACGACAAGGTGTTCGTGCGCGAAGGGGAGCGCTGCTGGTTCGTCCAAGTGAAATCGATCCGCCTCTTGGAGAGCGAAGGCAACTACACGCGGGTGCATTTTGACGACGCTCAACCGCAGTTGTTTCGCTCGCTCAATGCCATGGAGTCACGGCTCGATCCGAAGACGTTCTTTCGCGCCAATCGCCGCCAGATGATCAACCTTCAATGGATCGAGAAGATCGAACCGTGGTTCAGCGGCGGCCTGCTGGTCGAGCTGAAGGGCGGCGCCAAAGTCGAGCTCAGCCGCCGTCAGGCGCAAGACTTCCGCGAACGCATGAGCCTGTAGCTCGTCAGTCCGGCGGCACCGCATTTTCCTCCCCCCCTCCTATGATCGAAGCCCATCACCTCGTTAAGACCTTCAAAGACAAAAAGCGCGGCGTCATCCGCGCCGTCGATGACGTGTCGTTCACCTGTGCGCCGGGCCGGATCTTCGGTCTGCTCGGTGCCAACGGGGCCGGCAAGACAACCACGCTGCGCCTGCTCGCGACCTTGTTGAAACCGACCTCGGGCACCGCGGTTGTGGCGGGACACGATGTGTTGCGGGCGCCGTTGGACGTTCGCCGTAACATCGGGTTTCTCGCCGCGAGCACGGCGCTTTACGGCCGACTCACCGCGCGCGAGACCATCGCCTATTTCGGCCGACTTAATGGCATGACCGATTCGGCGATTCGGGCCCGCACCGCCGAGCTCGCCGCCGAGCTGGACATGGACGAGTTCCTCGACCGACGGGTGGAAAAATTCTCCACCGGCATGAAGCAAAAGACCTCCATCGCACGCACGCTGGTGCATGATCCGGCCGTGCTGGTCTTCGACGAACCCACGCTCGGGCTCGATGTGATGGCGGCGCGCACCATCGTGAAGTTCGTGCGTGAGTGCCGCGCGCGCGGCAAGACGGTCATCTACTCGACGCACATCATGAGTGAGGTGGAAAAACTCTGTGATACCATCGGCATCATTCACGGCGGGCGTCTGCTTGCTCAAGGCACGTTGGCCGAACTCAAAGCGACGTATCAACAACCCGACATGGAAGAAGTGTTTGTCCACGTCGTCGGGGGCGAAAAGGAGGCGGCATGAACTTCACCACGATCTTTACCGTTTATACGAAGGAGCTGCGCGACATGTTGCGCGACCGGCGCACCTTGTTGTCGATGATCATCATCCCGACGCTGATCATGCCCGGTTTGTTCTTCGCGGTCGGCTATGTCGGCATGAAGGTCGTGAAAAAGGCGCGCGCCGAGGTCCCCAGCGTCATGCTGCTCGGCGCGGCCGATTCGCCGGGCGTGCGCAACGCGCTCGAAGGGTTCGATGGCATCGCGTTGCTGCCGCCGAGCGATGATTGGCGCGAACGTATTTCCAACAAAGAGGTGCGCGCGGTCGTCGAGGTGCCGGAGGATTTTGAAGCGAAGGTGGCGGCCGGCGAACCCGCGGCGATCCAGCTGTATCACTACGAAGGCGAGTTGAAGTCCGGCTTGGCTCTGCGGCGCCTGCGCGACTTCTTCCGCGACCTGCGCACGCAGATGGTGGAGACGCGGCTGACGGATCGCGGGTTGCCCGCGACGCTGGTCAAGCCCTTCGACATCGCGGAAGAAAATGTCGCGCCACCGGAGAAGGTCGGCGGCAACGCGATCGGCGGTTTCCTGCCCTACATGATCGTGATCCTGTGTTTCACGGGCGCGATGTATCCGGCCATCGATCTCACGGCTGGGGAGAAGGAGCGCGGGACGATGGAAACGATTTTATGCAGTCCCATTGGTCGACTGGATCTTGTTTTGGGCAAGTTCCTCATGGTGCTGACCGCATCGTTGAGCACGGTGGCGTGTTCGATGATCTCGGCCGCGATTTCGCTCACGGTCGCGGGCTCGATGATGAGTGGTTCGGCCGCCGGCTCCGGCGCCGGCGGGGGGGCGATCCCGTTGCTGCACCCGTTGGGGCTGATCGGCATGGTCGGGATGGTGCTGCCCTTCGCGGTGTTTTTTTCCGCATTGCAGCTCTCCATCGCGCTGGCCGCCAAGACCTACAAGGAAGCGCAAAGTTACGTCTCGCCGCTCATCGTGGTGGTTATCCTGCCCGCGGTGATCGGTATGCTGCCGGGGGTGGAGCTCAACGCGAAGCTGGCGCTCGTGCCGGTGTTGAACCTCTCGCTGGTATCGAAGGAAATGGTCTCGGGCGTATTCAACTGGGGATACATCGCGCTCATCTTTGGTTCATCGTGCGTCTATGCCGCGGCCGCGCTCGGGCTGTGCGTGCGCATGTTTAACCGGGAAAGCGTGATCTTCCGCACCTGAGGGCGGTGCGTCGCGTTCGGGGCGGGGTCGCCCGAACGTAAACGCCTCGTCAAACGGCGCCGAATCGTGGGAATCGCGTCGCGCGGGGAAGCGGGGTGCGCAACGTGGGCGCTGGGCAAGGATGCCCGACGCTTCCCTCGATGAACCTGGTCAAAAAGATTCTCGTCGTGCACGCCGAGTCGCAGATCCGGCGACGCGTGGTGCTGGCGCTGGCCGACGCCGGTTACGACGTGCGCTCGTTCACGGCGGCGGATCCGGCGCTGGAGTGTGCGCGCTCCGAGTGGTTTGACCTCGCGCTGGTGGACTACGAGCTGCCCGGCACGGAGGGTTTTGCGTTTCTCGCGGAGTTGAAAACGGTGCAGCCGACCCTGCCGCTCATCCTCTTGGTGGCGTCGTTGGAGCTGCCTCTGATCATTCGGGGTATCCGCTTGGGCCTGACGGATGTGATTCCCGTGGACGCCGATTTGCGTTCGCTGGTGCGCCGCGTGAACGGCCTGCTGCGGCCGGGACAAATCACGGGCGCGGACGAGGAGTTGACGCCGGCTGATCTTGAAGTGGTCGAGCGGGTGTTGGCGCGCATCGACGATACGGACCGGGACCGGGCCGAGACCTCGGTGGAGACGCGGGCCATCACCGCGCTGCGCGAAGAGCTGTTGAACGCCGCCAAAGCCCGGGCCGCGCTTGAGACCCAATTGGAGCGGGCGCAGCACGAGAAGCGCGCCCTGCAGGAAGAACTTAAAACCCTGCTCGCGCAGAACGCGGATCAGGAGAAGTTACAAAACGAACTCGATGCGCTGCAGGCGCAGCGCGAGATGGCGGATGCCACCCAGCAGGTGATCGAGGCCAAGGCTCGTAAATTGGCCGATACACGCGCCGAAATCGCGGCGGAACGTCACGCTCTCGAAGCCGAGCGTGAACGCTTGGCGAAGGCGGCGTCGGCGCCCGGCGCCCCGGCCTCCGAGCCGGATCGTGACCTGGATTTGGAGTGGGCGCGGATCGACGCGATTCGGGAGGATTTGCGCGAAGAGGAGGATCGGGTGCGGCAGGACGCGGCGCGGGTGCGCCAAGAGTCGACCCAACTCGCGCGCGAGCGCCGGCGTTGGCACGAAGATCTGGATCTGCTGCAGGCCCGCGAAGGCAACCTCCGTGCCTACGAAGAGCGACTGCGGCGTCTGCAGGCCGATGTCGAGGCGGGGCAACTTTCCGAACAAGCCCAGCAACCGCGCGCGCCACGCGGCGGCACGCCGAGTCCGTTTCGGGACGACGCCCAAGTGCGGGCGGCGTGGGAAAAATTGCAGCGGGCCAACGAGCTGTTGGAGGCGGAGCGGGCGATGTTCCGTGACGAGCGCATGGCGTTGCGCGATCTGCAGCAAACCATTCATCGGCGGGAAGCCGATTTGCGTGCGTTGGAAAAGCAACTCGCGCTCCAGGATGACGGCCGGCGGGCGCTGCAAAATGCAGAGACTGTCTCGGAGGCGTCCAAACGATCTTTTACTCGGGCACCGTTCTCGGTTTGGACCCGCAGTAAAACCTAGCCGGTAGTATCAGGGTGTGTCGTGGTTTCGAACCGGCGTCGTTTTGGAGAACGACGCCGGTTTTGTATTATGCTGCAGCGGGGGGCGAAGGCACATTCCGGCTTGAGCTTTGGCGGCGGATGGGGCTTCGTCGCGGTGTGATCAACCGGCGCACTTCCTTAATGCCGACGACCGCGCCTCTGGGCGGCGGTGCGAGCATGGCGTGGTGGTGGCAAGGGGCCGAGCGATGGTGAAGCGCACCTGATGCGTCGCGTGCTCCGGCACCGTTCACCATTGGCCTCGGCCCGACTCTCTGCGAGTCGGGCTTTTTCGTTTCCACGCCCAATCCTGTCCCCTGTTCATCATGTCTGCTTCCACGTTTTCCACCGCTGGTTTTGTCCTTCCTTCCGTCGCTTTTTTTGGCCGACGTTTTGCCGAGTATCTCGGCTTCTTTTCTCTCGCGCCGGCGCAACTGCGTGACGGCGCCGTGCTCGATGTTGCGGCCGGGCCTTCGTCGTTTGCGGCCGAGGCCAATGCGGCCGGGCTCGACGTCACGGCGTGTGACCCGCTTTATGGTTGTCGGCCCGAGGCGCTGGCGACGCATGTGCAGCTCGATTACCGGAGGATGGAAACGAAGATGCGGGAGAAGGTCGATCTGATGCCGGGCGGCGCGCGTTTCACCACGATCGATGAGGCGGTGGGGGATCGGCGGGCGGCGGCCGATTTGTTTCTCGCGGACTACGCCGCGCATGTCGCGCATGGGCGGTATGTCGGCGGCGCGCTACCGGCTTTGCCTTTCGCCGACGGGTCCTTCGACATCGTGCTCTGTGCGCATCTGCTCTTCATTTACGAGGCGCAATTGGATTACGCGTTTCATCTCGCGGCCTGTCGGGAGTTGATGCGCGTGGCGCGTCGGGAGGTGCGGATCCACCCGCTCTGCGGCAATGGCGGCGCACCTTATGCGCAGTTGGCCCGGCTGCGGGCGGAGTTGGCGCAGGCAAGGATCGGAAGCGAACTCGTGCCGGTGCCGCCGCAGTTTTTTCGGGGCACGGATGCCACGCTCGTGCTGCGGCGATGATCCGTGGCCCGGGCCATTTAACCTCAGGTGCCGCAGAACGTGCGATAAGGTGGCGCGTCGGCCGGCGGAGGCGCGCGGTAGGCCGCGGGCGTGTGAAGATGGTCGTAGGGTGTGGCGAGGGCGGCGAGCAGGGCGGTCAACTCGCCGAGGTCGCCGTGCGTCGCGGCGTCGAGCGCGGATTCGACAAGGTGGTTGCGGGGGATAACCGCCGGGTTGTGGGCGGCGCGCAGAGTGGCGGATTCAGCGGCCGAATCGGGCTGGCGGTCGAGGCGGGCGCGCCATTGCTTGCGCCAAGCGGCGAAGACGGGATCGGCGTCGTGGCTGGTCGAGTCGGGGTCGAGCGTGGCGAAGGTGTGGGTGAAGTCGGCACGGTTTTGCTGCATCCATGTGAGCAGGTCCTTGATGAGCGCTTCGTCGGTGGGTTCGGCGGTGAAGAGTCCGAGCTTCTTGCGGTGCAGGGCCAGCCAGTGGTGGTCGTAGCGGACGGGGAACAGGTTGAGTGCGGCGGTGGCTTGCGTGACCGCCGGGGTCTCCTCCGGGTCGATGAGGGGCAGGATGCTTTCCGCTAAACGCGTGAGGTTCCAGAGGGCAATGGTGGGCTGGTTGCCATAGGCGTAGCGGCCCTGCCGGTCGATGGAGCTGAAGACCGTCTCGGGGTCGTAGGCATCGAGGAACGCGCAGGGACCATAGTCGATTGTCTCGCCCGAGAGAGCCATGTTGTCGGTATTCATCACGCCGTGCACGAAGCCGACCGCCATCCATTGGGCGAGGAGCGCGGCTTGGCGTTCGATCACGGCTTCGAGCAAGGCGAGGGCGGGGTTGGCGGGCTCGCTGGCGGCAACGTCCGGATAATGGCGTTGCAACGTGTGGGCG
>CAXBDS010000168.1:0-11309 GCA_963974355.1 uncultured Opitutaceae bacterium
GAGCAGGATGGATTCGCGTGCGGCGTGGTCGGCGGGCAAGTCGGCGGCGTTGAAATACAGGCCCTTGGAACTGCCGCCGCGCAGCTGCATGTAGGGGATCGCGGTTTGCATGAGGCGGATCAGACGTGCGCGTTTAAGTGGGCTTCGAGGCGATGCAAAGTGCGCATGGCTTCGAGGACTTGGCCGACGCTGGCGTTGGGTTCGCGGCCTTCGCGAATGGCGTCGAAAAACTCGCGTTGTTGGAGCTCGATGCCGTTCATCGACACATCGACGTGCGAGACATCGATGCGTTGGTCCTTGCCGTCGAAGAGATCATCGTAGCGGGCGAGGTAGGTGCCGTGGTCGCAGATGTAGCGAAAGAAGGTGCCGAACGGGCCCTCGTTGTTGAAGGAAAGCGAAAGCGTGCAGAGGGCGCCGGACGGGACCTTGAGGCCGATGCTCATGTCCATGGCGATGCCGAGCTCGGGGTGGGGCGGACCCTGCAGCGCCTGGAGTTGGGTGACGGTCTGGCCGGTCTGGTATTGGAAGAGGTCGACGGTGTGGCAGGCGTGGTGCCAGAGCAGGTGATCGGTCCAGGAGCGCGGTTGGCCGAGGGCGTTGGTGTTGGTGCGACGGAAGAAGAACGTCTGCACATCCATCTGCTGGATGGTGAGTTCGCCGGCCTGGATCTTTTGGTGGATCCATTGGTGGCTCGGGTTGAAGCGGCGGGTGTGGCCGGCCATGGCGACGAGGCCGGTGCGTTGTTGGGCGGCCACAAGGCGCTCGGCGTCGGCGAGGCTGTCGGCGATCGGGATTTCGATGTGCACGTGCTTGCCGGCCTCGAGACATTGCAGGCCGTGGGTGGTGTGCAGGGGCGTGGGCGACGTGACAATGGCGGCCGCGACGCCGGGGCGGGCGAGGCTTTCGGGGAGGTCGGTGGACCAGTGCGGGATGCCGCGCTTTTGGGCGGTGTCGCGGGCTTGGTCGGCATTGTCACCGCAGACGCTGGCGACCTCGATGCCGTCGATCTGGGCGAGGGCGTCGAGGTGTTTTTGACCGAAGGCACCGGGGCCGACTAAGACAACTTTCATGGCGGAACAGGGACGGGCGTGAGAAGTGAGCGGAGGCGGAGGCGTTATTGGTTTTCGAGCACGATCAGACCGGCGGCGGTGTTGGAGACGGGGATGTGGTAGTGGCGGTAGACCTCCTTGATGTCGTCGTTGAGGGCGCCGCGCATGATGAGCCACATGATCATCTCGATGCCCTCGGCGCCGGCGTCGCGCATGTAGTCGACGTGGGTGAGGTTGACGAGGCGCTGCGGGTTGGCGGTGAGGTCGTCGAGGAAGGCGGTGTCCCATTCGCGATTAATGAGGCCGGAGCGTTCGCCGTGGATTTGGTGGGACATGCCGCCGGTGCCGAAAACGACGACCTTCAGGTCCTGGTCGTAGGCCTCGACGGCGCGGCGGATGGCCTGGCCGAGGGCGTAGCAGCGCTTGCCGGACGGCTGCGGGTAGAGCACGACGTTGACCTCGATCGGGATGACCTTGAAGGGCCAGGCCTCGGGTTGTCCACAGGTGATGGAGAGTGGCACGGTGAGACCGTGATCGACCTGCAGCTGCTGCATGATGGTGAGGTCGAACTCGTCGTTGATGAGGGATTCGGCGAGGTGCCAGGCAAGTTCGGGATCGTTTTTCACGACCGGCACGGGGCGCGGTCCCCAGCCCTCGTCGGCGGGGAGCAGTTCGTCGCCGACGCCGATGGCGAAGGTGGGCACAGTGTCGGGCGAGAGGGCGACGCAGTGGTCGTTGTAGGCGAGGATGACGACGTCGGGTTTGCCGTCATCGAGCCATTGGCGGACGGGGCCGTAGCCATCGAACAACGGTTTCCAGTATGGTTGTTCGGTGATGCCCGTGTCCATGGCAACGCCGATGGCGGGAACGTGAGACGTGCCGATGCCGGCGATGATTTTGGCCATGGTTTACGGCTGTGGGGTTGAGTCGGATTTGCTGCGGTTGCCCTCGAGCGGACGGCCGCCCGCCATCATCATCTGGCGGTAGTCCTCTTGGGACATGTGGGCCATGCAGCCGGCGAGGTATTGGAATGTGCGCTGATCGGTGCCGCCGAGTTTGGACATGTGGTAGATGTTGGCGCCGAGCTGGAGCATGCCGGTCCAATCGCGCTCGAGGACGCAACGGCGGTGTTCCGCGGTAAGGGGGAATTTCGCGAGATAGGCGGCCTCGTCGCGCTTGAACTCCTCGCGGTTCTCGGGCTTCAGCAACGAAGAGAAAAACAGGTTCAGGTGCAGACCGAGTCGGGCGCGCTCCTTGGAGAACACGTAGGTGCCGGGAATGTCTTCGAGCTGTTCTTTGACGGAGCGCGGGGGCGGCGACGGGTTCATGGAAAATAGGACGGGCGGCGGAGCGATGATGGGACGGCAGCTAGCGGCGAAGTGCCGGGAGGTCGTGGGACGATCTGGGGGTGGTGAATCGAAGCTCTTCGTTGGGTGAGGTCGCCAAACGTTTGGCGGTTTATCCGTTGACCCTACTCAGCGTGGGGTGGTCCGGATCTGGTCGGCCGTCGCGTCGTCAAGGTGAACGGTCGAACCTCCGGCGCACTCGAAAGCGCCATGGGCTCTGACCTAGGGGTAAGCGCGACCGTCGGTTCGCTGCGACAGCACCGGACGCGGTCTTGCTTACCTAACCCTTGGTTCTACCTCATCATGATTCGTAAACGCTTCTTCCCGTTTCAAATCGTGGGCCTGCTATGCGCGGTCCACCTGCTCGTGCCGATGCTCGTCGGCGTCGAAAAACCGATTGGCACCTTTTCCGCCTCTGGTGCGTCCGGCATGGGTATCTACGGCGATCCCGAACTTCGTGGCGTGCTCGTGCGCGCCGACTGGGCGGCGATCGAGCCGACTCCAGGCAACTACAATTTCGCGCCCGTTTTGATCCAGGCCAACAATGCGATCGCCCAGGGCAAGTCGTGGTCGCTGGCCATCGCAGGTGGGGGCGTGGGCAGTCCCGCATGGCTGATCGATTTGCTGGGCGCGCCCTACGTCGGCTACTCGTTTCGTGGCGACCCCGGATATCGACTGCCCCTGTTTTGGAATCAAACGGTTCAGGCTCGTCTCGCGTTGTTGGCCAACGCGCTCGGGGCTCAATTCAACGGCAATGCCAACCTGAAACTCGTTTACGTGACGCAGATGACGTCCAACGGGATCGAGGGGCATCTGCAGGGTGTGTCGATGCCCGCGCTGGCGGCGGCTGGCTACACCGATGCTGCCTGGGTGCAGGCGTCCAAGACCGCCGCGCGTAGTTTTGCCAATGCGTTTCCCGACAAGGCCCTGGCCTTCGAGGTGCACGAGGTGAACGGCGGTGCCACTGTCCCGGCCTCGATTATCAACGACCTGTGGAACGATCCGACGCTGGGCCAACGGGTGGGCGCGGGCATGTGGTGGATATCCGGCAAGACGTCTTATCAGCCCGATCTGATCGCGGTGTTGACGACCTATCCGGGTGATATTTACGGGCAGGTTATCGGTCGCTCTGACCAGTCCACACGTTTCGAAAATGGGGACTATACCACCGTATTCACGCAGGCGATGCAGGTGGGCATGCGCTACATCGAACCATGGGAGTTCGACTTTAAGACCGGGCCAAACTCGGCCAACGGTGCCTGGGACACGACCCTCGCTGCCTTCAACGCGTGGGCAGACGCGACCTACGGGGTGGATACGATTGCGCCGGCGGCGCCGGCTGGTCTCACGGCCACGGGTTTCGTGAATGCCGTTGCCCTCGACTGGGACGACAACACCGAGCCCGACCTCGCGGGCTATCTGGTGCATCGTGCGGAGACACCGGGCGGCCCCTACGCGGATCTCCCGCCCGGTCTGCTCACAGAATCGCGCTATCTCGACACCTCGGTGCCGGCCGGGGCGGTGCGTTATTACGTGGTTTCGGCGGTGGATGGATTTGCCAACGAGTCGGCGCCCTCAACCGAAGTTTCCGCCGTGGCGCTGCCGCCGGTGACGGTGGCGTTCGGCGTGACGGACGACACTTATGTGAAGGCCGGTCAGAATCAAACGGGCTACGGGAGCGCAACAAAACTTCACGTGCGTGACGGGGGCAAGGATCGCACGGCGTTTTTGAAATTCGATCTGGGGGCGGTCACACGGCCGGTGCTCAGTGCAACCTTGCGGTTGAAGTGCGCGAAGACCGGAGACGGGGCCACGACGGTATACCGAGTTTCGGATACATCGTGGACGGAGGCTACGGTGACCGCCGGCAATCAGCCCGCGCGCGGCGCGGTGACTGCGTCTGCCGCGAACGTCGACGCGGAGGCGTGGATCGCGTTCGATGTCACAGGGGCGGTGACCGGGGGCGGGCCGATCGCCTTCGCGATCGATGCCGGGGAAAACGCCTTTTTGCACTATTACGCCAAAGAGGCCGGCGACGGTGAGTCGGGCGCCGTGCTGGAGATCACGTGGTAGCCTGATGCGGTCGGACCGCGGGTTCGTTCGGACGCTGATGGCGCGCCCGAACGGCCCGTGGTTGAGACCGCCACGAAGACCTTTCATGACGTTCCCGATTGACAGCGGGCAGTGCCGAATGGCTTGTCCTTGATCATGCCCCCTTCTGGTGATTCCGGTCCACAGTATGTGACGCTGCAGGACATTGCCGACCGGGCGAAGGTGAGCTGCACCACGGTCTCGCTGGCGCTGCGCAACCACCCGAAAATCAGCGTCGCGACGCGGCGTAAAATCGCGCGGTTGGCGAAGACGATGGGGTATCGGGTAAACCCCCTGGTTTCGGCGCACATGTCATATTTGCGCACCCGGCGGCCGCTGCGCAGCGGGCTGAGTATCGGTTTCGTGTGCAATCGACCGCTGGCCGACATCATGGCGGACACGAAGCGGCCGCACCGCCACTATTACAAGGCGGCCGAGGCGCGGGCGCGCGAGCTCGGGTTTGAGCTGCCGTATTTTGATTTGTCCGAACCCGGTATGACCGAGCGGCGCCTCTCACAGATCATGGAGGCCCGCGGCATCCCCGGCATGGTGATCGCGCCGCTGACCGACGGACTCGGGGTGACCGACATCAATTTCAAGTGGGACAATTTCGCGACGGTGGCGATCGATCATACCTTCATCACCCCGCGCCTGCACAAGGTGTGCAACGATGAGTTTTCGACCATTGGTCGCCTGATTCAGTTGTTGCTCGTCTACGGCCATGAGCGCATCGGCATCGCCATGCATTCGCGCATGGACGACCACGCGAACCATTTCTGGCTGGCAGGCTACGAGGCGTTTCAAAAATTATCGCACCCGCGTAATCGTATCGACAGTTTCATTACGGAGAACTGGGACGAGCAAAGTTTCATGGCGTGGTATCAGCATTGGCGGCCCGAGGCCATCATCACGATCAATGATGACATTCTGAAGTGGCTGAAGAATGCCCGCGTAAAAGTTCCGACCGAGGTCTCCTGTGTGACGCTCTATTGGAAGGAAGATCGGCCGCACCTGAGCGGTTTTTATCCCAACCACGAATTTGTCGCGGCCGGGGCCATTGATCTCGTGGTGTCGCAGATGCATCGCAATGAGCGGGGGCTGCCAGCGAACGAAAAGACAATGTTGATCCAGGCCGCATGGGAGGCGGGTAAAACCCTCTCGCGCAAAACGCCGGCGGACTACGTGGCGCCCTTGCGCGTGTGGACACGCTGAAGACGTGTGATGGCTGGAACAGGGCGCGACGCGGGCAAAGTAGGTAAACGGCTAAACCGTCGTTTTATTCGAATGCGTGCAGGGGGAATTGCATGTTGCGGCATCGCCCCGGTTTCGACGCCCATTTGAGTCGAACCGGGAGTGAACCTGAACCCCTCGGGTGAGATGACGCTTCGATTGCGATGTCTCATTCGGCCCACCCCAACCATGACACTACCTCGACTCACCTTCGCCTTTCGGTTTGCTCCGCGCGTCGTCCTCGGCAGCGCATTTTTCACGACCTTGTCGTCGTTCGCCCAACGGTCTCCGGACCCGGTGGCGGGCGATGATGAGGCCGTCGTGCTGGCCCCGTTTGTCGTCAACACCGATCAGGATACCGGCTATCTCGCGCAAAACGCCGCCTCCGGTTCGCGCCTCAATGCGAGCTTGAAGGATACGCCCGCGCCGATCTCGGTCTTCACGGCGGAATTCCTGAGCGATATCGCCGCGACGGACCTCGCGGCGCTTTCCGATTACGCCGTGAACACCGAGCGCATCCCCGGTTTCCAAAACGGTCTGGCGGCCGGGAGCAACCAGGTGGAGTTCGATACGCAGTTTCGCATTCGCGGTCTGCCGGCGAGCAGCAACACCGGGCGTTCGGTCAACTTTTTCAAATATCCGATCGAGGTAGACTCGTTCAACTTCGAGCGCGTCGAATTTGCGCGCGGCCCGAACTCCATCCTGTTCGGGGTGGCGGCCGCGGCGGGCAATTTCAACGTCGTCACCAAGAAGGCCAGTGTGACGCGCAATCACTCCTCGGTAACATTCCGCACGGATAACAACGACCAAGTCCGCGTCTCGGGTGACGTTAACGTCGTGATCGTGCCCGGCACCTGGGGCTTGCGCATCAACGGCCTGAGTGACCGGGAAAACAGCTGGCGGCCCTACGAGCACAAGGATGCCGACCGCGTGGCGTTTTCGACCAAGTGGCAGATCGCGCGCTCCACGGTGCTTGATGTCGAATACGAAGGCGGCTCGGTCGACCAGTCCCGGCTCGTGCCGTGGGCGGGCGTCGACCGCACGTCGGCTTGGTTCGACGCCGGCAAGCCCACTTTTGTGAGTTTTCCGCCCGCGCCCGGTGCCGGTCTCGAACTCGTGCGCACCAACTACTTTGTCTATGACACGACGTCGGGTGCCTTCTACGATTGGCAGAACAAGGCGGTTTCCGCCCTCGCGGCGCCGGACGGCTGGGCGTTGCCCTTTGTGCCGCCGGATCAGCAGATCCTGTTGAGCGACTTCTCCGTCATCCCGAAGGACGCGGCGATCGCCGGCGCGGGCTACGGCAACGTGGTCGATTACGATTCGTTCACGGCGACGCTGCAGCACAGCTTTGCCGACAACTTCAACCTCGAGCTCGCCTACAATCGGGTGGAGGACACCTACCTGAGCAACGCGCTCACCCCGGTCGACATCACGGTCTACTGGGATCCGAATGCGACGCTGCCGGATCGCACCCCGAATCCGAATCTCGGGCGTCCCTTTGTGGAAGGCACCAACGGCGTCCGCTCGCGCGACGAGTCGGCCGACGACGTGCGTCTCACCGCGGCTTACGAGCTCGATCTGGGCAAGATCTTCGGCCGGCATCAGCTCGCCAGTCTGCTCGAATATCGCACCGAGGAAACCTACCGCGTGGCGACGGCGGAGATCATTGCCGATCCCGGCTCGCCCGCCTTGCGCGCCAATCCGAACAACCGCGCCAACAACATCAAGCGCCGCACCTACGTCGATCTGACGGGGCCGCTGGCCGGCATCGCGATTCCGGACTGGAAGAACGTTTCCCTCGACGGGGTTCCCAACCTGTCCCGCGGCGGCACGATTTCGACGCTGCAATATCCTGCTCAAAACGGCATCTATGACTACAAGTCGGATTTCGAATCCGCCATGATCGCCGCGCAGAGTCACTTCTGGGGCAACCGCATCGTCACCACCCTCGGATATCGCCAGGACAAGGTGGACTTTTTCGACAGCGAAGCGCAGCGCACCGGCGCTCCGGTGGGCGCCTATACCGTAGGCACGTGGGAAGCGGTGCGGGCCAGCACGCCGGACAAATACAAGGCCATCACGCGCAGCCAGGGTATCGTGGTTCACGCGACCGATTGGCTCTCTGTTTTCTATAATCATGCTTCGAACTTCGCGCTGCCCAACCCGCAGTTGATCATGTTCCCGGGTGACTCCGGTCCGCCTCCGCCCCGCGGCGAGAGCGATGACTACGGCTTCAAGCTGAGTCTCTTCAGCGGCAAGGTTTACGTGACGCTCACCCGCTACGAGACCGCGGCCCGCGATGACGCCGACTTCGGCCTCGTGACGGGTAACGGTGACATTAACAACATCTGGTCGACGTTTGAGCTCAACGGGATCCTGCCCGCGGTGCTCGCCGATCTGGGCATGGATACGAAGCTGACCGCGAGTGATCTCAACGTGAATGCCGGCGGCAACAGCTTCGATTCCGACTCCGAAGGTTGGGAGTTTGAACTGGTGGCCAACCCCACGCGTAACCTGCGGGTGTCCTTCAACTTCTCCGACAACAAGACCGTGCGGTCCAACATCGGCAAAGCCGTGGAAGCCTACGTCGCAGCTCGCAGCGGGGCCTTCACGTCGGGAAATCGGGGTGGCTACGTGATCAACACCGCCGGTGCACCGGTCACGCCGAACGATCCCGCGGACGGATTGACGACGGTCTCCGAGGCGCTCACGTCCATCGCCTCCGGCATCGAGAACACGCTCTACAAACCGGAAGGTGCGCGCTACCTCGGCAGCCCGACCCAAACGGCCAACCTTCGGGCCAACTACCTCTTCCGCGAAGGCGCCCTCAACGGCTTCTCGCTCGGTGGCGGTCTGCGTTGGCGCGGTGAGTCGGTCGTGGGTTACACCTCGAGCGATCCGGCCACCCGCGAACTCATCTATGGTGACGCCTACACCTTGGTGGATGCCAATGTGGGCTACACGCGGAAGCTGCCGATCCTCGGCAAAGACGTGAAGTGGTCGATCCAACTCAACGTGAACAATCTCCTCGATGAGGACGATCTGATCACCACCGAAACCTTCTCGGATGGAGCGCTGCGCCAATACGTCTTCCAGACGCCCCGGCGCATCATCCTCTCCACGACCTTCGAGTTCTAAGTCCCTTTAACCGGGGGGCGATTCGTCGCCCCTCGTTTCCTTTGGGGCGTTCGCCGGCGAGTCCGGCGGACGCCCTTTTTTGCGACGTCGTAGAAAGGCGCCATAGGGCCTCACCTCGTGTGAGGCCGCGCGGCGGAGGGGGCGGGGTGTGCGGTGCGTGGTGCCGGGAAATGGGACCACGGCGGGACGGTGGAATGCGTTCGCGGCTCGACACGAGGTCGAGCCCAACGGCGCCGCGCCGCCCTTATTGATCCAGTTGACCGAGGCCGTGGAGGGCGACGCAGATCGCGCCGTAGTCGCCGACGCGGCCGCCGAGTTTGGCGGGCACGATGCGGCAGGCGCGGAGGGAGTCGGGCAGGCACTCGGCTTCCAAGACCGGCCGCATCGTGGGCTCAAGTAGAGCTCGGCAACGCACCCACAGGCTACCGATCACGATGCACTCCGGGTTGAAGGCGTCGATTATCAGCGCGACCGCCTGGCCGAGCCGGCGTCCTGCTTCGCTGAATACAGCTAGGGCGGTCGGGTCGCCCGCCAGCGCGGCCTCGGCCAGCGACTTGGTCGTGGCGTGTTGCGCTCGCCACGCGGCGACTTGCGCCGGGCTCTGGGCGCGGGGCAGAAAGTTTACCAGTTCGGGCAGGGCGCCGCCGCTGCAAAAGCCTTCAAATGAGCCGGCCTTGTGGTAACCGATCGGACCACGGTCGGCCAGGCGCCAGTGGCCCACCTCGCCCGCGTTGCCGCAGGCACCTTCAAGCAGGCGGCCGTTCAGAATGACGCCGGCGCCCATGCCGGTGCCGGCGGTGAGGAAGATCATTGAGTCGCGTTTGCGTCCGGCCCCGAAGCGCCACTCGGCGAGGGCGTTGGCGTTGGCGTCATTCATGAGGAATACGGGGCAATCCAGCTCTGCCCGGAGCTCGCGCACGATGGCAACGCGGTCCCAACCGGGGAGGTTGGGCGGGGACAGTATCAGGCCGGGTTTGGCATCGAGCGGATTGCCGCACGCGATGCCGAGGCCCGCGAGTTCAGCGGGGCGGTGGAGGCGCAGGAGGCGTTTGATTTCCGCTAGGGTTTCGACAGGTCCGGACGTGGGCCAGACGGCGAGGGATTTGAGGCCTTGGCCGGCTGACCAGCGACACAACGCGGTCTTGGTGCCGCCGATGTCGAGGCCGAGGTAGGTGGGAGGGGCGGAATGCATGACCAAGGGAGTCGCGTTGAAGTGGGTCGGGCTTTACGCCCGACAGTCGGGGATAAACCCCGACCCACGGTTTCACCGCTAACTTTTCAACAGGCGCAACATGCCGCGATACCAGCGTTGCCAACGTTTGCGATCGGCACGATTCGCGGCCAGGCGCGCGAAGTCATCGTCGGGTTGGGCCAGGCAGGTCGCGACGCGGCCGCGACCGAGCCGGTTGACCAACACCACCGGACGACCTTGATCGTCGGCCGCGACGACGCGGGCGGTGGTGGGCGCGACGCCGGTAAACACATCGCGGGCGAAATCGTGGAAGTCCCAACCGGCGCCGAAGGCCTTCACACCGGTGGCGTGCGGCGCGCGCAGGTCGATGGCGTCGGCCCCGATGAGGCGGTTGGCCGCCACGCCGTAGCTGGTGACATCGACGCCTTGCAGGATGAGGTGTCCGCCCGCCTCGACCCAGGCGATGAGCGCTTCGACTTCCTCGGCGGTGAGGGCGACGCCGGTGACGACGAGCGTCTGCGCGCTGATGCCGGTCAAAAGCTGGTCGCCGCGGGCGATGCCCACGCGATGCCCCAGTTCTCCGAGCGTGAAGTGGGCGATGATCAGTCGGCGGGAAACAGGTTTTGGGTCGTTGCCGGGATTGAGGGGCTCGTCGCGCAGGTAGTAGTGGCGCGGCCAGTAAACCGCGACGTCACCCTGGTCGATGACCGGTTCCGGGGCGGCGGCGAGGCCGGCGATGAACTCGCCGAAGAAGCGAAGCACGGGCTTGAGCTGGTCATCGGCGCCGGCGATGCCGAGCGGACCCTCGAAGGCGTTTTTGTTGTAGGGGTGGCCGGGGGCGGCGAAGTCGCGCAGACTCCACCAGAGGAAGCCGTTGGCGCCGGCGGCCCAGGCGGCGGGCAGCATGGCACGCAGGTAGGTGTCGCAGCAGGCACCGGCGGTGAAGATCGTGCCGAACTCCTGCATCATGACGGGACCGAACGCGCGGGCACATTTCAGGTAGAACGGAAACAGGCTGTGCATGAGCGGGTCGGTCATGCCGTCGACCGAAAGGGAGT
Source organism: uncultured Opitutaceae bacterium (assembly GCA_963974355.1). Classification (GTDB taxonomy): domain Bacteria; phylum Verrucomicrobiota; class Verrucomicrobiia; order Opitutales; family Opitutaceae; genus Actomonas. The sequence continues at coordinate 11,108 of CAXBDS010000168.1, forward strand.
GCCACGCCCCGTTGGGGTAGGTGTGCATCGAATACAAATCGCAGCCGGGCTGGTGGTCGAAACGCCAGCCGGTGTCGGCCGTGACCTGCGCCTGCTCGTTGCCGCTGATGATCAGGGCGTCGGGAAAGGATTGGCGCACCGCGCGGTTGACGCCGGCACACCAGCTCTCGACGTCGGCGGGCGGGGCTTCGAGGCAGTCGGG
>CAXBDS010000169.1:0-11264 GCA_963974355.1 uncultured Opitutaceae bacterium
CTCCAGGCCGTAAGCCTCACGGCCCAAGGTGCGCACCCAGATGTCATATTCGGTGCCGAACTCGGCGCCGGTCTGCTGATCGACCGCCGCCACCAAATCGAACGCCGACGTCACCTTCCGCTTCGTATGAGCGTAGTTAAAAATGATCTGCCAGTTTTCGATCGGCGCGTAGATCAACTGCATGTCGACGCCGTTGGCCTGGTCACTGAAGGTGACGTTGCCGCCCGTATTGCCGCTGGGGTTAACCCCGTAGTAAGTGCCGGTCGTGCGATCGTAGCGGATGGGATCGATGTCCGCGGTATTGGTCCCGCGGGAGCGTGCGGTATCGGCAAAGGCCCGCTCGATTTCGTCGCGGAATCCGGCCGCGTCCAACATGGCATAGTCGAGATAAACAAACTGCTGCGGCGTCGAACTGTCGTTGTGTTCTTGCTCGATCGAAAGGATGCCCGGCGGATATTGGCGGGTGACGGGATCCTGCTTGATGTCGGCGGGATTGAAGTAGGACGAATCCACCCCATAGGAGAGCTTCGCACGCCCGCTGGTCAGATCCGAGGGATCGAAGTCGTTCAGCGTGCGACCATTGTTGCCGTCGCGATTGGAACCACCCACCCAGGCCGAGGGACGCGGGGCGGCCGCGAAATTCCAAATCGCGTTGTCCCGCTCAATTTGATAAACGGACAACGTGCCCGAGAGACGACCATCCATCAGCTCCCATTTAAGGCCGATTTCCTTCGAAAGACTGCGCTCGGCATCAATCGAATCGTCGTTCCCGTCGAGGGCCCCGGTATTGGGTGAAACGCCTTGGGCCGCCAGGGCGTAGACCGCGAGGTTATCACGGATGTCGTAGCGAACCGCGACCGTGTTGGTCTGCACTTTGACCGGCTCGTCGAAGTTGTATTCCTCGCGAATGAAACCGTAGGTCTCGTTGTCGGGATTTTCGATCAGGCCCGAGAGGCCATTCTTGCGATCATATTCCTTTTCTTTGCCTTGGTAGCGATCAAAGCGAGTGCCCGCGATGAGCATCATGCGGTCTTCCCAAAAGCTGCCTTGGTAGATCGCGTAGTGACCGGTATACCACAGTTCGGTCTCTTGGTATTGCCGGCCCGGTTGGGCCAGCAACTCGCCGTTGTAATGCAACGGATCAAAGTCGAAGAGCTCCTTGAAAACGAGAGAGTCATTCGACGGGTCATCCGCATCCGGAGTCGAGGCGATGTTCTTCGGCACGAAAAGACGCGTCAGCAGCTCGGTGCCCTGGCTGTAATCGATCGTGTCCTTGATATCGTGCCGCCCCACCAAAATGTTGTGGGTGGCCGGACCGCCGATGAACGGTGTCTCGAACTCATAGTTGGCCCGCACCCGGTATTGGGTGAAGGCGCCCGTCTGCGGGCGATTCAGCCAGTAGTAACGCACGGTCTTGAAATCCGTCGTGTCGTTGAAAACCGGAGACGCCGGATTGGTAAACGTCGTGATGTAACGATCCGGCACATACTGGATCACGGTCCGGTAGGTATCGGGGTTGGTGCTGGTCCGCACGCGGCGCTTAACGAAGAGATTGGACTCCTGATTGTTGAGAGTCTGCACATCGACATCAAAGTCGTCGGTCTTTTGACGGCCCCAGTAACCACCCAGGTTGACCGTCAGCCCCTCGAGCGGCGTGATATCCAGGTTCGCCAGCGCGTTCCACTCCTGGCGGTCCTGGTAGGTGTCGGGACCGGTGTAGCGATATTCCGGTCCGGCGCCGCCGTATTCACGAGCCCAGTTCACCTGTTCGTTAAACTCGTTGCGCAGCGCCAAGCCGAAGGAGCGCTCGTTCAAATCATCAAAAAGAAACTTATCGCCCGTCCCCGTGTAATGCGTGTCTCCCTGCTGATACTCGAGGAACAGGCTCATGTTCTTCCACGGTTGATACTCCAGCTGACCGACGAAGTAGTCCAATTCCTTGGATTTGAAATCGGTCCAGTCATCCCGGGTCTCGTGAGCGTAGCCGATGCGGTAACGCAGGTCCCCTCCCAGCACTTTACCGAAGACCGGGCCGGTCGTTTCGAAGGTGCTGCGCTGATAACCATAGCTTCCCACGCTGGTGCCGATAGTCGTCTTCTGCACGGGCAGTGGACGCTTGGGGATGATGTTCGCGATACCCGAAAGAACGCCGATGCCGTAAAGCAACGAAGACGGACCGCGCACTACTTCCAGCCGCTCATAGTTCAGGGAATCCAAGATGCCGCCGAGCGTCACCCCATACTCCGAAACCGTGCCGCCCACCCGGAAACCGAGGCGGTTCTGAAACTGCACATTGTAGCCCCGAATATTGATCGCGTTGCTAAAGTTTCCGCCCAGACCACCGCGGGTGGATGGCGACTGCTCCGCGGAGTAAGCGGCATTGGCCCCGGCGGAATTCGAACCGCTGCTCTCCGTATTCTGCTCCGTAAAAACCCCGGAAGTATATTTCAGCGCTTCCTCGAAATCGGTCGCGCCCAAGTCATCCACGAACTCCGCCGTGATGACCTCCAGCGGCATCGGCAAATCTTGAATCGCCGTGTTCAGGCTCGTTCCTGAGATCGAGTTTGTGGCCCGATAACCTCGGTCCTGACTGGCATCGACCGTGAAGACCGACATCACAACGGTGTCATCATCAGAGGCATCGCTGGCCATCGGCGCCTCTTGGGCCAGCGCGGTCAAAGGCAAGGTGGCAAACGCCATCCAGCGACGCGAATACGCGAAATAGGGTCTTGGGGCAGACTTCATAAGGGAGGGTGTAAACGGGGTGAGGGGTAAAATAGCTTGGAACAAAATCCCTCGCTGTTTTAATAATTATCAGACGACTCACCGAATCTCTGTCAAATGGAATTTTACTGGAACCCTTCGCCGCCACCATCCCGCTCCCCTGCCGGAGTCATCCGAGCGCCGCATAATTATCAAATGCTCGATTTCAGCCGTTGCAGCCCGGGGAAACGCTTGGTCCGATGCATTTTCTGGCCAAAAACGCCTCCTTTTCATCAACCCTCCTTCCTCCCGCACCGACTGAACCGAAACCACCCCATCGCCCGCGTCTAGTTCATAGTTATTACCAAATGGCCTCCCCGCACACCCCTTTCCGTCGATTTTTCCCGCCGATTTGACCTTTATTAGGTTATTTTAATTACCCATTATTAACCCCGCCCCTCCCATGAATTCCTGCCCCATCCCCCGCCTTTCCGTCAAAGGAGCTTCGGCCTCCTCGCGGACCGTTCCGCCACCGCATTACCCGACCACGTCACAGGATTCCGCGCCGCCAATCCCCACTCGGATCATCCGCCGCCGGCTCCATTCAACGCTCGCCAAAAACTAACCCTCATGGATCCCCAACCTCGCGTTTCCCAAAGTCATATCGCCCGCTCCCTCGGCATCTCCCAGGCCTTGGTCTCGAAGATTCTGAACGGTCGCCGTGAACGGATTAAGCCCGAGACTTACGAGGCCGTCTGGGCCCATGCGGTAAAGGTCGGCTACCGCCCCAAGGGGATGACTCCCCACACGACCGTCGCGGTCGGCGGAAATCGCCAAATCGGGATCGTGCTGCGCTCCGGGCTCCAACCGTTTCTCGCGAGCAACTTTTTTAGCCACGTGCAAGCCGGCCTGCACCGCTCACTCCTCGCGCGAGGCTACGCCATGGTCATGCTCGGCACCGAAGACACGATCGACTTTTCCGATCCCGGGCCCATCCCGCCGGCGTTGATTGTGCTCGGGGCGGTCGACCCCAAATTCCTTCGCTCGCTGCGCGGCCTCACCCGCCGCATCGTTTCGATCATGGGTAGCTATCCGGGGTTGTGCCACACCGTCCGCCCCAACGAAACGCAATCCGTCGAGCTGCTCGTTGAGCATCTCGCGGGCCTCGGTCACCAACGCTTCGGCTGGATCGGCGGACTCCCCGATTACCCGAATCATAAAACCCGGTTCGACACCCTGCAGACCGCCCTTCAGGTCCACGGCCTCCCCCCGATTCCCGACTCCGCGGTGGTCAATACCCCCGACGCTGCGGATCGGCACGAAGGCCGTGAGGCCATCATGCAGCTCCTCGCTCGCCCCGGTCCGCCCCCCACCGCCGTCATTTCCTTCAACGGCGTGATGGCTCGTGGCGCCGTCAACGCACTCCATCAATCCGGGTGGAAAATCCCCGCCCAGTTGAGCATTGCCGCCATCGATGCGACCCGCGCCTGCGTCGAAGAAGAGCCTCACATCACGTGCGCGAGTTCGGCCCCCGAGAAATTAGGAGAAACCGCCGCCAACCTCCTCTTTGAGACCACGGGCTGGGCCGATGAAGATTATCAAAATATCATGCTCTCCGCCCAGCTGCGCCTCGGCACAACGACCGGGCCCGTGGCCTCCGCCCCCGTCTCCCGCGCTCCCCGCAAACGCCGCCAAGCGACCTAGCCTCGTTTGCCACGCTCCCCTTTACGGCCTCAACCGCCCAGTCGTCACCAAGGGGCTGCCCTGCCCGGACCGCACGCAACCTATTTGTCCAACTCGTGCGCGACCAGCGCCGGCGTTGCCCACGTATCCGTCCGAAAGGGCGTCACCGGCAAGCCCGCCCCATCCACAATATTGCAGGGCGGGTTGTCCGCCCAACCGTAACGCACGGCTGCCGGCTGCGGGACCATCGGACTAGAAACGACCACGCCATCACCCGCCAACCTCACTTGCGCCGGATGAAAAATACGATCCGGACCGGCGACCACGAAACCACGTCCCTCCCCGCCATCACTGGTTCGCAATGCGTCGGCCACGTGGTCGAAACGGATGCGCATGGCATCCCCTTCCGTGGCCCATGCTCGCGGCACCGGACTCAGCGTCCTTGTTCGATCCGCGCCGTGCACCAAAGCCTGAGCCGCCAACGCCACGCGATGACCGACAGGCTGCTTGTGCGTGGGATGCACGCTGCCCGGGTCGCCTACGTCGATCGTCACCACCAGCGCGGTATCCGGAACCGACAACAGTTTCAGCTGCGCTTCGCGTAACTCCGCCCAACCGCTGCGCGAAGGCTCCGGTTGGCGATCGATGTTCGGCAGCTGCACACAAATAAAGGCCAGCGACGGATCCTGCCAGCCGCCGCGCCAGGAGTGTGCCAATGCGACCAACGTCTCGGCATAAAGCTGCGGCGCCCCCACGTCGCTCTCCCCCTGATACCAGATATATCCACTCAGTCCATACGGGATAAGCGGCGCAATCATCGCGTTGTAAAGCGCGGCCGGGACATACTGGCTGTTCGGACCGGTGCGAAGCCGCGGCCCCGCCGGCGGCGCTTTTCCAGCCGCGATCGCCGCCGCCGCGACGGCCTCCCACTCCGTTTGCAGCGCGGGAAAATGGGCGTCAAACTCGGCCTTCGCGCGAGGGTAGTCGGCCAATTCCGCCGCCCACGCATCGTTGATGACCTGCAACTCCGGACGCTCGTCCAGCGCGGCCTGCGGCAACCACACTTTTGCTTTCGTGCCCCCCCAGGAACTATGGATCACGCCCACCGGCCGATCCAACGTTGCCTGAAGATCACGGGCAAAAAAGTAACCAACCGCGGAAAACGCCCCCACGGTTTCCGGCGCGCACTCCACCCACCGGCCTTCGCAATCAGCGAGCGGCCCCGCGACGGCCACGGCTTGCTTCACCGTAAAGAGCCGAATCGTGGGATGGGTGGCCGCCGCGATCTCCTCTTCGGCGCGATCCGACTGCTCCACTTCCAAAGCCATGTTGGACTGACCACTCGCCAGCCACACGTCGCCGACGACCACATTGCCCACGGCCACTTCGTTCTCGCCCGAGACCACCGTCAACGTTTGCCCCGTGGCATCGACCCGGAGTGCCGGCAGCATGACCGACCATCGGCCTTCGGCGTCGACCAATCCCGATACATGATGGCCTTGAAACGCCACCGCAACGGTCTCGCCCGCACTGCCCCAACCCCAGATCGGGACCGCCTTGTCTGCCTGCAACGCCATGTTGTCGCCGATGATCGACGGAAGCCTGATTTCAGCCCGCGCCGCGGCGGCCCACAGAACCATACCAGCCACAAAAAAGAATCGGAGAAAGAGGGTCATGAGGTCGGAGGAATGATGATTGACGCAGAGAGAGACATCCGAAATTCGGGAACAAAAACGGGCTGCGCTCTGGAGAACGCAGCCCGTGTCACAACCCACTCGAAGCAGGAAGCCAGGGCCTCTTACTTCGCCTGGTAAACTTCGATCAGACCCACGCCCGTGGTGCCACCGACTCCGGAGAGCTGCACCGTGTAGGCGCCAGCATCAAGCGTGAGCAGAATAGCCGCATCGGCGCTGCCGGCATCCAACGGGAAGGCGCCGACGGCCGAGGACGTCGCCGTGATACGCGCCACGTTGGAGGCGGATCCCCAATCATCATTGGTCGCAACGACGGTCTCGCCGCGGAGCAGTGTGAGCTTCGGATTGGCGAGCACACCGCCGACCCCGAAGCTGCCCAGCGTCGGGCCCACCCCGCGGATCAACACGCGACGACGATCCTGTTGAATCACGAAGCCACCGATCATGATGCCTTCGGCGCTGCCCACCGTGCCGCGGGTCGCGATGTTCACGATATCGCCGGAACCGATCACGACCGGTCCATCATCCGTCTGCTCACCATTGCCATCCGTGCCACCCGAAGTGGATCCGGGAGTCGCGAGATTGGCGCCGGTCGTGTCGACATAAATATCGTCGAAGTAGACGTTATCCACGGCGGCCGGCGCGGTCAGGCTGCCGACCGTGCTGCGGGCATAGAAAAATTTCTGCGCGTCGTTGCCCTTCGTGCGGAAGGTCGCCTGCGAGTAGATTTTCGTAATCGCCGTGTATTCGCCGCCACGGATGTAGGCGTCATACTTGTTCGTGGTCTGATCAAAAACGAACCAGAACTCATACCAGATCTTCGGCGCAGTGGCGAAGTTGGTCGTTTTGTAACCGGTATCGTCATACACGATCAGAATCGAATCGATCGAGTGACCGAAAACCTGGGAATAATCACCGTAGGAGGCGGGCGCGGCGGCGGGCGTCGTGCCCCAGACGGGACTCACGACATCGGTCTGCTTGGCGTAGCGACCGTAGATCGTGCCGGTGCCGGTGACGGCGGGAATCGGAATCGTGAACCAGGTGTTCTGGCCACCGGTGCCGTTGCGGAACGTGCCGGGCGAGAGCTCGATCACCTTGTTGCCGGCCGCGTAAGGATCGTCGATCACCGCGATGGCGCCGACACCGGTATCGCCGGCCGAAAGGTCAATCGAAGTGCCGAGCACCGCGCCGTCGAGGCCGGTCTCAAAATCAGCGACCTTCGTAAAGGCCGCGTGGGCCACGGGCGCGCTGAGGAGCGCCAGAGAGCCGATCAGGGGGAGTAACTTTTTCATGTGCTTTTTGGGGGTGGATTTGTCGAGAGACCGGACTCGACCGAGTCCGGTATGGAGAAGAGTTTCAGAAGGTCATCTTCGCGCTCAGGCGGAAGCTAATCGGCCGGTAGTAAACCTCCGTGCGCCGACGTTCCGTGGAACCATCTTCGACGTTCACATAGGAGGCCTCCGTATAGCCCTTCTGGTCGTTGAGCAGATTGTAGACGTTCAGGCTCAGGCGCCAATCGGTGCGGCCCCAACGAACGTTGTAGACCAGTCCCGTGTCGTATTCCCAGCGGGCTTCCGTATCAGGCGTCGGATACAGGTTCGCCGCCAGGTCGCTGCCGCCAATCGAAACCGAGGTCGGTTGAGGGCCGGTGTAGCGGGCGCCAAAGAGAAGCGAGAGATTCCGCAAGCGGCCGCTCGTAAAGGTGTATTTGTTCCACACCGACGCCTCATGCTCCGCGCCGAAGAACAGACTCGTGCCCTGGATACCGCCCGTGGCCGAGTTGGCGGGAACAATATTGGTGGTGGAAACCTTCTCACCGTCCTTGAGGATGCGATCCGGCACGCCGTCGCCGTTGTCGTCGATCTCCTCCAAACCATAAGCGTCGCGCCCAAAGGTTCGGACCCAGATATCGTATTCGGTGCCAAACTCCGTGCCGGTCACTTGATCGACCGCCGGAATGAGATCGAAGGGGTCGGTCACTTTGCGCGTCGTGTAGGCGTAGTTGAAGATGATCTGCCAGTTCTCCACCGGCGCGATCACCATCTGGAAGTCCGCGCCGCGTGCCTGGTCACTGAAGGTGACGTTGGTCGTGCCGGTGTCGCTCGGGTTCAGGCCGAAGGTCGTGCCTTGGGAGCGCTCGTATTTGATGGGATCATACCCATCACCGAGGTTGGAGCGGCTTTGGCCTACGTCGGCGAAAGCCTTCTCGATCTCATCGCGGAAGCCGGCCTGATCGAGCTTGTTGTAGTCCAGCCAGACCACCAACTGCGGCTGCGGCGTGTTGTTGTTCTGCGACTCGATGGCAAGGATGCCATCCTTGTATTTCTTCGTCACGGGATCGACCAACAGATCCCCCGCCTCGAAGTAGCGGCTGTCCACGCCGTAGGAGAGCGGCGCGATGCCGTTAATGATTTCCGCCGGATCGAAGTCCTGGAGCGGGCGAGCGCGATTTCCGCCGCGATTGGAACCGCCGATCCAGTTCGCCGGAGTCGGCGCGCCCTGCAAGCGCCAGATGGCGTTGTCCCGATTGATTTCGTAGACGGACAAAGTGCCGGACACCTTCCCGTCCCAGAGCTCCCATTTCAGGCCGACTTCCTTGCTTAAACTTTGCTCGGCTTCGATGAAGTCGTCGTTGCCATCCAAGGCACCGGTGTTGGGCGAAACGCCCTCGGCGGCCAGCGCATAGACCGCCAGGCCCTCCCGAATGTCGTAGCGCAACGCAAACGTGTTGGTGGCAATTTTGATCGGCTCGTCGAAGTTGTATTCTTCAGACGAGAACCCGTAAGTCTGGTTGTCGGGATTCTCGATCAAGCCGATCAAGCCGTTTTTCCGGTCATAAATCTTTTCCTTCCCTTGGTAACGGTCGTGCCGGACGCCGCCGATGAACATCAAACGGTCGCCCCAGAACCGCCCCTGATAGATGGCGTAGTGGCCGGTATACCAGAGATCGGTCTGTTGATATTCCCGCCCCGGTTGGGCGAGCAACTCGCCGTTGTAACGGATGGGATCGAGATCGTAGATATTCCGAAAAACGATCGAGTCAGTCGGTGAATCCTCGCCATCAGGATCGTTCACCAAATTGACCGAATTATACATGCGCGGGATGAGCTCCGCACCGACCGGGTAGTCGATCGTGTCCTTGATGTCGTGACGACCGACCAAGAGATTGTGCTGAGCCGGCCCGCCGATGAACGGCGTCTCAAACTCGTAGTTCGCTCGCGCCCGATATTGGGCAAAAACGCCCTCCCGCTGACGGTTCACCCAGTAGGTGCGCACGGTCTTGAAATCGGTCGTATCCGGGAACACCTCGGAAGGAGGATTCTCGAATGCGACCGTGTAACGGTTCGGCACGTTCTGGATGATCGTGCGATATGTGCCATCCCGATTCCGAATCCGCCGATTCACGAAGATATTCGATTCGTTGTTGTTGATCGTCCGGATATCGACGTCGAAATCGTCGGTTTCCTGCCCCCCCCAGTAACCGCCCAACCCGACGGTCAGACCTTCCAGGGGCGTGATATCCAGGTTGGCCAGGGCGTTCCACTCACGCCGCTGCTCATAGGTGTCCGGACCGCTGTAGCGGTAGCTCTGTCCCGCCCCGCCCACGTCTTTGCTCCAATTCGTCTGCTCGTTAAACTCGTTCCGCCGCGCGCCACCATAAGCCAGCTCGCTCAGATCATCGTAAAGGAACTGGGAACCCGTGCCTTCGTAACGCGTATCACCATTCTGATACTCCAGAAAAAGGTTCGTGGTGCGCCAAGGCTCGAACTCCAGCTGGGCGACAAAGTAGTCGAGGTCCTTGTGCCGAAAATCGGTCCAATCATCACGCGATTCCTTGGCGTAACCAAAGCGATAACTCAGATCTCCGGGAATCCACGAAGCGGCCAGCGGGCCGGTCGTCTCGAAGGTGTAACGCTGATAGCCAAAGTTGCCGGCTGAAGCCGAAATCGACGTCTTCCTCACCGGCAGCGGCCGTTCCGGGATCACGTTCACGATGCCGGACAAAACGCCGATGCCGTAGAGCAATGACGATGGTCCGCGCACCACCTCCAGACGCTCATAGTTCAACGAATCAAGAATGCCGCCCAGCGTCACGCCGTATTCCGAAACCGTGCCGCCCACTCGAAAGCCCATGCGATTCTGAAACTGGACATTGTAGCCCCGGATGCTGATCGCGTTGCTAAACGAACCGCCCAAACCACCGCGGGTTGAAGGGGAAAATTCCGAAGAGTAAGACGAGTTGGCCCCCTTGGAATTGGTGCCGGAACTCTCGGTATCCTGGTCGGTAAAGACGCCCGCCGTATAGGCTAGCGCCTCTTCAAAATCCGTCGCCGCGAGATCCTCGACGAATTCCCGCGTGATGACCTCAAGAGGCATCGGCAGATCCTGGATCGCCGTGTTCAGGCTCGTCCCGGAGATCGAGTTTGTCGCGCGATAACCGCGATCTTGGCTGGCATCGACCCGAAAGACCGAGAGCTCGACGACATCGTCATCAGACGTTGAGGGAGCTTCGGCACTTTGAGCCCAAAGTCCGACCGGGAGGGCCAGGACGCAGGCAAGGCGAGGCATAACAATTAACGAGTTAACCCGTTGGCGCATGGGAGTAAATAGGGGTAAATAGCAAACAAAGCCGGGCCCCAAGGCGGGCACCAAGATCAACTTTGTTTATAATTATCAACTCGGCGCCCCAGTTCGTGTCAATGGGTTTTTCAGGAAATGTTAGCGCCCCCTTTTTTTTGCGGTTCGGGTCACGCCGCTTAACGCCGCGCCCCGGCGCCCCTTCCCCCGCGCCGCCCGTCACCACCAGCGGCGCGCGTCCGCCAACGCGAGCGCATCCGCGAGCGGCGGCAGATAGGGATGCCACTTTCGCTCCCACTCCAAGCTGAGTGGTCCGGCATAAGAATCCGCCGATAAACGGGACCGCAGCTCGCGCATCGGAAACTCGCCGTCACCAGGCAACACATAGGTAAAATCGTGCCGTGCGCTCGGAGTGGATACACTGTCCTTAACGTGGACGTGCCGCACCATGGGCGCGATCGCTTCCCAGGTAACCACCGGGTCCTCGCCCCCTTTCTTCCAAGTATGATGCGCGTCCCACAGCAGCCGCACGCCGCCCGCCGGGGCACGATCGGCCAACGCCTGAATCGCGTCGGCCGTAACCAGAGAATCGTGCGTCTCGATCAT
>CAXBDS010000170.1:0-11246 GCA_963974355.1 uncultured Opitutaceae bacterium
GGCCGGCGAAGCCTCAGGGGCCTATACGGGGCGCTCTCGGCCTTCCAGACCGACGCCGACACCTATCAGGATTTTCTCGAAGACCACGTCATCGCCAAGTGGGATGACGCCAGCGGCTTTTACGGCGACACGTGGGTCGACCTCGCCGGTGGCACCGAGGGCTACTACGTCGAACCAGCCACCTACGACACGTTCTCAGCCAACGCCTCGTTCAGCCCCCTTCCCCACAACCAATACATGGCGCTGCTCGAGGTGCAGAACATCCTCTACGAGGTAAACGCCAACTCCGCCTACCGCGCCAAGGCAGACAAAGGCGCCACGTTTTTCGCCAATCTGCTCACGACGCAGGGCACCGCCTATTTTTGGTATTACGGCACCCATGCCGGCGCGAAAATCGAAGACGCCTCCCACGCCAACGTGGACATGGAATTCGTCAACTCTCTCCATCAATCCGGCAGCGTCTTCAACGGCGCGGATATGGAGGCGTTCACCGATACCCAGACCGAATATCTCTGGAACGGCTCCACCACCGCGCCCGAACAGCACAACCACATCAACGGCACCCAAGGCTCCTACTGCAGCGACTACGCCTTCTCCCGCGATCTGTATGGCTGGATCCCCTACGCCCAGTTCGATCCGCTCGTTTGGTATATCGGCGCCGCCCAATATGCCGCCGCCGCGGCCGGCTCCCACAGTGAGGCCGCCGCCCTCTCCGAACTCATCAAATGGGACCCGGTCAAGATGGTGAACCAGGGCTTCGAACTCGTCGACAGTTCCGACGCAACCCTGCCCGCCCGCTGGACCCGTTTCCAATCCACCTCGTCCACCGCCTACCGCGACAGTGCCAACGCCCACATCGGGGCCTACGGCGCGACCCTCGTCGCCAATGGCGCTCAGTGGCAAAAACTCAAACAGGCGTGGACCGACTACACCGCCTCCGCGAGCTACACGATCACCTTCGACGCCAAGGTCGACACCTCAGGCGCCGACGGACGCGTTTGGATCTACAACGAAACCACCAGTTCCAACGTCGCCGCATGGACGGTCACGTCCACCACGTGGCAGACCTATTCCCTCACCTTCACCGCCCCCTCCACCGCCACTGACGACGTCGTGATCATGCTCGGTCACGCGGACTACACCGTCTCCGGCGGCGAAGCGCACTTCGATAACGTCTCGATCAAGCGCACCGGCGACGCCTGGTAACGCGTTCGCGTTGCCTTCCCCTCCGTCACCGGTGCCGGTGCCGCGCATTCCGCCGGCGCCGTCGATCCGATCACGGTTCTGCCCTGCACGACCCTCGCCCCCTCGCGCGTCCCCGGCGCCTCATCCGCCCACCTCAGCGAACAAACCCGTCATGATGATACCATCACTCCGCCCGCGCGGCGTCGCCGCGCTGCTTACCCTCGGCCTGCTTTGCAGCGCCGCATCCGCTCAAACCGCCGTCTTCCACGAGACCGAAGGATTCGTCGTCATGGAAGCCGAGCATCCCTCCGCCCGCCACGAAGCCATTGTCACCTCCCTCCACGAATGGAGTGACATCACCTATGCCGATGCCAGCGGCGGTTCCCTGCAGAGCCTGCCCGACTCCACCCACTATACGACGGACCTTACCGGTCCGCGGGCCGACTACCTCGTGAACTTCGAAACCACCGGCATCTACTATGTATGGTTGCGCCTCGCCGGGCCCAATAGCAGCGGCAACTCCGTGATCGCCGGTTTCAATGGCGCATCGCTCACCAACACGTCGGGCAACCTCGGCATGGGCGTCACCCCCGACACCGCCTTCCATTGGGTCAATACCGGCACCAACGTCGACCCCACCTACGGCAGCCGGGTCACCCTCGACGTTACGTCCACCGGACCAAACGTAATCAATATCTGGATGCGCGAGGACGGTGCGATCGTTGACAAGATCCTCCTCACCCAGGACTCCGGTTATACCCCGACCGACATCGGCCCGGCGGAAAGCCGCCGCACCGCCCCCGGATGCGCGGTCATCGCCTTCGATGGCTTCGATGACGGGGAGCGCGCCACCGACGGATCGGCGCTCCCGCTGGACACGCTCGCGTGGTATTGCTCCAGCAGCGGATCACTCCTCAACGTCGCTAGCCAAGCGCTTAAGCTTACGCCAGGCAGCGCCACATCACGCCATGCCACCGCCTACTTCCCGCGACAACTTCTCTCGGAGGGGGAATCGCTCACACTGTCGTTCGACTTCAGCGTGACCGCTCCCGCCAACGTCAGTTCGGGCCTCCGCTTCGGCCTCTTTGACAGTGAAGGCAGCACCAACTATCTTAATGCAGACACTGATAACGCCGACGTCACCTACACCGGCTACGCCGCCTTCACCAATCTTGCGCCGTCCTCGTCCAACCCGCTGTCTCTACGCCGCCGCGACGCGAGCGGCAGCGGCACCGCGCTCATCACCCAGACCACGGATTACAGCATCCTCGGCAGCGCCGGTGGACCCACCACCACCTTCAGCCCCGGCGTGACCTATCATGCCACGCTCTCCATTACCCAGTCCGGTTCCAGCACCGCCGACATCAAGGTCCTGATCGAAGGGGGTGGTCTCTCCGGCTACACGCTGTCCCGCAGCGACAGCGGAACTGCGCCCCAATTCGACAACGTCACTCTCGCACTCTACGCCTCCGGCGGCGTCGCCCCCGCGACCGATATCACCGTCGACAATGTCGCCGTGGTTTACACCGGCACCACACTGCTCACGGAGTCGTTTTCCGACGGCAACCGCACCGGCCAATCGCTGCCAACCTCCTCCGCCTGGTTTGTCGACGCCGCCTCGGCCGCCAGCGTATCCAGCCTGAACCCCGCCCTCTCCGTCGACACCGATCTGGGCAATGCGGCCGTGACCTACTTCACCACCGACGGCTTCCCTCGCGAACTCGTCGCGGGCCAATCTCTGCGCGCCGACTTCACCCTGCGGGTCGACGGCAGCAGCTTCCCCGCTGACCTCGACTTCCTCCGCCTTGCCTTGCTCAACTCGGCAGCCAACGAGGCCACCAGCGCCGGGCGCAACAACGTGCCCCATGCCACGCCCAGCCCGTCGAACCGCATCGCGGCCGACGGATTCACCCCGGCAATGTCGCAACTCTACAACTACGCCGGCTACCTCGCGACGATCTCGCTCAACCCGGCCGATGCCGAAGGCCTCTGCATCTACTATCGCGATATCCCGACCGACCGCGGGCTTTTCGACACCGTTTTCGCCTACCGCGAGATAGGCGCCTACGCGGGCACCGGCGCGTATGGTCTCGTCCCCGGCGAGACCTACCGCGTGACACTGACCGTGCAGCACACGACCGTGGGCGAATCCACCGTCACCTTTACGCTCGCCGGCAACTTCGCCCATGGCGGCACCGGCGAGTGGGCGGTCACTTCCGTGCACCCCGGCTCCCGTGCGGTCTGGGTGTTCGACACCCTGGGCGTCTACGGGGACTCCGACGCCGGCGTCGGCGGCTTCACGATCGACGACCTCTCCATCACCCAGTTCAATCATCCCGGCTATCCCTATATTGCGGAAAACCCCGCCAGCGTCATCGCCAACCCCGGCGACACCGGTATTGGATTTTCCATCACACTTGAGTCCGAACTCGCCGGGGCCGCCTCCTTCGAATGGTATAAGGACGCGGTGCTCATTTCGGGTGCCTCTTCCTCGTCCTATACCATTCCTCACGCCCTGACCGAGGCCGATGAGGCCGTTTACACCGTGCTCGCCGAGACGGTTGCCGGCATCTCCACCGCCTCCGCCTCGCTCACCGTCAACGACCCGCCGACCGTTGTGACCGGATCGAACGACGTAGATGCCTACGCCGGCGACAGCGTTCTGTTCCGGGTCATCGCCAACGGCTCCCGCCCGACCACCTACCAGTGGAAAAGGAACGGCACGCCGCTCGCCGGTGAGATCTACCCCGAGCTTCGGCTGGACAACATCACCGCGCCCGACGCCGGCACCTATCAGGTCACCATCACGACTCCCGGCGGTTCCGTGACCGACGACGCCGTGCTCACCGTCCTCGGTGGCATGCCGCCCATCGTCATCAACAGCGCGACCTCCGCCGCCGGTTCGGCCGGCACGCTGTTCTCCTACCAGATCACCACCACCGCGCCGCACACGCCCACCACCTACGCGGCTTCGGGACTTCCCGCCGGACTGGTGATCGACACCGCCACCGGGTTGATCGAAGGCCGTCCCACGTCAAGCGGTTCGGCGAGCGTCACCTTGTCCGCCACCAACGCCAGCGGCACCGACAACGAAACGTTGAGCCTCACCCTCGTCGCCGCACCCACGCCCTACACCACCGTGGCCGCATTTGAAGCCGCCTTCGCCAGTGCCAGCGCCGGCGACGTCATCGTGCTGGCCGACGGCACCTATCACAACGCCGGGCGTATCGATATTCCGGGCACGGCCGGCACCGCTTCCGCGCCGATCATCGCCCGCGCCGAGACGCCCGGCGGCGTCACCTTCACCGGCCAGGCGCAGATCCGAGTCGGCCGTCCTTCGACCACCGCGCCGGAACCGGCGCATCATGTCATCGTGGAGGGTTTCCGCTTCGCCGACGGTCAGCCGCAAACCAACAGCAACGGGTTCACCAGCAGCGGAGCGATCTATCTCTTCGGCGAGGATCTCCGGGCCACCGAATGCACGATCATCGACTATAACGACAACGTCGATCCGTCGCTCACGGTGAACTGGGTGACCATCGATGGCGATCGCATCCGAGTCGACCATTGCTACTTCGAGGGCAAACGCGGGAACGGACCGCTCATCACCATCCGCCGCACCGTGGCTGACGCGGACTTCCACCGTATCGATCACAACGCCTTCATCGACTTCCAAACCGGAGCGACCATCAAGGACAATGGCCTCGAGACGATCCGCCTCGGCGACTCCAGCAACTCGCTTACCGATTCCTTTTCCACCATCGAGTGGAACTATTTCGAGGCGTGCAATGGCGATGCCGAGATCGTCTCCAACAAGAGCGGTCGAAACACCTACCGTTACAATACGTTCATCAACTGCACGGGTCAGCTCAGCCTGCGTATCGGGCCCGGCTGCATCGTTGAGAGCAACTTCATCCAGCAAGATGGCTCCGCCGCAGGCCAGGGCGGCATTCGCGCCAGTGACCGGGACCACGTCATCCGTTACAACTATGTTCAAGGAGCGCAGAGCAGCGCGTTTCTCTCCGGCATCGGCCTCTTCGCCACCGGCACCGGCAATCTGGGTAGCGCCTCTTACTGGCCCGTCGACGACGTTATCGTGAGTCACAACACGCTGGTGGACTGTGAAGCGAGTTTTACCCACGGCGGCGGCAGCGGCACCATCGCCCCGGAGGTCATCACGTTCATCGGTAACGCCGCCCGCTCCGGACTCGTCGATCCGACTACCCACCCCATCGTTGATGAGCTGATCGCCATCGATTCGCCGTCCTATGCCGGAGAGATTTACTACGGCGGCACCAGCGGCAATATCGGCCTCAGTCCCGTGCCGGCGGGTGTCACGGATTCCGCCCCGAGCCTTTCGTCGACGACGCTGGGTGGCTACACAGTCTATTTGGCGTCCCCCGGCAATGAAGGCACCGACGTCAACCACCTCTTCCCACTGGTGGCAGCCGATGTCGGACCGTTGGACTACACGCCCTGATTAACTCGCGGCTTGGCCAGCACTCTTGATTCTCCCTCCAGCGCCGCTGCACCGGTTCAGGCCGGTGTCGCATCCCTCGCGACACCGGCCATCCCCAACCCCAAGTTGGTTCAGCGCAGCTCGTAGACCTCGCCTAAAACGAGGCCCTCGGAGCCGCTCGGATCGCTGATGATCGCCGTGTAGGCGCCCGGCTCCAACCGCATGAGGAGCGCGCTGTCGGCCGATCCCTCCGGCAACGCAAATGTGCCCACGCGCACGGCCGCCGCCGCCAACGCCGCCGGCTCGAGCGCATCGTTCCAATTCGCATTGCTCGCGAGGATCGTCTGCCCGGAAAGAACCTGCACGCTCGGCGTCGGGGCGACACCCGCGACGCCGAAGCCGGCCAACGTCGGTCCGACGGCTCGCACCAGCACGGTCCGGCCCGTGCCTTCCTGCACCACGAAACCCAAAATCATGGGTTGAGTTTCACCGGTGATCAGCCCGCGAGTGGCAATGTTGACGAGTCGGCCGAGCTGGAAGTTCCGCTCCGCCCCGAGCCACGTCGGTCCGGTATTGCTCGCCGTGGCGGTCGGCCATGCGCTTGAGGCCGCCGTGACCTCGTCCGCCCCGACATCCCGCAGGTTCCCCCGCGCGGTGCCGTCGAAATCGAGCGGAACATCGGCCGGGGGCGCGGAGGCCGCGTCGACCACCGGGCTGTCACCAGCCGGTCGATACAAACCATCGTCGCCCCGCGCGAGACGGGGATCGGCGGCGCGGAAGCCGGCGGCAGGCAACGCGGCCCCGCTCCGGCCAAAGGCGATGTTGCCGTCAAAAACCACCCTGTCGGGCGACGCTCCCGTGAGCCATTCGCCCGAAGCGGTGCTGGTGTTGGCCAGCAGGTTGTTGGCGACCACCACCCCCGTCGGCAACACGCTGCGATTCGTCGAGCCGAGCCCTGCGGCGTAACTGATCGCCGGACCGGTCACGTCGACGATCGTATTGAAGGCCACGGTCGCCCGATCAGCGGGGGAGTAACCCGACAGCTCGGGCGAGGCTTGGCCGGCGTAGATCGTAATTGCGGCGCCATCGCGTCCGCGGGTGCGCTCGATATAGTTGTTTACGATGACGTGATCGCGCCCGATCACGCGGATTCCGCCGGTGTTAGACACGTTCTCACCCAGGAATCGATTCCCCTCAACGCGGCAACCATCACCGTGACGCAGCGTCAGCATGCCTTGATTACGGAGAAACGTATTGGCCCGATAAAGGTTGGCGCCGGACTTGTTGGAGATCGTCTCGATTTCGCCGTTACACTCCTCGAAGAAATTGAACTCCACCGTCGTCGCGGAGTCGCTCAACGAATCCGAGCTCGTGCCCACGCGAATCGTTTCCCAGCCGTTTTCCCCGCCACCGGAGGCGTGGTGCGCAAAGTGGTTATGATCGACGCGGTGCTCATCGCGCGAGCCATCCCGCCACACCACCAAGGTCACGCCGTTGTGCGCCATGCCATCGAAGTAGCAATGATCGACACGGTTGCGCCGGCCGTAGAGCGACACCCAAAAATAACGCAGCGTCGGATCCGGCGGGTTGTAGGAAATGATCGCCGTATTCGTGAGCCGACAGTCCGTCGCCACCCGCGAGCCACGACGAAACTGGATGACATGATCCGAATCGGGCAGCCAGCCGTCGGTGAAAACGAGCCCATCAACGACCAGATGCTCGCCCCCGATTTCCAGGCGCGATTTCCCGACCAACACCACACCCCCAGGCGTTTCCGCCCGGAGCGTGACCGGGGCGGAGGTAGTCCCGGTCCCTTCGAACGCGATCACCACGTCGCGCCATACGCCGTTGCGCATGATCACCGTATCACCGGCCGTGGACGCGGTGATCGCCGCCGACAACGCCGCGGCGTCGGACGCGTAGCGGTCGCTCGCCGTCAGCGGGCTGACCACCAACAAACTGATCGGCAAACCGAGGAGATTAATCAGGCGTCCCATCTCGATCAGCGGATTTCGTAGACCTCAATCAGCCCTACGCCGGTCGATCCACCCGCGCCCGCGAGGTGCACGGTGTAGGCGCCCGGTTCGAGCGTGAGCAACAAGCTCGCATCGGCGCTCCCGGCCGTCAGCGCAAAGGCCCCGGCGCCCGCGGCGGCGCTGGCGATTTCCGCCGCGTTCGCGGCCGCCCCCCAATTGTCATTGCTCGCCACCACCGCATCGCTGCCATTGCGGTAAAGCGTGATCATGGGATCGGCCAGGGCATTCGCCACGCCGAAGCTGCCCAAAGTCGGCCCAACGCCGCGGATCAGCAACGCCCGTTTCGCATCCTCGACCACGAAACCGCCGATCAAGATCGCGGCGCCCTGCCCCACCTCACCGCGGGTTGCGATATTGGCGATGCGCCCGGTGCCGTTGACCGGCGGAGGTTGCGCCAGCACCCGCCGAATCTTTCCATCCTGCTTGGTCGTGACGTAGAGCTCGCCGCTCTCATCCATGCCGAAGCGAAGATCCGTGCGTGACGCCCCGGTGAGTTGCAGGAGGGTGCGGACCACCCCGTTTCGCGTGAGCGTCACCTCGGTCACGGTCGCGGGTTGCCCGCGCACCAGGCCGTCGGCCGGAACCGTGAAGATGCGCCCGTTGGCGATATCACCGAAGATGAGCCTGCCCGTGAGCTGCGGAACCGCCGTGCCACGATAGACAAATCCGCCCGCGATGGCGCGCCCCTCGTCGTGATCGTATTGCGCCACGGGATACACGTAGTCGAACGACGCGTCATTCGCCGGCAACGGAAACACGACGTCCGGATCGACGGAAGGTTTCAACTCAAACGTGCCCTCGCGCACACTGTAGCCGTGATCACCGCCCTTCACGATCCACTCAACTTCCTCCAGCTGACGCTCGCCGATGTTGAAAAGGTAAAGCCGATCGGGATGCGCCGAGTCCCAAGAGAGGCGATGGGGGTTGCGAAACCCCCACGCGTAGATTTCGCCCAGCGTGGCCGCATCACCATCGGCGACAAACGGGTTGCCCGCCGGCACGCCGTAACGGCCGTTGACGCCATTCGTGCCCAACGGATCGATACGGAGCAGCGTGCCCATGACCGAATCGAGCCGATGGCCGATCTCGGGATACCCGCCCGCCACGGCCTCGCCGTCACCGACGCACACGTAAAGCATGCCATAGTCTTCGTTGCCGCTGGTCACGTAGGGGTTGAACGCGATGTCCTGCACGTTGTGCACCGCGTGAGGGAAATCGATGCGGAGCACCTCGCGATGCGTGCCGGTGAACACCGCGGCGGAAGGATCGGCCACCGTCCACTCGGTGATGACACTTTGCATCTCGATGGAGATCGACGTGGGTGGCCGAAAATCGGCCGTCACCGCTCCCGGGTTTTCGGTGTGCGCCGTGTAGAACTTTCCGTTGGTTTTAAAGTCGGGATGGAACGCAAAGGAGTGAAATCCAGTGCCCAGCTTGGGTTCCTCGACGAAGGCAGGGATTTGCGCCTCCAGATCCAGATAGGTGGAAAGCACGCCGTCGCGGATGACATACATCTGCCCGTTGAGGTCACAGACGAAGAGTCGACCGCTGCCATCGTAGGCGGGTTTGGTCACGGAAAGGCGCGCACGCGGCGAACTGCCGGTAGCGGGCGCCGCAATCCAATCGGAGACCTCGAGCGTGATCGGACCCTTGGCGATTTTCGCCGGAACCGGATTGGTGATTTGCGCCCAAGCGGCAACCGGAAGCAGGCCGGCGCTGGCAGCGAGGTAACGAAGAAAGGACATGGAAGATAAATTTGCTGGGGTGGAAAATAAAAAGGGCGGACGGCGTTGCCACATGCCGTCCGCCCGGGACCATTCAGATACGACTGCGCGAAGGGTTACTTGGCTTGGTAGACCTCGACGATCGCGAGACCAGTCGTGTCGTTCTTGCCGCTCACCTGCACGGTATAGGCTCCGGCCTCCAGCGTCATCAAAATCGCGGCGTCGGCGCTGCCCGCACCGAGGGCGAAGGCGCCCGAGGAGGCGGCCGTGGCGGAGATATCAGCCGCGTTACTGGCGTCGCCCCAATTGTCGTTCGTGGCGAGGGCCGTGGTTTCGCCGGACTTGAAGAGCGAGATCACCGGATCGGCCAACGTGCCGGAAACACCGAAGCCGCCGAGGGTCGGACCCACGCCACGGATCAACACGCGGCGCGAACCTTCTTCCACCACGAAGCCACCGATGAGCAAGCTGGCACCCGTGCCCACCTGACCACGTGTAGCGATGTTGACGATACGACCGGTGCCGAGGTCGACCGGGCCGCCCCCGCTGCTGCCGCCACTGCCGGGCGTGGTGACATTCTCACCGGAAATATCGACGTAGATGTCGTCCCACAAGGTCGCGTCGGTTGCCTTGGGGGTCACCAAGTCACCGGTGGTCATACGAGCAACAAACCGATTCTGCGGGTCGTTGCTGTTCAGACGGTAATCGGCGCCCGTCACCACCTTCGTGGCGGTGGCCCATTTCGTGCCCGGCCCACCCTTGATCCAGATGTCGTAGGTGTTGGCGGGTTGATTAAGCACAATCCAGTATTCATACCAAACGCTCGCCACCGTGGCGCCGTTGGTCACCTCGGTGTAGGAGCCGTCGTGATAGTCCAGAATGCCGTCGAGCTCGACACGGGCGATGGACGAGAAGTCACCATAGGAAAGCGGATCAGCTACCGAACTGGTGCCCCAGACGATGTCGACGATTTCGCCGGCCTTCGCAAAACGGCCGTAGATCGTGGCCTTCCCCGAGACGTTGGTCGGAATCGGGAAATAAAACCAATCGTTGTTGGTCGCCGTTCCGTTCGCGAAAGTGCCGGGGTTGAGCTTGAGGACCTTGTTGCCGGCCTTGAAGGGATCATCGACGACTTCGATCGAGCCGGTGCCGCCTTCCGCCACGATGGGATTGGTGGCAAACGAAATACCGGTGGTGCCGCCCGTCTCGAAATTCTTGACGAGCTGGAATTCTGCGCGCGCAACCGGGATGGCGGCGAGCAACAGAACGGATACGAGGGTGGATACTCTTTTCATAGCGTGGGTTGTTTTTTGGGGGTGGGTGATTGTCGGACAGGCGCGAAATGCACGCCCTCCGATCAAAAGCTGACGCGAGCGCTCAGCCGGTAGGACCGAGGCGTGTAGTAGACTTCCGTGCGACGTCGCTCGGTGCCTCCGGTGAGCACATTCGCGTAACTCGTCTCGGAATAGCCCTTCTGATCGTCGAGAAGGTTGTAGACGTTAAGGCTAAGGCGCCAATCGGTGCGGCCCCAACGGAAGGTGTAAACCAAGCCGGCATCGTAGTCCCAACGGGCTTCCACCGGCGGTGTCGGATAGAGATTGGCGGCGAGATTTGAGCCGCCCACCGCCACGGCGGTGGCTTGCTCACCCGTGTAGCGAGCACCGAAAAGCAACGAGAGATTGCGCAGCTTGCCTTGCGTGAAGGTGTATTTGTTCCACAACGACCCCTCGTCTTCCGCGCCGAAGAAAAGGCTCGTTCCTTGGATGCCACCGGTAGCCGAGTCGGCCGGAACGATGTTGGTCGACGAAACCGGCTGGCCATCCTTCAAGATTCGATCGGTAA
>CAXBDS010000171.1:0-11200 GCA_963974355.1 uncultured Opitutaceae bacterium
TTTTCGACCGCCCTCCGGCTCGAGCTGGGCGTCGACGCCGCGTCCGCCTTCGACGACGTGGTGCCCGCCGATCCGCAACGTCGTGACTGGGCCAATAACAGCCACCTCGTCGCTCACCTTGCCGGCGACAAGACGGTCCAGGTCGAGGCCCCTGTCGTGACGCCAACGGCCGAAGCCCTCGCGGATGCCGAGGCGGTGCTCGCGCAACACGGCCTCAAATCCGGCCAATGGGTCGCGCTTTTCGCCGCCGGACTGGCCAACGTGCAGATCAAGGCTTGGCCGGTCGCCCGTTTCGCCGCCGTCATCCGCACCCTGCGGGAAACCCACGGGCTGCCCGTGCTCCTGCTCGGCCATACCTCTGAGGCCGCGATTCTCCAACCGGTCGCCCACGCCGTGGTCGCGGCCGGCGGTGAGGCTCCGCCGATCTGGTTGGGCAAAGACGGCGAACTCCCGCTGCTCGCCGCCCTGCTGTCTACCTGTCGGATTTACGTGGGGCACGATACGGGCGCGATGCACCTCGCCGCCGCCGTCGGACGGCCAGTCGTCGGCATCTTCGGAGGCGGCCACTGGCCTCGCTTCCGCCCCGTCGGCCACCAAGTCGCCGCCGTGGTGCAACCCCTGCCCTGTTTTAATTGCAACTGGGACTGCTACTTCGGGGACGCGCCATGCGTAAAAACGCTCGCCGTGGCCGACGTTGAGAAAGCGGTTGCCCAAGTCTTGGGGGCCGGTGCCGCGCCGTTGGATATCGTGGTCGAAAGCGACGCCATCGCGACCTCCGCCCGCCAACTCATCGAAGCCGCCACGCCGCGCTATCGCGCCCTGCAACGCGACCGCCTCGATCGCCAGTATAAGATCGAAGAACTCAAGGCCGACGCCGACGACAAGGTCACCGAAATCGAGGAGCTGAAGGAAGCCGCCGAGCAGCGCAAAACCGAGATGGAATCCATCAAGGCCGAACTCGAAGCAGAGTGCGCC
Organism: uncultured Opitutaceae bacterium; assembly: GCA_963974355.1. Lineage (GTDB taxonomy): Bacteria > Verrucomicrobiota > Verrucomicrobiia > Opitutales > Opitutaceae > Actomonas. The sequence goes on from CAXBDS010000171.1 coordinate 976, forward strand.
ACGAAGGACGAGGAGATCGCCGAGCTAAAAGCCGAAACCGACACCAAGGACACCGAGATCGCGCAACTGAAAAGCGAGACGGACACCAAGGATACCGAGATCGCGCAACTCAAGAAAGAGTCGGACGGCAAGGACGCCGAAATCACCGCACTCAAGCGGGAATCCGACGGCAAAGACGCCGAAATCGACGCGATCAAGCAAACGGCCAACGAACGCGAGGCCCTGATCATCACACTCGACGGTCATATCAAGAATTTCCAAAAGATCGTCGCCGAGACCAATGCCCACGTGCAGAACGTGGAGGAGGCCCGCGCCCGCGAAAACGCCGCCAGCGCCGAAAAAATAGCCACGCTGGAAAACCAATTGGCGGAAGCCATTACCGCCCGTGACGCAGCGCAGACCACGCTGGATCGGCTGCCGGACAACCCGGTGCATTGGTCGCAGCTCTTTCACGACAAAGACACCCACATCCGCAACCTCGACGCGTTGATCTATCAGCTGCGCACCACCCTGCTGGAGCGGGAAGCGTCTCTCGCGCATCACGCCGCCGGCTACCACACGCTCGAAGCCAGCAAACACTTCGGCAAGTTGCTCGCCGATAAAGAAGCCGTCATCCAAGCACTCGCGAAAGCCTGCGCCGAGCGGGAACGCACGATCCGCGATCTCGCGGTCGAGGCGACCGGCATCGGTCCCCGGGTGGCCAAAATCGGCCGCGCCACCTCCGCTTGGTGGGAGCAAAAGGTCGCCACACCGTTCCGTGCTTGGCTGCAAAAAAAGGTCGTCGAGGACTACTGGATGCAGATCGGTATCCTGCAGCACTACAAACCGATCCCGATCAAGTGGGACGACAAGATGCTCAAAAAACCGGGGGTGCCGGCAGACGCGTTGCCCCAAATTGGCATCGTGACCCCGAGCTACGGTCAGGCTCCCTTCATCGAATCGACCATGCTCAGCGTGCTCGATCAGCGTTATCCGAAATTACACTACGTCGTGCAGGACGGAGGCTCGAAGGACGCGACACCGGAAATCGTGGCGCGCTACGCGGAGCGCCTCACGCATTGGGAATCGGTGCGCGATGCCGGCCAAGCCGACGCAGTGCGCAAGGGCTTCCTTCATCTCGAAGGAAAACTGGGACCGAACGACCTCATGGCCTGGCTCAACAGCGACGACCTGCTGGCGCCCCGCTCGCTCAACACCGTGGCGGACTACTTTGCCCGGAATCCCGACGTCGACGTCGTTTACGGCCACCGGATCATCATCGATTTTGAGGACCGCGACGTAGGCCGCTGGGTCATGCCGCCGCACGAAGCCGACTCATTGGCGTGGATCGACTACGTGCCGCAAGAAACCATGTTTTGGCGGAAACGCGCATGGGATAAAGTCGGCGGCATCGACCCGTCATTCCAATTCGCCCTCGATTGGGATCTGTTGGCGCGCTTCACCCAAGCGAACTGCAAAATCGTGCGCATCCCTTACTTCTTGGGCTGTTTCCGCGTGCACCCCGCCCAGAAAACGAGCGCGGTCATCCATACGACCGGCGCGGATGAAATGGTGCGTATCCGCACCCGTTTTCACGGGGAGAAGCAGGATAACCACGAGACCATCATGGCTTGGGCGGAACGCATTCGTTTCCGCGGCGCTCTGACCGCCCGTCTCCACCGCTGGGGCATCCGCCGTTGACCCTTTTCACCACCGCACTTTCACCTTCACTTTGAGCACGCTTCTCTAAAGCCTGCTCCGTTTACGCCAGTATGATCGCGTTCCTTCTCGTCTTCGGACTGTTCCTTTTCCTGACCTTCGTCGGTCAGGCCGTCGTAAGCCTGTTTAAGCCCCGCTTGGGCGTGCTGTGGAGCTGGTTCGTCGCGCCGACCATCGGCCTCGCCGTGGTGATACTCATCACCACGCGGCTCAACGTCTGGGGTATCCCCGTCAAAGACTTCGGGCCGGCCATGACGATCGGCTTGGCGATCTTCTCGGGAGCGGTGTTCTGGTGGCGTAAACCGGCGCTGCCCTGGCGCAAACTCGCCCCGTTTTTCGCGATCACCTGTCTTTACTTGGCCTACACGGGTTGGCCCATGTTCCGCTTCGGCTTCGACTGGATCTCCTACGGCAATGACGACATGGCCAACTACTGCTTGGCCGCCGATCGGTTCCTGAATCACGGCTACTACGAGATTCCGCTGCAGACGGATTTGGAAGGACGCGACTATGGCCAGCACTACTGGTTCATGCATGCCCTGCAGCAGATCCGGCCCGGATCTGAGCTCGTGATCTCGTGGATCTCGTCGATCACGGGACTGAAGGCGCATCAGGCGTTTATGCCGGCGATCCTGATGCTGAGCATGCTGCAGCTCTTCGCCTTGGGCGCGCTCACGATCTTTAAGGGCCGCTATCGAAAACTCGCGTTGCTCGCGATGGCACTCTTTGCCACGAGTCCGCTCTTCGGGCTAGGGACGCTTTACCAACTGATCGCGCAGGTCGGCGGTATCGCGATCCTCCTGGCAATCTCGTCGCTCACACTTTCCACGCGAGGCATCAGTTGGCGAAAAACGGCCGTGGCCGGTATTCTGACGGCGATGTTGGGCATCTTCTATCCGGAGGTGTCGCCGTTCGTCGCCATCACCATCCTTATCTTCGGCATCCGGCTGCGCTACGCCGACATGCCGCTGTTTAAACGCTACGCCGTCTTCATTCTTGGCACAGCGGTGCTTACGTTCGTGCTGATCGGGAGCAACACCTACCAGTTTATCAACACGCTGGTGATGCAGTCGGTCGGCTCCGCCGGTCTGGGGGCCATGACCGAGATCAACGATCAAAGCGGCGGCCTCGTGCTCTTCCCGTGGACGCTGGTGCCGTCGTTCGTTCCGATGCTGTTTGGCCTGCATCCGTTTGGCGTGGTCGGCGTCGATCCGATCATTTCCGTCAAGATCATCGTCGGTCTGGGCATGCTCGGCTTCCTGATCATCCGCGCCTACCGCAACGTGAAGGCCAATGCGCCGATCGGCTATCTCGGCGTCGTCATGATCGCGCTTGGGTTTTACCTATTTCACAAAGGCCAGGACTTTGGTCTGTTTAAGCTGGCGATGTTCATTCAGCCGGTGGTCGTGCTTTCCGTGGCCCAAGGTTTCCTCTGGCTCATGACGCGTTCGCCCGCCGGCGTGCACCGCTGGGGCAAGGTTGCCCTCGCCGTCTTTGTCGCTCTTACGATTCCGGCTCACACCTACTACTCTTACGCTTCGCTCGGCACCTACGGCGGTGGTTTGACCGAAGTCGTGCGGGCCTCCGAACTCGGCGTTGAGTTCACGCCCCCCAAGGACGTTGTTTACGACGGCATCGAGAGCGACATCAGCAACGTGGTGAGCGCCAAGATGCTCGCCGAATATACCAAGGGAATTGATACCCGTTTCCTCTCGCGCTCCTACATGGATAATATCGCGAATGTCGCGGTGTTGAAATTCCTGCGCGACCCGGATCCCGACCTCGGTCCGCAGGCACGCTTGATCGAAAAGCTTTCGCTCCTGCGCTGGATGCTGCCGGAAGAGCTGATGACGGGCGACGTGCCCGATTACAAGATCATGACGATCAACAAGCTCGACAACAACTGGACGCAGACGAGCTCCCGTCACCTCGATTACCGCGATCGCCTCTTCGTTGCCGCGCGCACCGATCTGGACCATTTCAACAAGCAAAACCCCGGCGACGGTTGGACGGTCGACCACATGTATCAATACAAGCTCAAGAGTGACGTGAAAGATCGGCTGGTCTTCGTCCACTCCGAGCTGAGTCCCCACTACTATTCGTCCGCCCGCTTCAAGGCCGCGTTCTTCCAGCGTGAGCCTGAACCGATCACGGGTGGCAAGGTCTACTTCCACGGCACGGGACGCTACAACGTGTTCAACGTGATCAATCCCTCGCCCAAGCTGCGCATGATCGTCGACTTCTCGCGCACCTCCCTCGGCGACGGACGCTCCAAGCTGCCCGAGCATGCCCGCATCATCGGCGACGACGACTATCCGCTGCCGTTCGTCGGACACGGTTCCGCCCGCATCGTGTCGGGCCTCATCAAACCGGAATACTTCGAACAAGCCGCCTACCTCACGCTCGACTTCGGCGATCAACCCAAGCCCATCGCGAAGCCCAAAACCGGACTGATGAAGATGTATGGCGAGATCTTCAACCTCGACGACCGTCGTCTCGTCGGCTTCACCCGCGACATCTCTGTCATCACCGAGGAGCAATACCTCGCCATGGATCGGCCCACCCGAATCGGCGATTTCCCGGGCGACCTATCGAAGTATCCCGGTCTTGAATACTCCGGCATGTTCGAGGACGGCTGGATGGCGGAGAAAGCCTACTTCAAACTCGGCGCCTCCGTGCCCGGACAAATTCTCACCTTCAAGGGCTTCGTGCCCGACACCGAACGCTTCAAGAGCCAAGGCGTGGACGTGACGATTTCGATCAACGAAAAGCCCACCGAGATCGTTAACCTGAAAGCAGGCGAATTTACGCTCACCCGACTCATCCGTGAACCCGCGCAGATCACCTCGATCACCTTGGAATTCTCCGACGCAGAAATCTACGGCGAGAAAGACAAACGCGCGGTTTCGGCCTTCGTCCGCGAGATCTCCATCGACAACATTCCGGACTTTGCCGGGTTGCGCCGGCTGAGCAACGAAGCAGGTGAAAACGTCACGCTGACCGGCGTCGACGACGATGGCTGGATCGGAGCAACGTCCACGTTCTCAACGCCGGCTTTCAGCGACTTTAAGGTGCTCAAGATCGACTTGGAGAACCCCGGCGCCGCGCCCGCCCCCACCAATCAGGTTTCCGTCACGCTCGATGGTCGGCCTTACGGCGACATCACGATCCCGCGCGGCGACTATGGCAGCGTCGTCGTGCCCCTGAACGGCAACGAAAGCCATACCGTTCAACTCGCCGGCTCCACGGTATTCCCACTGGTCGGCGATACCCGGGAGCGATCCTATCTCATCAAGAACTTCGCCTTCGAAAATGTGAGTCCGACGGATTTGTTTTCCCGCGGTTGGCATCGCTCGGGCTATCGCTTCCTCATCGACAAAGCCGACAACGACGGCTGGGTGGACCGGAGCGTGACCTTGCGCTTCCCCGCGACGAAGCAGTTCAAAACCGCCGTGATCCAAGTCATGCGCTTCCCCGCTCGCGCCGATCTGCCCTTGGAGATCGTGCTTAATGGTAAAACCGAACATCGCGAACTGGGCCTCGAAACCGTTGAGACCATCGAAGTCCCGCTCAGCGAAGCCGATGCCGCCATGCTGTCGCTCGTCGCACCGCGCAACTTCCCGTTGACGGCCCCCGACACTCGCGCGCGTTCGTTCCGCCTCCTCGATATCGATTTCAAGTAAATCGTTCGCCTATTCGTCCGCCTTCCGGTCCATCCACCGCCATGCTGCTCAGTCTCGTCGTCCCGGTCTATAAAGAGGAAAAGAATATTCCTGAGTTCCTTCGTCGCATGCGGCCCATCCTGTCGCGCGTCACGGAGGACTACGAAATCATCTTCTCGCTCGATCCCTCGCCTGATCGCACGGAGGACGTCATTCTTGCAGAACGGGCAAACGATGAACGCATCAAGCTGCTGAAGTTTTCCCGTCGTTTCGGTCAACCGATGGCCTCCTTGGCCGGTCTCTCCTACTCTCGCGGTGACGCCGCGATCGTGATGGACGTTGATCTCCAGGATCCCCCTGAGCTCATCGAAGAGATGGTCGCGAAGTGGAAGGAAGGCTACGACGTGGTGCTTCCGCAGCGGCGGCAACGCACCGGCGAACCCTGGATCAAAAAACTCGTCGCGAGCACGGGCTACAAGGTAATCAACAAAATCGCCGACGTGAAGATCCCGCCGAACACGGGCGACTTCCGCCTGATGACGCGACGCGTGGTCGAAGAGGTCGTGCGTTTGAAAGAATCTCACGGCTTCCTGCGGGGCATGGTCGCCGTCGTCGGATTCAAGCAATGCATCATCCCCTTTGACCGCCCGGCCCGGTTTGCCGGTGAAACCAACTACAACCGCTTCTTCGGGTCTCTGCGCATCGGATTCAACGGGATCTTCTGTTTTTCCACTTACGCCCTTTCGCTCAGCACGATGTTTGGCTTCGTGCTCGCGATGGGCTCCTTGGGTATCGCCGCGCTTTACCTGGTGATGAAGCTACTCGGATTTCCATTTCCCGTGGGTAATCCAACCATCGTCATCCTCGTGCTCTTCATGGGAGGCGTGCAGCTAATCTCCATCGGCATTCTCGGCGAGTATATCGGGCGCATTTACGAAGAAGTGCGGGCCCGCCCCAAGTTCATCGTCGATCGCTCGGAGGGATTTTAGCGTGGCGCGCCCGAAAGCGCCTGTCTTTGGATCGTTAGCGGCCAATCGTAAAATCGATTGGGCGGTCTATGTCGCAGTGATGTTAATGGCAGGTTGGGCCTATCTGGGGAGCGTGCGCGCATGGCAACCGGCCCTAACCTCTCCCACTCCCTCCAGCTACTACGGATTGCAGGCGGAGGCCTTTAGGCTCGGCCAACTCAATTTGCCGATCACCCCCGATCCTAAGCTTCTAGCCCTGGAAAACCCCTATGCGGGCCCCCAAGGTGCCAATCGCCCGCATGACATGAGCTTCTATGACGGGAAATTCTACCTCTACTATGGGGTGACACCAGTAGTCGTGCTCTACCTTCCATGGCTATTGCTCACCGGCACACATCTTAACGAAATGGCCGGCATGGCGTTGCTGCTCTGGATTGGCCTAGCGGCTGGCGGCTATTGGCTAACGTCCCTGAAACGGCGCTTTCATCCCGAGGTTTCCCCAAGCTGGTTAGGCGCGATGTTACTCGCGATGAGCTTCGGCCCGCCGCTCTTTTTCATGGCTCAGAATCCAACGTTCTACGCCGTGCCAATCGCTGGCGCCTTCGGATTTCTGATGCTCGCCTTTGTCGCCATAGACCGCGCGTTGACATATGCACCCAACTCAGGCGGACAAGCGCTTTGGCTAGCAATGGCAAGTTTAGCGTGGGGTTTGGCAGTAGGAGCGCGTCCGATCTACGTTTTGGGACTCCCCGTCTTGGGCTTGATGGCTGTCGGCGCATGGTGGCGCACCGGCTTTGAGTCTCGGCGACGGTGGCCAGGCCTGCGGTTGCTTTTGGCCGCCATCGCGCCTGCAGGCCTCATCGGTCTAGCCATCTTGGTTTACAACGACTTACGATTCGACGATCCTCTAGAATTCGGGATCCGATTTTCGTTGGCGTCGTCGGATATTCGGAACTTGAAAATGGTTGGCACCGAATTCATTCCGAAAAATATTGATCTGTATCTTTTCTCCGAGGCTACCTTGGTGAGATACTTCCCTTTTTTTGCCACGGGGGATCGCCCGTTTGGTGTCTTACGCTATATCCCGTGGTTATGGGTAAGCACGCTTCTCCCCGTGCTCGTATGGGGGCGTCGTTGGAGAGGGCCGCGATGGCGATCCGCGGCGATCGCCACGGCAGGAGCTGCCGTCGCCAATTTCTTCCTGCTGAGCCTCTTTTTTGGTGGCGAAGATCGTTATCTGCTCGACTTCGTCCCGCCTCTTTTCCTCGCCGCTTGCATCGCAGCGCTGGCCAGCCTGGACAATTTGCGAAACTGGCGATCATCGCTAGCCCGACGATCGGTTTACTTGGCCTTGGCTCTGGCTTTGGCGATCACCTTGTTTAACGGCGTGATGCTTGGGTTGGTCCGAAACGCTAATCGAGAACTCGTGGGCTCGATCGCTCGGGTCCTCAATCAGCCGACTGTTGCGTTAGAATCGATGATGTCGGAGCAGCATGGACCAATTCAACTCCAAGTCCAATTTCCTGGAAATCGAACCGGTTATGTTGAACCGCTGCTCTCCACAGGAGGCATCGGGGGAAATGGAGACATGGTCACGGTCACCTATTTGGAAAAAAATCAACTCAAGTTGGGCTACTTCCACATGGGAATCGGTGGTCCATCAACGGATTCGATCACTTTTGATCCAGAAAAGATTTACACACTCACGTTAACGGTCGGCGGCCTGTTTCCGCCCCCAGAAGACCCACGTTATCGCGGATGGAAATCTGCCGAAGTGAGCCGACTCCGCCGCCAATTGGAAATCAACCTTGATGGAAAGACCGTGCTGCGCGGATCGGCTGCAAGCTACTTCGCGACCCCCGACCTAGTGCATGTGGGCTACAACCCTATTGCCCTAGACGTTACGGAAGAGCGCTTCTCCGGAAAGATCTTATCATCTCAATTCTTAGGGATCAAACGGGGCGATGCGCCGGTGGTCGCACTAGGCACCGGGCCATTGCAGCTACATCTGATACTGCCCGACGCCACCGAAGGTCCCGGCCTGCCGCTGGTTTCCACAGGAACGAGCGGCGCCGGCGACCTCGTCTACCTGCGCATCACTGGACGGGGTCGAGCGGTGCTTGGACACGACAACTGGGGGAGCCCAGCCGCCATTACCCGGGAGTTCTCCTTCAATCCCGGGGAGACGCAGACCGTGACGGTCGAAATGGGGTCATTGTATCCGGAAAACAATACCGAGACACCACCAAATCTTCGTGACCGGCTGCGGCTGAGTTTTAACGGAAAGGTCATGTTCGACTTTACCCGCCCGTTCTACCCTTCGAATGCCGATCAAGTTGAGATAGGTTACAATGCAATTAATTCGGATGCCGCGACTCAAGGCTTTACGGGGCGAATCCTCGACGCTGAGCGAGTGGCACCAGCGCCATTTGGTGCAGATTCAAACCAATCGGGAGCACTAACACTCGCACTGCGATTTCCCCGGGAATTGCCCGCAACTGCAGAGCCTCTTGTGGTAACAGGTGAAACCGGTCGGGCTGACATCGTTTTCGTGCGCTACGGGCCGGAGCAGACCATCCAATTCGGGTTCGATCATTGGGGGGTTGGCGGAGCGTTGAGCGACCCTATCAAGGTTGACACTGCTGCCATTCAAGAAATTGAGGTGCGCATGGCCTCTCTTTATCCTGCCGAAACAACCGTCGTGGATGGAGACCATGCGAAGACCGAGATCCGACTAAACGGAGCGGTCGTGTTTCGCCCGACTTTTGAGGCCTATTCCACCGCCAGCCCGCCTATGATAGGGATCAATTCGATCGGGGCAAGCAGCTGCACGGAGCTTTTCAGCGGCCAAATCATGCTGATCAAGCGCGGACCCGACTAATATGGGACACGCGGTCCCAAACAGAACCAATTCAGAGGCGGCAAATCCGATACTTTACCAACGCCCACATCCACGTGATCGGATCGCGGAACATCGAAACTTTCTTCCCGTCCTTAAAGGAACGGGAGGTGTAGCTAATTGGAATTTCAACCGGGCGATAACCGCGACGCACCAGCTTAATTAGCAGCTCCCAGTCGAAATCGAAACGGTTGGCCTCAAAGGTCAAACCTTCGATGCAATCGCGGCGAAAAACTTTATACATAGTGAAAGGATCCCTCAACCAGATCCCTAACGAGAGATTGATCGACAGGGTAAAAAACCAATGAGCCGCGTTAAGCACGAGGGCCTGCACCGGCTGGTCGGAGAACTTACGAATGGCCCACTGCCCTGCAGTATGTCGCGAACCAAGCACAAAATCCCGTTCTCCCGCCGCGATGGGTAAAAGTAGCCGCTCGTAATCGTCTAGGCTGTATTCAAGATCAGCGTCCTGGATGAGAATCACGTCCCCCGTAACGCTGGCTAAGCCCGTTCGCACAGCATGGCCCTTACCCCGCGGCCGATCCTCCCAAAGCACAGTAACTCCAGGATAATCAGCGAATTTGGCGACGACTTCGCGGGAACCATCAGTCGAGTTGCTCTCGACCAAAATCATCTGGACATCCCAACCGGGAACACGTTTTGCCGTCAGGGCCGTAAGCGCAATCTGGAGGGTAGCGATCTCATTGTAAATCGGCACGATCACAGAAAGAACACGAGGAAACGAGACGGCGGGCAGCATAGCCGATCAACCCATGATAATAAAAATCAGAGCGCCAGCCCGATTTTGTGTCTTTGCTCAATCCGAGTGCTTTTTAAACCGATGCGTCACACATATTCCCTAGCCCGCTTTGACCAAAGAGTCCCTCACGATGCCTGATTCAAGACAACAAAACCGCATCCCCAGTGCCGATCTCGCCCATCGTGATCGGGCCTGAGAAAAATGGACACGGGAATCTCTTGGAAAGAGAAACCCAAAG
>CAXBDS010000172.1:0-11200 GCA_963974355.1 uncultured Opitutaceae bacterium
GAAATATGACGTCGAGGTTCTTCCCATTTCGAGCCTGGAGGACGAGGGGTTGGAGAAGTTGAAAAAGGCCTTGTGGACGCGAGTGCACAAGCTGCGCAAGCCGACGGTCCGGCGCACGCGCTCGGTCGCTCGCACCGTAAAGCCGGCCACGACGCCGACGACCTGAACCCTGCCGTAGCTCCGTCATGCCGCCGACCAACCGATCGTTGCTCATGCGCGCCAACCGTCTGCTCGGCGCGCAACTGGTGGAGCATAATTTGGTGAAGATCGAGGACCTCGAAAAGGCCAACGAGCGCCTGCTCGAAGTGATCGGCAGCGATTTGCCCCGGCAGACGACGGTGCTCGGGATTTTGGCCTTCGAGCACAAGGTCGTGCGGGAAGAGGATATCCTGGCGCACGTGGTCGATCACGAACGCATCGGCCTGATCGACCTCGCGCACTTCGAGATCGAAGACGAAATCAAATCGAAGATCGATATCGGCGCCGCGTGGGCGACGTGGTCGGTGTTGATCGACAAAGAAGAGGACGTGACGTCGATCGCGACCGCTTACTACCTGAGCCCGGCGGTGCGGAAGTATTGGGAAGGTGAGATCGACGGTCAGGTGCTTTGGTTTGGCACGACGATGGAAAGCATCGCCGAGTTGTTGGAAAGCCTGGCCCAGAGTGCGGGGACCGCCGAATCCTGATCCCGATGGCGCTAGGTAAAATCCAACTGAAGATCCTCGATGGTTTGCGTGACGCAGATCGTCTCACGGCGGCGCAGACCGGGCAGATCGCGGATCGCCCCGACGAGCTGACCGGAGAGAATCTGGACAAGCTTCTGCTCGGCGAGTATGGCATCACGGCATTCCAATTGCAGCTGGCCAAGTGCAAGGCGTTCAACATCCCGCCCTACAACGTCTCCCGTTACCGGATACACGCCGGCACTTACACCAGGCTCACCGAAGAATTCTGCAAAGAACACATGGTGCTGCCGGTCGGTGAAATTGGCGACCTGCTGCTCGTCGCATTCGCCAATCCCTTCGACGTTTCCCTGTCGTTGAAGATTCAGGAGAGCACGGGCAAGCGGGTGGTTCGCCTGCTTGGCCGTGACCGAGACATCCGCGACAAGTTTGCAAAGTCGGCTGAGGTCGCCGCCGATTTTTCCGACGTCGTCAACGCCATCGGCATGGAATTTGGCGGCGGAGATCTGGACGACGAGGATCTGACCAACGAGGAGTCCGGGCCGATCATCGATCTGAGCAATCGCATCATCGAGGATGCTTATTTCAGCGGCACGTCCGATATTCACATCGAGCCGTGGGAGAAGGAAATCGTGGTGCGCTACCGTATCGACGGCGTGTGCCAGGAGAAGCTGCGGTTGCCTGGGAAAGTCGGTCCGGCCCTGATCGCACGTCTGAAGATCATGTGTAACCTCGACATCGCCGAACGGCGTTTGCCGCAGGATGGGCGCATCGTTTTCAAGCAGTATTCCAAACGCGGACTGGACGTCGATTTGCGCGTCTCCAGCGCGCCCTTGAACTACGGCGAGGGCATGGTGATGCGTATCCTCGACAAGCAGAAGTCGACGTTGCCCATGACCGCATTGGGGTTCTCGGCCGAGAACTTGGTGCGCTACCGGGAGGCGATTCAACAGCCCTACGGGATGATTCTGCATTGCGGTCCGACGGGCTCCGGCAAATCGATGACGCTCTACTCGGCGCTCAACGAAATCAATTCGCCGGACCTCGTTATTCGCACGGCCGAGGACCCGATCGAATACACGCTCGCGGGGATCAACCAGATGCAGATGCACCGCCAGATCGGGCTCACTTTTGCCTCGGCGCTGCGCTCTTTTCTGCGGCAGGATCCGGATATCATTCTGGTGGGGGAAATCCGTGATAAGGAAACGGCCAACATCGCGGTCGAAGCGGCGCTCACGGGGCACTTGTTGATCTCGACGCTGCATACGAACGACGCGCCTTCGACGGTTGCGCGTCTCACCGACATGGGGGTGGAGCCGTTCATGATTTCGTCGTCGTTGTTGTGCGTATGCGCGCAGCGGCTGATGCGTCGCGTATGCAAACAGTGCAAGCAACCCTACGAACCCGAAGGTCGGCCGAAGGAGATGATGGAAAAGGCGCTGGGCTGGTCGGGACAGATCTTCAAGGCCAACCCTAAGGGCTGCCCGAAGTGCAATAACACCGGCTACAAGGGGCGCGTCGGTATCCACGAATTGATGATCACCAACGAAGAGTTGGTCGATGGCATCAACAAAGGCATGGAGACGGCCGAGCTGAAAAAGATCGCGCAACGCGGTGGCATGAAAACGTTGCACCAAGATTCACTCCTGAAGGTCAAGGAGGGGATCACCACGATCGAGGAAGCGTTGGCCAACGTGCCGCCGGATTTGTAGGCGGGCTGTCGCGCGAGGCGTTGGTGGTGACTCTGGGCTGGCACCTGCGGGCGAGGCGATTTTTTGTGGGTCAATCGCCTCCGCCCCATGTTTTCCTCTCGGCTCCCGGCTTCGTGTCTGAACCTCTACAACCGGGCGCTCCGTCCTTCCGGGCCACCGACGGTGATGGCGGCGCGCCGCGCCCTGAAACATTCGCGATGCATTGCCGCCCCACGGCCGGAGCCTGTTCGCCTCCGATGAGGTTGACGCGGATCTTAACTGGGGGAAGCGGACGGCGAGCGTCTCTCGTCGCGACCCCAAAGGCCGGGCCGTCTTTTTGGGCTTTGGCAAATCGTGCGGGAGCGGCGGCCGTCGTTGGTTGGGCCTTTTCTCCGCGGATCAAACGAGAATGGCTCGCGTTGTCCCGCGCAGCCGCGCTCGCGTCGGCGGATTGGCGCGACGGCGAGATCAAGCTGGACCAGCGGAACAGGAGCGGCGGATGAATTACGTGGTCGAGTTTGGTTTGATCGCGCTCGCCCACGCGATGGCGGTCATCAGTCCGGGGCCTGATTTTGCTTTGGTGCTGCGGCAGAGCGTGGCGCACGGTCGAGGCGGGGCGGTGGCGACCGCGTTGGGCATTGGCTCGGGGATTTTTGTGCACGTCACTTACGCGCTCTTGGGCGTGGGGTGGGTTTTGCACGCGTCACCGCAGATTTTCACGGCCCTGAAAGTCGTTGGCGCGATTTATTTCGTCTGGCTGGGCTGGCAGTCATGGCGGGCGGCGGCCGCCGCAGCGGAGGCGGAAACCTCGCCGAGCTTCGTGACGAATCCCGGTGGGCCGGGGTGGTCGCGGGCGTGGCGACGGGGATTCCTCACCAACGTGCTCAACCCGAAAGCGACCTTGTTTTTTGTCGCGCTGTTTTCGGTCGGCATCGATCCAACCACGCCGCGCTGGGTTCTGGCGCTCTATGGCGTATGGATGGCGGGGGCGACGGCGACATGGTTTTCCGTGGTCGGATTGGTGCTCAGCCAACCGAGCGTGCGGCAGGGATTTTTACGGCGCCGAGCGTGGCTCGACCGAGCCATGGGCGTTGTGTTTTGGGCGTTTGCGGCGAGCCTGCTGATCGTGGGTTGACGATGCGACGGTGTGGGGGGCGAAACTAAAGATAAACACCGCCGGCCAGCAGGCGCGGGCCATCGTAAAGCGCGAGGATTTGACCGGACGCCAAACCGCGTTGCGGATCGCGGAAATGAATGGTCGCGCTGCTCGGATCGGCGGGGTCGGGCGTGAACGTGAGCGGCACGCGAGGATCGCGATAGCGGACGCGGCCCTCGAGCTCGGTGGGAGCGGAGGGAAGCGGGGCGTTGCCCCGCAGGCCATGCACGCGAACCTCGTTGCTGAAAAGTCCGGGCGCGGTGAGGCTGTCGAAGGCCACGAGCAAAGCATGGTCGGCGGAGCGTTTGCCGACGACGACGTAGGCTTGGCCATCGGTGTTGGAAGGAATGCCGATGCCCTTGCGCTGACCGAGCGTAAAATAGTGCAGGCCGCGATGCTCGCCGAGGGTTTGGCCATCGGTCGCACGCACGATGGGGCCGGGCGCGTCGGGCACGTATTCGCGGAGGAAGTCGGCCATCTTTACCTGACCGATAAAGCAGATGCCTTGGCTGTCCTTTTTCGCGGCGTTGGGCAGACCAGCGGCGGTGGCAAGGCGACGGACTTCCGGCTTTGGCAGATCGCCGATCGGGAAGCGGGCGTCGGCGAGTTGGGGCTGATCCAACATGGCCAAAAAGTAGGTTTGATCCTTATTGCCATCGGCGCCTTCGAGCAGCGTGAAACCGTCGCGAGCGTCGGTGCCGCGTTGGGCGTAGTGGCCGGTGGCGACGGCGGTAAAGCCGTGGTCGCGGGCCCAGGCGCGGAAGACCCCGAACTTGATGTCGCGATTGCACATGACGTCGGGGTTGGGCGTGAGTCCGCGCTGGTAACCATCGAGTAGATACGCGACGACCTTTTCGCGATAGTCGGTCATGAGGTTGACGACTTGAAACGGCAGCCCGAGATGAGTGGCGACCGCGCGGGCATCGGTGATGTCCTGCTCCCAGGGGCAATCGCCGATGACGTTGTCCTCGTTGATCCAGTTTTTCATATAGGCGCACGCGACGTCGGCGCCGGACTCCTTGAGGCGGAGGGCGGCGACGGCGCTGTCGACGCCACCGGAGAGGGCGACGAGGATACGTTCGCGTTCGGCCATGTCGGAACCGGTGCGCGGGCGACGGCGCTTGTCAACGGATTGTGCGGGGAAGCTCGCGGGTAGACCTGGGCGGAGCGGGGCGATCGGCCGCTTTGCGGACGGTTTTTCGACCTTGAGCGTGGGACGCCTTGGGGAATGCTTAGCGGTTCCTATGAGTTCGCCCGCGCGTAAGATTGTCCATGCTCACCTCACGTCACCCACCGAAGGCGTGGTGGAGTTGGCCAAAGACTGGCGGGCGCGTCACGCGCCGCCGATCCGTCTCAACGGGCGCAAGCTGGCGGATTTACATCGGGTCCCGGACTATGCCTTCGGGTGCGAAAGCGGTTACTTTGTAAACCGGAAGGGGGAGATTTATTTTTTCCTGCAGAACAGCATGCATCCGAAGCCGTTTTCCCGTCAGGGGAGGGTCTTCGTGGCCGGCGACTTCAACGGTTGGGGCGAGGCGATCGGGCGGGATGAGTGGGAACTGCGCCCGGCGTCGCTGGATGGCGAAGCGGTATTGTTGTGGGTGGGGGCGGCCAAGCCGTTTATGGCGCATCCGCCGATGCGCTTTAAATTCGTCACCGAAGAAGGCCACTGGTTTAACGTGCCCGGCAACGCCCCGAACACGACGCGCGATGAGCATGGCAATCTCAACCGTTCCATCGATTCGGAGCGCACGGGACTGCACCTGTTTCGTTTCAAGCTTGCCCAGCCATGGGACCTCACCAAGTCCGGCGAGATTACGTGGGCGGAGGGCGAGCATGATGCGGCGGTCCCGTTGCGGCCGGGAGATTTTTTCTACGATCTCAAGACGGATCTGCCGATGGGCGTGAGCATCGCCGACGGGGTAAGCACGTTCCGGGTATTTGCACCGCGGGCGACCAGCGTCGAGCTTTGCCTGCGTGATCCGGAGGCCAATCCATGGGCGGAGGACGAAACCCCATGGCGTTACAGTCTGGAGCGGATCACCGATACGGGTGGTGATGCGGGGGTGTGGCAGACCTCATTGGATGGGAATCTCCACGGTTGGTTTTATTGGTATCTGATTGATGGTCCGAAAGACGCCTTCGGGATGTTCGATCCGCAGCAGGCGGTGCTTGATCCCTACGCCAAGGCGACGGTGCATCGCAACGGCCCAGGCATCGTGCTCGATCCGGTGAAGACGGCGCCGCGGGTGAGCACCTTCAAAGCTCCGGCTTGGCAGGATTTGGTGATCGTGGAGGCGCACGTGCGCGACCTCGCGGCGCACGCTCCGGTGCAGGTTTCGGCGGAAGGTCGCCGTGGCTTTACGGGCTTGAAAGCCTGGGTGGAAAGCCCGGAGTTCTACCTGCACGAGCTCGGGGTGAACTGCATCGAGCTGCAGCCGGTGCAGGAGTTCGATAACGAATCCACCGAGGAGTATCACTGGGGATACATGACCAACAACTACTTCGCGCCGGAGAGCAGCTATGCGCTCGATCCGGCCAAGGCGTCCGGCGTCGCGGAGTTTCAGGCCTTGGTCGAGGCCTTTCATCAACGGGGCATGGCGGTGATCCTCGATGTGGTTTATAACCATGTCGGGGTGCCGGGACACTTGATGTTCCTGGACAAGCTTTACTACTTCGAAGTGGAGCCGGACGGCTCCCTCTCGAACTGGAGCGGCTGCGGCAACGATCTGCGGGCGCGCTCGGCGATGTCGCGGCGCCTCATCATCGACAGTTGTATCCATTTGATGAAGACCTACGGCATCGACGGATTTCGTTTCGATCTGGCCGAGTTGCTGGGGGAAGACGTGTTGCGCGAGATCGAGTTGGAACTGAAGCGGGTGAAACCCAACGTTATCCTGATCGCCGAGCCTTGGAGTTTTCGGGGGCACATCGCCGGGGCGCTATCCGACACCGGGTGGGCGTCATGGAACGATGGTTACCGGAATTTCATGCGCGACTTTGTGCGCGGGACGGCGTCGCGTGATGCCTTCGAATATTACCTCAAGGGATCGCCGTGGTATTTTGCGAAATGGCCGGCGCAGACGGTCAACTATACCGAGTCGCATGATGATCGCTCGTGGATCGACAACATCACGGAAAATGTGGACGGCAACGGCGACAACCCGACGGCCAATGATCGCCGACGCACCCACCTGATGGCGGCGACGTTGTTTTCCTCGATCGGCATTCCGATGATCGCGGCCGGACAGGACTTCCTTCGGTCGAAATACGGGATCAACAACACCTATCAACGCGGCGATGTGAACGCGCTGGATTACCGCCGATTGGAGCGTTACTCGGGCACGCATGCTTATTTCGCCGACTGGATCGCGTTTCGCCAATCCGAGTCGGGGCGCCTGCTGCGACATTTTACCCGGGCGACCGAGAGCTTTTTTCAGTTCACCTTTACACCGGATTCCGTGGCGGCGGCCGTGGTCTACAACGCCGATGGCTCGCAGGGCTCGGAGCGGTTGTTGATCGTCTTCAATCCGACCGTCCACGACAGCGAAGTGCCGCTCGGCGCGGCGGCGGAAGGATTGGTTTGGACGCAGATCGCCGATCACGAGCGGTTTCTCAGTCCAGCTCGGCCGCGGGCCCCGCGTTCGTTCGACGGTCACGTCTTTGTGCCGGCGCTGGGCTGCAGCTTGTGGCATTCGGTCGGCTGAACGCGCAACCTCTTCGCGTTGAATTCATTTTGGTTTCAAACGGCCAATATCCGCGCCCTTTCCGCCAAGCCCAGGTTAGCCAAAACCCTTGCGTTCGGGTATATTGGGCACTTCTTTCGAACTTCCCGCGTCCACGTGGCGTGGTTCACCTAAAACAGCACACAACCTATACAAACGGAGAGTCCCATGGCAGTTAAAGTTGGTATTAATGGTTTCGGTCGCATCGGCCGCCTCGTATTCCGCGCCCTTGTTGAACAGGGCTTGCTCGGCACCACCCTGGAAGTGGTCGCGGTCAACGACCTCGTCCCCGCCGATAACCTCGCTTATCTGCTGAAGTATGACTCCACCCAGGGCCGCTTCAACGGCACGGTCACGAGCGAAAAGTCTTCGCCGGATGTCGCCGAGGATGACGTGCTCGTGGTTAACGGTCACAAAATCAAGGTCTTGGGCGAGCGGGCCGGCCCGGCTGCCTTGCCTTGGGGCGAACTCGGCGTCGAGCTCGTGATCGAGTCGACCGGCCTGTTCACCGAAGACAAAAAAGCGCAGGGCCACATCGAAGCCGGCGCCAAGAAAGTCATCATTTCCGCTCCGGCCAAGGGCGACGTCGCCACGGTCGTCATGGGCGTCAACGACGACACGCTCGACGTGAAGACGGTCAATCTGATCTCCAACGCTTCCTGCACCACGAACTGCCTCGCGCCGCTCGTGCACGTGCTGCTCAAGGAAGGCTTCGGCATCGAGGAAGGCCTCATGACGACGGTCCACTCCTACACCGCGACCCAGAAGACGGTCGACGGTCCTTCCAAAAAGGACTGGAAGGGTGGCCGTTCCGCCGCGATCAACATCATCCCGTCGACCACGGGTGCGGCCAAGGCCGTCGGCCTCGTGTGCCCGTCCGTCAAGGGCAAGCTCACCGGCATGTCCTTCCGCGTGCCGACCCCGACCGTGTCCGTCGTCGATCTCACGGTCAAAACCACCAAGGAAACGTCGCTGGCCGAGATCAACGCCGCCCTCAAGACCGCCTCCGAGACCTACTTGAAGGGCATCCTCGGTTACACCACCGACGAGGTCGCCTCCTCCGACTTCATCCACGATCCGCTCTCGTCGATCTACGACGCCGGTTCGTCCATCGAGCTCAACAGCACGTTCTTCAAGCTGGTGAGCTGGTATGACAACGAGTGGGGTTATTCCAACCGCGTCGTCGATCTTACCAAGAAGCTTTTGTTTGACCTGCTCGCCATTCCCTAGCCGCTACGCGCTCCTTTTTCCTCATGTCCTCTTTCCAATCCATCCGCGATCTCGATCTGGCCGGCAAACGCGTGTTGATCCGCGTCGACTTCAACGTCCCGCAGGACAAAGCCACCGGTGCCATCACCAACAACCAGCGCATCGTCGCCGCGTTGCCCACCATCCAACATGCTCTCGACGCCGGCGCCTCGGTGGTCCTGATGAGCCATCTCGGTCGCCCGAACGGTGCGCCGAACCCGAAGTATTCGCTCAGCCCCGTTGCCGCCGAGCTCTCGAAATTGTTGTCGCGCGAAGTGAAATTTGCCGACGACTGCGTCGGTGAAAAAGTCGAACAGCAAGCCGCCGCGCTCCAGCCCGGCGAGGTCATGCTCCTCGAGAATCTGCGTTTCCACATCGAGGAAGAGGGCAAGGCCAAGCAAGAGGACGGTTCCTCGAAGAAGGCAGATCCGGCCGCCGTGGAAGCCTTCCGCGCCTCGCTCACGAAGTTGGGCGATGTGTTCGTGAACGACGCTTTCGGCACCGCGCACCGTGCCCACTCGTCGATGGTCGGCGTCAACCTGCCCGTGAAGGCCGCCGGTTTCCTCATGGAAGCCGAGCTCAAGGCCTTCGGGAAAGTGCTCGACAACCCGGATCGCCCGCTGCTCGCCATCCTCGGCGGCGCGAAGATCGCCGACAAGATTCCCCTCATCAAAAACCTGCTCGCGAAGGCCGACAAAATCATCATCGGCGGCGGCATGGCCTACACGTTCAAGAAGACGCTCGATGGCATGGCCATCGGCAGCAGCCTGTTTGACGCCGAAGGCGCCAAGATCGTGGGTGAACTCGTCGAGTCCGCCAAAGCCCGCAATGTGGAGTTGATCTTCCCGATCGATTACGTCTGCGCCGATGGATTCTCGCCCGACGCCAACACCCAACCCGCGACCGATGCGACCGGCATTCCCGATGGTTGGGAAGGTCTCGATGCCGGTCCGGAATCGGTGAAGCTCTACAACGCCGCCATCCTCGCGTCGAAGACGATCATCTGGAACGGTCCGGCGGGCGTGTTTGAGTTTGAGAAGTTTTCCGGCGCAACCAAGGCGATGGCCGCAGCCGTGGCTCAAGCGACCGAGCAGGGCGCCACGACCGTCGTCGGCGGCGGCGATACCGCGACGGCCGCCAAGAAATTCGGCGTGGCTGACAAGGTGACGCATTGTTCCACCGGCGGGGGTGCCAGCCTTGAGTTCCTCGAAGGTAAAGTGCTGCCCGGCGTCAAGTTCCTCGAAGGCTAAAGGCCGTTCGACGGCGCGGTGAGCGAGGTCGGAGTCGCGGGCATGGCGCTCGCGACTCGTTGCCGGCCGCGTCGGTTATTTTTCTACTCGCTACCCGCTACGCACTACCCGCTACTTTCTCCCTATCATGATTCGCAAAAAACTCATCGCCGGTAATTGGAAGATGAACAAGACGTCGGCCGATGCCTCCGACTTGGTCACCGGTATCGTCGCCGAAGTGGGTCGCATGACCGACGTCGATATCGTGGTCTGCCCACCCTTCACCTCGCTGGAATCCGTGGGCAAGGCCCTGGACGGTTCCAACGTGAAACTCGGCGCGCAAAACATGCACCCCGAAGCCGGTGGCGCCTACACCGGTGAGATTTCAGCCGGCATGCTGCGCGATCTGTTCACGCGCTACGTGATCCTCGGCCACAGCGAGCGTCGCACCTATTTTCAGGAGTCCGATGCCTTCATCAACCAGAAGGTCATCGCGGCCCTGAAGAGCGAACTGAAGCCGATCCTTTGCGTGGGCGAGACCCTCGCCGAGCGTGAGGCGGAAAACACGCTGAAGGTCGTGCAGACGCAGCTCGAGGGCGGCCTCGAAGGTGTCGGCAAGGATCAAGCCAGCAACATCGTGATCGCCTACGAGCCCGTTTGGGCGATCGGCACCGGCAAGGTGGCGACGACGGCGCAGGCGCAGGAGGTGCACGCCTTTATCCGCGGTTTGCTCGGCAAGATCTTCGGCAACTCGGCCGCCGGCAAAATGCGCATTCTCTACGGCGGCTCGATGAAGCCATCCAATGCGGCGGAATTGCTCGCGGAAAAGGATATCGACGGCGGTCTCATCGGCGGCGCGAGCCTCGAAGCCCGCAGCTTTGTCGATCTCGTCAACGCCGCCAGCAAAGCCTGATCACTGGGGCGAGGCGACTTCGCGTCTTCACTCTCATTTCCCCAACCCGTCGGATATGCTTCCGGCGGGTTTTTTTGCGCCTGTTTTCCCGGCGGGCGTCACTCACACCGCCAACCCTTTGGTCTTGAAAACGCTGTGGGGATCCGGGCGGTGGTCGACGAAGGGATGACTGCACTCGAAACCGAAGTTGGCGTAAAGTCTTTGGGCGGGTTCGAACGCGGCAGGGACGCCCGTTTCCAAGCCGCTGCGCGAGTAGCCGCGATTGATCGCCTCGACCAGAAGGTGTTGCAGGATGAACGCCGCCACGCCGCGCCGCCGCGGCGTGGCGGCGGCGCGCATCGATTTGAGTTCGACGTGCCGGATATCGATTTCCCGCCACGCGCCGCAGCCCGGGAGGTCGCGATCGTCCCACGCCGTCCCAAAGGAAATGTCCGGGCGGCGGAGGTTTTCGCGATCCAAGGCGTGCATGCTTTCCGGTGGGGAATATGGCCGCATCGCAGCGACGTGGGCGCGAAGGAGGGTCGCGATTTCCGGCCCGGTGAGATCATCGCGCCG
>CAXBDS010000173.1:0-11066 GCA_963974355.1 uncultured Opitutaceae bacterium
TGAAGACGCCCGTCACGCCCATCCGCGCGAGGTGAGACAACGTGGTGTCGATGCTCATCCACTCGCTCGTGCCCGCGATGAGCGGCGCGCGATCTTCGGCCCAGGCCCCGCGCTCGGTCTCGGTCGCGATCTCCGCCAACAACTCGTTGCGCAACAAAAACGGCAGATAATAGGTCGCCGGATCCATCGTGCCTCGCCGCCGTTCCAATTCCGGAATCATGCGCCCGACATCGCGGAAGCGCGCATTGAGCAACGACCGCAACGACCCCTGCGCCCGGCTCGGCCGACTCGACGGCGAAGCCGAGGCGGACGGTTGAGCGGGACCGGGTGGAACCACCTTCGGTCGCGGGGCCCCCGACTCAGGCGCGACCGGCGACGGCTGGGGCGCGGCCCGAGCGGCAGTCCGCGGCTTCAAGACCAACCCGGCCCCGTCCGACGGCGGCGGAACGGGACTGGATGCAGGGGGCTTGTCGGCGAGCGGGGAAGACACCGCCGTCGCGGGCGGCGTAACGCCCAGAATCTGTTGAACCGCCGTCTGCAGCACCTTGCCCTGAAACGGCTTGGTGAGGTAGTCCTTCACGTTCGCGTTGTCCGAATACAACTGGCGGATCGCGCCGCCGTTGGTGCTGATCATCACGATCGGGATGTCCGCCGTGGCGGGGTCGTCGCGCAACTCTTGGCAGACTTCCGGACTCGCGATGTCCGGCAAAATATAATCGAGCAGAATCAGGTCCGGCTGGTGCTCGCGGGCCAAGCGCAATCCCGAGACGCCATCCTCGGCGAAAACCACCTCGTAGCCTTCATCAAGAAGGATCAGGTCCACGAGTTTTCGCACCGTGAGGCTATCATCAATCGTCAGAATCTTTGGCACCGAACTAGATGTGACCGAAATTCTTCCCCCGGAAACCTTATTTAATGACGAAGATACCCGCCGGGCGGATCATTTCGCCCGCTCAAGCGCCAACCGGATGCCACGTGGTCTTGAACTCAACCCAATCGCGAATCGCGTAAAGCGACGCGGTCGGGCCGTTGCCGGCGAGCCAGTCGGTTTTGTCTTCGGCGGCGAGCACGTGCACGCGCTTCACGCTGTCGGCCGCCCCATGACGCAGCGTCTCGCGGTCGGCGGCACTCGCGACCCCGCCGACGGCGCGCAGGTGCGCGTGCGTGGCCATCGTCGGCACGATCTCGTTGCGAAACCCCGTGAGCAGATTGACCACGCCGCCCGGCAGGTCGCTCACGGCCAGCATCTCGCCGAGCACGATGGCCGGGTAGGGTTGCGTCTCGGAGGCCAGCGCGATGACGACGTTGCCACTCGTGATGGCCGGCAGCAACAGGGTCACCAGCGCGAGCAGCGGCGCCTCGTCGGGCGCGACCAAGGCAATCACGCCCATCGGCTCGGTGACGGTAAAATTGAAGTGCGGGGACGCGACCGGATTCACGTTGCCCAGGAGCTGCTCGTATTTGTCGCACCAGCCGGCGTAGTGCACGATGCGATCGATGGTCGTCGCGACCTCCTTCGCGGCGGCGGCCTGGGTCGCGCCTCCGAGGGTGAGCGCGGCGGCGAGCTCGGCGCTCCGCGATTCGAGCATCTCGGCCATGCGGTAAAGGATCTGGCCGCGATTGTAGGCGGTGCGTCCGGCCCAGCCCGGCATCGCGGAAGCGGCGGCCTCGACGGCGTTGCGCAGATCCTTGCGCGTGCACTGCGGCACATGCGCGACGAACTGGCCCTTGGCATCGTTGAGCGGAAAAACACGCCCGCTCTCCGAGCGGATAAACTTACCGCCGACATAACACTTCGGCGTCTTGGTAATGGGTAAACGGGTCATGATGTTGAGGGGACAGATTCTTTAACCACGAAGGGACACGAAGGACTTCGCGACCGCTTCGTCAGCCAGCTGAGCTAGAGGATTACGCGCTCCCATTGGAGTTTGGCGTGTTTGAAATTGATGATGAGTCCCACGCGGAGGCCGGTGATTCGCAGGTAATTCAACATCTGGCCCTGCTCGTGGCTGGTGATCTTGTCGATGACCTTGATGTCCACGATCACGCGGTCGTCGACGATCAGATCCGGCACGAACAAACCCACGGTTTCTCCTCGAAAAAGGATCGGGTGGTTCTCCTGCTGGCGAAAGGCAATCCCCGCATCCCTCAAGGCGATAACCAGGGCGTTTTCGTAAGGTTTCTCGTGCAAACCGTGTCCCAATTCGCCGAGCACCTCCAATGCGCAGCCGACCAGCCGATACCCCAGATCCTTCTCCAGAATCGGCGCATCCTCCCGGACGGTCAGGTCCGGTTCATTTTCGGTTCGGCGTAGCGGTAGCGAAGTCATTCGTGTCCATTCGTGGTTAAAAACTGCCTTGGTCTCTTCGTGGTTCCGGGGTCAGGTCAGTTTGACGTAGTCGCCCAGGCCCTGGCGGCCGCCCTCGCGGCCGAAGCCGCTTTCCTTGTATCCGCCAAACGGCGACGTCGGGTCGAATTTATTGAACGTGTTGGCCCAGACCACCCCGGCCTTCAGCATCGTGCTCATTTTCAGGATACGCGAGCCCTTGTCGGTCCAGACGCCGGCGCTGAGACCGTAGGGCGTGTTGTTCGCCTTCTCCACCGCCTCATCAAGCGTGCGGAACGTAAGGATCGAGAGCACCGGGCCAAAGATCTCCTCGCGGGCGATGCGGTGGCTCAACTGCACGTCGCTGAAAAGCGTCGGCTTAAAGAACCAACCGGCGCGCGGCAGCGGGCAGGCCGGCTGAAACAACTCCGCGCCTTCCGCGACGCCACTGGCCACGAGCTCGGTGATTTTCTCCAGCTGGGCCTTTGAGTTGATCGCCCCGAGATCGGTGTTCTTGTCCATCGGATCGCCGACGCGCAACGTGCGCACGCGATTCTTGAGGCGCGTCAGGACGGCGTCGGCCACGCCTTCCTGCACGAGCAATCGCGAACCGGCGCAACACACGTGACCTTGGTTGAAGAAGATGCCGTTGACGATGCCTTCGACCGCCTGATCGAGCGGCGCGTCCTCAAAGACGATGTTCGCCGCCTTGCCGCCCAATTCCATCGTCATCTTTTTGTTCGTGCCGGCGAGCGAGCGCATGATGAGCTTGCCCACATCGGTCGAACCGGTGAAGGCGACCTTGGCGGCGGCCGGATGCGCCATCACGGCCGCGCCGACTTCTCCGGCGCCGGTGACGAAATTCACCACGCCCGGCGGCAGACCGGCCTCCTGGATGATCTCGGCAAACTTAAGCGCCGTGATCGACGTCGTCTCGGCGGGCTTGAGCACGACCGTGTTGCCGCAGGCGAGCGCGGGCGCGAGTTTCCACGCCAGCATGAGCAGCGGGAAGTTCCACGGTATCACTTGACCCACGACACCGAGCGGCGCGGGGGTCGCGCCGGGAAAGGCGTAGGCAAGCTTGTCGGCCCAACCCGCGTGGTAGAAGAAGTGCGCGGCGGCCATCGGCACGTCGAAATCGCGCGATTCCTTGATCGGCTTGCCGCCGTCGAGGGTCTCGGCCACGGCAAACTCCCGGGCGCGATCCTGCAGCAAACGCGCGAGGCGGTAGAGGTATTTGCCGCGCTCCGCCCCGGGGAGTTTCGACCAGGCGGGAAATGCCTTGGCGGCGGCGGCGTAGGCCGCGTCGACGTCCTTCGGACGCGCCAGAGCGATCTCAGCGAGCGGTTTTTCGGTGGCGGGATTGATCGACGCGAAATACTTGCCTCCCGTCGGCGCGACGAACGTGCCGTTGATGAACAGCTCGTAGCGTGCCTTCAGTTTGGGGTCGGCTGACTCGGGGGCGGGGTCGTAGGGCCACAGATCGCCAAACACCAACTCGGGCGCCGAGCGCGAGCCGGAGGTGTTGGGTTTCGCGGGGGACTTGGACTTCTTGGATTTGGTCGCGGGAGGCATCGGAAAGGGAAATCAGCATTTAACCACGAAGGGACACGAAGAGCTTCACCCCCGTTTTGCTTAACAAACCACGGAAATTGCGGATTCGGGAGGCAATGGTAGCGGAGTGATTCGTGTCCATTCGGAGCTAAAAATCTGTGATTAGAAGGGTGAAAGTCAGTAGCCGCCGGCGGCTTCGCTCAGGATGTAGGGCGCGACGTAAGCGCCGGTTTTTTCCTTCACGAGTTGCCGCAGGAGATCGTTGAGGAGCGACGAGGCGCCGAAGCGATAACGTTTATTCGTGAGCCAGGCGTCGCCGAGCGTCTCCTTCACCGCGACGAGAAAGGTCAGCGCTTGTTTGGCGGACTTGATGCCGCCAGCCGGCTTCATGCCGATGGCGATGCCTGTATCCAAATAAAAATCACGGATCGCCTCCAACATCACCTGGTTGTTGCCGAGCGTCGCGTTGCCGCCGGTTTTGCCCGTGCTCGTTTTGATAAAGTCGCCAGGCCGCAACACCTCCATGGCGATGAACGAGGCCGCGCGGATATTATCGTAGGTCTCGAGCTCGCTGGTCTCGAAAATGACCTTCAGCGCCGATGCCCCACAGGCTTCGACGACGGCGGCGATCTCGTCCTGCACCCGGGCGAATTCCCCCGCGAGAAATGCCCCCCGATTGATCACCATGTCGATCTCGTCGGCCCCGTCGCCCACGGCCGCCTTCACCTCGGCCAGCCGAGTCCGGAGCGGGGCTTGGCCGGAAGGAAACGCCGTCGCCACCGAGGCAATCCTCACGGGAGAACCGGTGCCCAAGGCGTTGCGCGCGTGCTTCACCATGGCCGGATAAACGCACACCGCGGCGGTGGGCGGGATATCGCCATCATCATGCGGATGGAGGGCTTTGACGCACAGCGCACGCACTTTTCCCGGGGTGTCCTTGCCCTCCAGAGTCGTGAGGTCGACCATCGAGACGGCCATTTTCAGGCCCAGCACCTTGGCTCCCTTTTTAAGGGACCGGGTGGCGTATTTGGCCACGCGCTCTTCGACGCCGACGGCGTCCACGGTTCCAATTTCGTCAACAAGGCGGCGGATCGCCGCGGGGCTTGCACTCGGCATGATTTACGCAGGGTAACCCTCGCCCGCCCGCCAAGCCAAATGAATTGTAAGTAACGAAACGGCGCCCTGCTCGACTCGGACTTGAATCGCTCACGACCGCCCCGCACGGTCCGCTGCACCGTTTTCTTTTTTGCCCATGAAACTCCTCGATATCATCCTCGCTCTGCTGATTCCGCCGCTCGCCGTCTTGCTCAACAAGGGGGCCGGCAAAGACTTTCTGATCAATCTACTGCTATGGGTTTTCCTCTTCTACGTCGGCGGCATCATTCACGCGTTTTGGGTGCTCACGCGCCAACCCGCCGCCTGAGGGCCTGTCCCGCCGCGAAGGCCGGGGCCGTGGTTCTCGTCGCGTTGGCGTGGGCCGGTTGCACCGGCGGCGGGGGCGGCCGTTCCGTCTCGCCCCCCCCGCCCGACCTGTCACGCGGCCCCGTGGTGGCGAATACGGCGCTCACCGAGATCAGCGGCCTCGCCCCATCTCGACGCACCGCCGACATCGTATGGGCTCACAACGACAGCGGGGACCGCGCCCGGCTCTTTGCCCTCGATGCCCACGCCAACGTGCGCGGCACGGTGCGCATCGACGGAGCACGCGCCTACGACTGGGAAGACCTCGCCAGTTTCACGATGGACGGCGAAGCGTGGCTCTTGGTCGGCGACGTGGGCGACAACGCCTCCCATCGCGCCGACGCGTATCTCTACCTTATTCGCGAGCCGGATCCCGCCACGCTGGACCCCGACCGCGAGACCACCGCGCCGCTTGTGGTGCGCATGTCGGTCGTCTATCCGGACGGACCGCGGGACTGCGAGGCCCTCGCCGTCGATTCCCTTACCCGCACGATCTTTCTCATCAGCAAACGCACCGTCCCGGCGGTCGTTTACACGCTGCCGCTCACGACCAATCCGGTTCGGGCCGAACTGACGCCGACGGCCACCCGGCTCACCCCGCTCGACCTCCCGCAACCGTCGCCGATCCAATCGATGATGCCGACCCCTTCCGGCCGCTACGGTTCGCAACCCACCGGGTTCGACATCGCCGCCGACGGGTCGGCCGCCGTCGTGCTCACCTACGCCAACATCTGGCTCTATCCTCACCAGGCGGGTGAAACATGGGCAGAGACCTTCGCCCGTCGCCCCCAACACCGCGGCTTCCCCGATCTGTTTCAGGCCGAGGCGATCTGCTTCAGCGCCGACAGCCAATCGCTCACGTTCACGACCGAAGGCCCCAACGCCCCGCTGGTCACCTGGCCGGTCGACCTGCGGTAGACGACGCTTAATCCGAACGCCGCGCGACGCGACGGGCAGGCGCACGCCAAGATCGCGTCGCCTGCCGGCCCCACACTCACCCAGCTAGCTAAACCGGGTCTTTGAACTGCAACGCGTGCAGGTGCGCGTAGAGGCCACCGCGCGTCAGCAATTCCGCGTGGGAGCCCATCTCCGAGAGGCGTCCGCCCTCCATCACCAAAATCACATCGGCCTGCTGAATCGTCGAAAGGCGGTGGGCGATGATGAAGCTCGTGCGACCGCGCATGAGACGCTCCATCGCTTGCTGGATGAGGCGTTCCGATTGGGTATCGAGGGCGCTCGTCGCCTCGTCAAAAATCAGGATGCGCGGGTTCTTCAAAATAGCCCGCGCAATGGCGAGCCGTTGCCGCTGGCCGCCGGAAAGTTTGGTGCCGCGCTCGCCGACGACCGTGCCGTAACCATCGGGCAACGTCGTGATGAATTCGTGGGCGTTGGCCGCCACCGCCGCATCCAGAATCTCTTCGCGCGTGGCCGACGGGCGACCGTATTTGATGTTGTCCTCCAAGGTGCCCGAGAAGAGCACGCTCTCCTGCAACACGATGCCGATCTGCTGGCGCAACGACTCGGTCGTCACACTCCGGATGTCGCGGCCATCCACCAACACCGCGCCGGAAGCGACATCGTAAAGCGCGCGAGCAGGTTGATGATGGTGCTCTTGCCGGAGCCGCTGGGGCCGACGATCGCGACGACCTTGCCGGCCGGGATCGTGAAGCTCACGTCCGCCAAGGTGCGCGGACGCCCGTTGCCCGGCGGATCGCGATCATAGTCGAAACAGACCTCCCGAAAAGCCACGTCGCCGCGCAGCGTGGGCAACGTCGTCGCGTCCGGCGCGTCACTCACTTCGGGCTTCGTATCCAGCATCTCGAAGATGTTTTCCAAACTCGTGTTGGCGCGCTGGAAAACGGTGGTGAGCTCCACGAAGCGCACGATCGGCGGAAAGATGAAGGTGATGTAAGCGTTGAACGCGACCAAGGTGCCCACCGCCATGCGCCCCTGCATGACCTGCCAGCCGCCGTAGCCCAGCACGACCAAGGCGCCGAGCGAGCCGAGCACATCGGCCACGACGGAAAGCTTCGTGTTGCGCATGACCACCCGGGAGAACTTGAAGAAGTCGGCGTTGATGCCGCTGGTGAACGACGAGATCTCCTGCCGCTCTTGGGCAAAGGATTTCACGACGCGCGCAGCACCCACGCGTTCGTTGAGGAAGCCCATCACCTGATCCCAGTTGTCGCGATGCACCCGGCTCTCGCGGGCCATGCGGGTGCGATGATGCAGGTAGTTGAACACGAACAGCGGCAATACCGCCGTGACCGCCAGCGCGAGCCGCCAATCGATCCAATAGAGAAAGCCCAACACGCACACGACCGTCACCGAATCCGCGATCAGGTTGATGAGGAAACCGTTGGTCAGATTGTAGACCTCGCCCGTGTCCTGCGCGATGCGTGCGATGGTGCGGCCGGTCTGGTTGGAGTCGAAATAGCGCAACGAAAGACTCTGCAGGTGGGTGAAAAGTTGGATGCGCAGGTCGCAGACGATCCGCATGGCGGCAAACTGCAGCAGGCGATTGCGCATCAGCGTGAGCCAGGCCCGCAACAGGAAGAGACCCGCAAACACCGCGAGCAACTGCGCCATCAAACGGACGTCCTTCTGCGGCAGCGCCTCATCAATGAGCAGCTTCAGAATCCACGGCGACGGCAGCATGAGCAACGTCGCGCCGAGGATGAGCAGCACGCCCGAAAAAATCGCCCAGCGCTGCGGCCATGCCAGGTCAAGAAAGCGGCGAAACGGTGAGGCACGCATAGGATTGGACGAAGCCCTAGCAGGCCTCACGGACGGGCCGCGAACGGAATCTTGCCGGAAATGCCTCCGTCGCCATCTTGGCACGATGTTCCGGCGCCGTTGGTTTGAAATTTCACGGATTGCCCCCGTGCTGCTCCTCCTCGTCGCCCAGCCCGCCCCGGCCCAAGAGGTGCAGCACCACGGCGTCGTGTTCGAGCAGTGGATACGCGACACATTTTTCGACGGCTACCAGCCACCCGGCTACACGCAGAAATGGGACATCCCGGCGGAGGCCAACCACGATCACGGCGGCATCCCGGTCAACCCCAAGGCGATCAAATACGGCACCCCCATCGGCCTCGGCGACGCGTTGCGCCAATACGACATCGAGGAGCCGTTCATCCTGCTCCTCGGCTACTGGCAACAGGAAGGCCCCCACAAGCGTTTCGTCAAAATCGTCGCCGCCCGCATCGAGCCCGACCAATGGCGCGCCCTCTGGGGCAACATTGACCGCGGCGACCTCGAACGCCTCGACCACGTCATCAAGGACCGCGATCGCGACTACCGCGAGGTGCGCAAAGCCGCCCAGGCGATGAAGAAGCGTCCGCCCTACGACTCCTCGATCATCGTGCTCAACCCCAAGATCGATTCAAAAGGCCAGCGCCGCCTGCAATGCAGCCTGCGCTTCGCCGACTTCTTCGCCCACCTCGCCCCCGGTCTCGACCCCGCCCCTGAAAATCAACCGGTGCTCTGGGGCGTCCCATTCCCCGGCCTCATCGAATCCGGCGCCCGTGAGTTCGATCATCCGGACGACGACGCGGCGTCCGACGAAAATCCCCCCACGTCCTGACCGGGCGGTCACCGCCCTTCGCTCAAAAACCAAATCCCGCCTGCCCCAACACCGCGCCCGATCCACTCGGCCGCGAGACGGCGCCAGTGCGTTGCGCCAGGATCGCGCCGGCGATCTCCGGACTCGTGACCGCCACCAATTCCTCCACCGTCGCCTCCGTGAGAATGTGGCGTTCGTGATTTCCCAAGCGATCCACAAGCTCGGCGGCCGTTGCCCTCACCCCGGCACCATCCGGTCGTCGCCCCTCCACCGCCGCGATCACATACGCCAACGGCCGCAGCGTCTCGAACGGCGGACTCCCGGCCGGCCAGCACGGTTCTGGTCGCACGTGTTCGAGCGTTTCCAACCGATCACGTGACCCCATCGTGAGCGCCCGGCCGCACGACGGACAGCGTTGCGCGTCAAACGGAGTTTTGCAGTGGCTGCACCAATTAAGATGATAGCGAGTCAGCTCCAGCGGGAACTTGAGCATGCCCACCACGCGATCCTTCGTGCCGGCTCGCAATGCCCCCATCACCGCATCGTAATCCGGCGCCACGTCCAGCAGCGTGCTCTCGCGCCCGAGGTTTTCGAGCGAGTGGGCGTCCGAACACGAGAACAACCCGCAGCCATCCAGTCCCGGCACGCGGCGGCACATCGCGGGATCAGACGTCAACCCCGTCTCCACCGCGAGCAGGTGCGGCAACTCCGCGCCATACCCACGCTCCAGCGCCAGCTCCCCGCCGATCACCCCGAACACCGAAAACCACGGGTTCATCGCGTGCGCCGCCGCCTGATAAACGCGGTCAAACTGTCGCGTGCCCCGCAGCAAGAGCTCCGCCGAGATCCCCAGCGTCGGCCGGCCTTCGCGCAGATCGCCGAGCTTCTCCACCCGCGCGGCAAATTCCCGCGCCACCGCCACCGAAGGAAAGTAGAGCAACTGGTGCAGCCCCTTTATCTCCTCCGTGCCCGGCGGCGCGCAATTGACCTCCGTGCTCAGGATGAACCGCAACGGCCGCCATAAACCCGCCGGCAACCGTGCCCGCACCACCCGCTCGGTCTCCGCCGACAGCACGCGCAAACCGGGTTCAGCCTCGACCGTCTGCGCCTCGATCTCCGCCCGCCACTCCGGTTGCAAACAGTCACCCGTGCCAAGCAGATCGACGCCCTTGCGCAAGGCCCACACCGCGATGTTCTCCACCGTCATCGTGGGCGACACCTTCTCGGAAAACCGGGAGTGCAGGTGAAGATCGGCCGCAAAACGCATCCGCCCACGATAGCCATCCCGCCCCAAAATCAAACCCATCGGCGGTTGGGATAAATCGACCCAGTCGCAAGCGCTTCAGCTCCAGCAAAAAAATACCCAAATAACGGCCGGCTCCCTTTGACGACCCTATCGGTCGCTAACGCGGGGCAGCAACTGTTGCGGCGTTGGGCCCGAAGCGTTGATGGAAGTCGGTGAGGTCGATGGTGAACTCCTCCCGCTTGAGGTAGTCGGCGTCAGACAGTTTTCCCTGCTGATCATGCGCCTTATACCAGGCCCCGTATTCCGGCAGCTCCGAGGCGAACTTCTGGTAGTGGGTTGAATACGTGCGCACCTCGATGCGCGGCCGCCAGTCTTCCAAAACGAAGTTCAAGAGGCGCAGCCAGCCGTCGCCCACATCGGCGTCTACCCCGGCGTCTTTGGCGGTCTGCCCGCGGCCTTGGTAGTCGGCCATCATTTCATAGACCGCGTGGCCGAAACGGTTGCGACCGAGGTTGAAACTCTGGCCGCCGACGTGACCGCAGAGCACGAGGAAGATCTGATCGTGCTGGCTGATGAACTCGTCCCAAATCATCTGCGGATCGTTGTCCAACGGATCGAGCCGGCTGTTCAACGGATTGGAGGTGAGGTTGTGCTGCGCGCTGCGATTGAGGTAATCGTGCGTGCTGATGATGGTCGGCACGCCGGGATATTTCGCGAGGATGCCTGCCGCCCAAGCGAGCGAAGCGTCCGGCGCGTGGTATTGCAGGCCGATGTGCAGGAAGGTGCGTCCGTCGGCGGTGAAGACCTGCGCGCTGTCCGCGCCTTCGTCGTGCGCCCCGACATACCATGGCTGGTCCTTGAAGAATTCCGACTCGGCCGAAAACGCGCTTTGGTAGCCGGTCAATCCGCCGACG
>CAXBDS010000174.1:0-11045 GCA_963974355.1 uncultured Opitutaceae bacterium
ACTCTCCGGATCGCGACCAATTGATATTCAACGACTTAAACTGAGACATTATTGGCTCCGCTCCACCTCCACCCATTGCTCCAACACGGAGCGCGCCGTCCCGAGACGCTCCTGCGCGCCCAGCCCGGGAGCGAGGATGCCCCCGAGGAGGATAGACCGAAAAATCTGGTTCAATTTCATGACAAGAGCGCGCGCGCCGCACCGTTTCGGGTGACGCCGCCAAACGATCAGCATAGCCGGAAGCCCCGCGCGCCGACCACTCTGGGAGGGATTTGCGCCGCTCTCACGCGGACAGCCTGCGACCGGGCGCAGGCCTCAATCGTCCCGGAAACGCGTGACCTCTCCCCTTTATCGATATTGAGTCTCAATCTTTATTGCCTCGCCGCGAAGTCTTTGTTTTCTGCCTCAAATCATGGTGTCCACCCGCGATTTTGATTCCCGTCCGTCCGCCTTCCCGGAGCCGGTGGTCGTCGCGTCGTCGCTGATATCCTGTCCGTTTCGCCCGCCGACCGAGGAGTTTCTCGCCTTTGGGCCGCAGCCCTGCCCCGTCCGCGTGCACCGTCAACGTCCGGGCCTTACCTTGGCTCACACCGTATTTTCCGCCGCCGTCGAGCCCGGTGAGCCGTTTCGCTGGCCGGGCCCTTCCTTTGCGCAGGCCGGCATGATCCTGCGCGGGCGGATTGATTTTCATCTCCCTCATCACGGACGCGTGTCGGTGCAGGCCGGGCAATGGTTTGTCGCCGCGCTTGGCGAGGAACAGATCGGGATCGGCTGTGAAGCCGCGGGTGAGGTCGAGTTGCTTTGGCTGGACTGCACCGCCGATGTGTGGGCCAGCTTTACCCGCGAGCCTGATCCCGCCGGGCCACCCCCTAAACCCAGCGCGGTAGTCCGGCCGCAGGGGGACAGTCTGCTGCTCACCGCGGAAGCCCCCTCGGCGTTGCAGCACTTGGCTCGCGAGCTCGCCGCCAACACCGGCCAAACTCTCGGCGAACGCCTCCGCCTCGAAGCGCGCAGCCTCGAACTGCTTGCCTTGTTGCTGGAGGAGCGGCGCCGGCACGAGGCCACCGCGACCCCATCCTGCGACCGGTCGGTCGATGCCGAAGCGCTCGATGCCGCCGCCCGTTTCCTGGAGGAGAATCTCAGCGAAGATCACTCGTTGCGTGCACTGAGCCGCACCGTCCACCTCAACGAATTCAAATTGAAGCAGGGCTTTCGCCAGCGTTTCAACACCACCGTCTTCGGCTACCTTCGCCAACGCCGCATGGAGCACGCCCGCCGCCTGCTCACCGAGCACACCATCACCGTGTTGGATGCCGCCAACCGTGTCGGCTACACCAATCCCAGCCATTTCGCGCGCGCCTTCCGTGAGGCCTTCGGGCTCAACCCGCGCCAAATCG
The DNA here is from genome assembly GCA_963974355.1 of uncultured Opitutaceae bacterium. Classification (GTDB taxonomy): domain Bacteria; phylum Verrucomicrobiota; class Verrucomicrobiia; order Opitutales; family Opitutaceae; genus Actomonas. The sequence goes on from CAXBDS010000174.1 coordinate 1,398, forward strand.
TCCGCCACGCGTCACGCCCGGCTCGCCCCTTGGAGGCGCACTGAATCCTGCTCGGGGCGGGTTCTATCCGTATGCGGGGCGAACCGCGCCCCGCCCGTTGTTAGGCTGGAGTGACTCCTGCCATCATGCCTACGCGCTCATCCATCCTCTGCGAAATCATCGCTCCCGGCTCCGTCCACGCCCAAGCTCTGGCCAAGGTGGTCCTGGGTTGCGCGAAGGAACTCGGCCAGACGATCAAACTCAAACAGTTGAAGCTCGGCAGTCACCGCGCCCGTGATGTCGATCCGTCCCTGACGCTGCATTTGCCGGCGCAGCTCGCCTCGACGCAAAACGTGATTTGGTGCCTCGCCTGCCGTCTCGCGTGCTCCTACCCCGCGGCACGCATCAGCGTTCTGATTCACGGGGCGGAGGCCTTCGCGGCCGACGATTCCGCCACGAGTTCGATCAACTACCGCCCCGCCCGCCTCTCGGCCTGAAGCCGTATCCACCAAACCGATTCATCATGCCCGCTCGCATCCCGTTTCCCTTTTCATATGCCTAGTTCTTCGCTCCACATCCACTTCGCCACCATGACCGGCAACGCCGAAGCCCTCGCCACCGACGCCCACGAACGCGCCGAACAGGAAGGCTGGTCCAGCATACTTCATAATCCCGCCGACGTCAGCCCCGCCGACCTCTCCGATCAGCGGCTCGCGCTTTTCGTCGTCTCGACTTGGGGCGACGGCGAGCCTCCGGATGATGCCAACGCCTTTTGGTTCGCGTTGGAGGAGGCCGCGCTCGATCTCCGCGGGCTGCACTATGCGGTGTTCGGTCTCGGCGATATCGACTATCCCGAGTTCAACGCGTTCGGCCGCAACCTGGACGACCGTCTCACCGCGCTCGGCGCCACCCGCCTGCTGCCGCGCGTCGAAGCCGGCCTCGATTTCGACACACCCTACCTGCCTTGGGCCGACCAAGTCTTCGCCCAGCTGGCGACCCTGCGCGAAGGCGCCGTCGTCAACGGCTGACCCTTCATGTCGTCCCGCCAGTCCCCGGCATCCCTCTCGCCCCCACCGGAGACCGGCAGCTTTGCTCGGCGCGCCGGCGCCGCCTGGCAGCACGACAATCGCCCGCTCACGATCGTTCGCCGCACGGTGTGCGAGGTGATCGCCGCACAGTCGGAACCGTTCACCGCCGACGACCTGCTGATCGCCGTCCGCCAGGTTAAACGCGGCATCTCCGTCGCCTCGATCTACCGCACACTCGGCGACCTCGTCGCCTTTGGACTGCTCCAACAAAGCCCGACCGCGAGCACCGGCTTCCGCTACGTCGTCACTTCGGCCCCTGCGTGCCTCCGCCCGGAAGACCAGCGCTCATGAACGGCTCCCGGCCTCCCGCAAGCTGGCCACCAACTCCGCCGTTCCCGCCGCCATCGTGACCGCCGGTTCGTAACCAAGATCCCGTTGGGCCGCGCTCAGGTCGAACCAGTGATCCTTGGCCAACTCATCGGCAATGAAACGTGTCATCGGCGGCTCGCCACGGAGTCGCAGCCCGCGCCACACCGTTTCGCACACCACGCCGATCCGCCGCGTCGTTGCCAACGAAAGCCGCCGCCTCACCGGCGGCTCGCCCAACGCCGCCAGCAACCCGTTGACCCACGCCCACAAGACCACCGGTTCACCGTTGGTGATGAAATACGGCCGCCCCGCCGCCGGCCCGCATCCGTCCGCGCCGAGCGCTCGCTCCGCGTCGAGATGCGCCGCCGTCGCGTTGGCCACGTGCACCATGTCCACGCGATTCTTGCCCTCACCCACGATGCGCAGTCGGCCCGCCCGCGCCCGCGCCAAGATCCGCGGCACAAGGTGCGGATCACCCACGCCCCAGATCAGGTGCGGCCGCAACGCCACCGTCGCGAAGTCCGGTCGGTGGGCAGCGAGCACCGCGCGTTCGGCCATCGCCTTCGTGAGCGGATACGGGCTCGGGCATGCCGTCGTAAGCGGCAGCGACTCGTCGGCCCCCGCCAGATCGCGACCATTGTAAACGACGCTCGGTGTGCTCGTGTAAATGAAGCGCCGCACGCCCGCCGCCGACGCGGCCGCGAGCAGGCGCCCGGTCGCCTCAACGTTGTCCCGATGAAAATCCTCGTAACGGCCCCATACTCCGACCCGGGCCGCCACGTGGAAAACGGTTTCCACCCCGTCCACCGCCGCCGCGCACACCGTGGCGTCGTGGAGTGCGCCCACCACGACGCGAATGCCTCGCGCCACCAACTGGGGCTGCGGCCGGCGGGATACCACCGTGAGCGGTCGCCCCGCTCCCTGCAGACGCGTGAGCAGATGCGAACCGAGAAAACCCGTCCCTCCCGTGACCAGGGTGCGCGCGCCGCTCATCGTTTTGGGTCGATGTCGAAGCCGACCGCCGTGCGCGCCCATGCGGCCAACGTGAGCCGGTGAATCTTGGCGTTGTGGCGCACGTCGACCGGGAACCCATCGTGAAAATAAAACAGCCGCAGCCCCGCCACATGCGCGTGCTGCCGTGCGATGTCGCGCAACTCGCGCCCGAGTCGGCGCCGCTCCGCACTCGACGGGAAATCCCCCGGCACCAATGGCTCCACCACGAGCGCCGGACGCACGCGTCCCTGTTGACTCACGCCGATCAGGGCCGTGCGCCGCACCTGCGGGTGCGCATTGAACAACGGCTCCACTTTCTCCGAATACCAGATGCCGTCGGGCGTCGTGACCACCTCCGCCGCCCGCCCGCAAAACCACAACCGCCCGGCCTCATCGAAGTAACCGCAATCGCCCATGCGATGCCACCCCGACGCCGCCGCATCCTTGATTTTCGCGCGGGCCGTCGCCTCGGGCAACGCATCGTAAGCCTGCGTCACCGTCGGCCCCCGCACGATGATTTCGCCGATCTCCCCGGCCGCCAGCATCGCCGCGTCCTCGATGCGGGCAATCGGCCCGTCCTCGCGGGCGATGATGCGCACGTCATTGGGCGCGATGACCCGGCCCACGCACGTGCCGGCGCCGTGGGCCGTGGCGTCGGCCAGTCCGGCCTGTATCTTATGCGCGGATACCGAAGCCACCGGCAAGGCCTCGGTCGCGCCGTAGGGGCTGTGCAGCTCACCCGCCGACAGGATCGCGGGCATCAAGTCCCATAGCTCCGGGGGCACCGGCGCGCCCGCGCACAACACCCGTTTCACCGATGGCAACGTGATGCGCTCGCGGTGGCAGTGCCGCGCGATCTTCCGCCACAGCGTCGGCGAGCCAAACGAGTTGGTCACGCCCTCCTGCTGAATGGCTTGCACGATTTTCGCCGGGTCGACCGCCGCCGGCCGACTCGGGTCGATCTCCGGCACGATCGTCGTCATGCCCAGCGCCGGGTTGAAGAGCGCAAAAATCGGCAGCATCGGCAGGTCGACCTCGCCCGGCTTTATCCCATAGGTCGCGCGGATAAGATCCACTTGCGCGGCAAACATGCCGTGCGTGTAGCACACGCCCTTGGGCGCGCCGGTCGACCCGGAAGTGAACAGGATCGCGGCCAAATCATCCGTCGTCGAATCAACGATACGCGCTCGAGCCGAGGCCGGCGTCGCCCCGCGTCGGGCCAACTGCGCCGTGGCCGATGCCGACGCCGCCACGCGCACCTGCACGGTCGCGAAGGCGCGGCGAAACACATGGCTCAGCCCCCGGGCCAGCGGGATGCCCACCAGCACCCGCGGCCGCGAACGCGCCACACACGCGAGGAACGATTTTCGGCCCATGCCCGGGTCGATCACGATGGGCACCGCCCCGAGCCCGAAGAGGGCGAACACAGCGGCAATCAAGGGCAGTCCCTGGCGGACCATCACGAGCGTGCGATCCCCGCTCTGCACTCCCGCCGCGAGGAGTCGCGACTGCCACGCCGCGACCTCGGTTTCGAGTCCGGCAAACGAGAGCGTGAGGTAGTCGATGCGCCCGTCCGGCGTCCGGCCCCGGGGCACCTTGAGCGCAGGCACGTCGGGTTGACGTGCCGCGATGAGCGGAAGGTGGCGCGCGATATTGGCGGAGGCGGCGGATGACGTCACAACTGCCCCTAAAACGGGGCAGCCGCCGACCACTGGCAAAACTAATTCCGCACCGGCGGCGGTTAAGCGGGCGCGCCCTCGCGCGTGAAATCAGTTGTCCGTAAAGGTGAGCAAGCCCCAGAGCAGCGACACCTTGGTGCCGGACGGATTGTTGCGCCCCACCATGTCACTGGTGTCGACGTCGAGCGACGTCGCGGGGGCCGATTGATAAGATCCGCTATCCACGCGGGCGAGGCCGCCAAGGACATTGGTATTGCGGCAACGTGCCGCGTCCCCCCGCCCATGGCAAGGCCGGAGCGGGCCCGGCGTGACGACGCCGCGATCTCGGCGCGGATCAGGCCGCCGGCGGCGTGCTCGTCAGGGCCGGCACGTTGCGCAACAGGTCCGCCTGCCAAGGCAACAGGATGTTATCGATCTCCGCCGGATCGCGGGCGATAAGCGCCATCTGCGCACGGTTGGAGATCAAGGTCGGCTCCAGTTCCAGTTTCGCGGCAATCTTGTCGCGGTCCGCTTTCAAGCGATCCTGGCGCTCGATTTCCTCGGGCGACAAGGGCCGGCGGCGTTCGCGCGGTCGACGCGGCAAGGTCGTCGGGTCGCGCTCAAATCCTTCGTGCAAGGCCTTCGTGAGCGAGCCGATCAGGCGGCTGTGCCGGCGCCCCAGATCGATCTGCGCCAGAATTGCCGCCTCAGCCTGTCCCTCTTCGGCGGCCCCGGCGATTTTAAGCAACAGGTTGTTGCCGCATACCTTGAAGGGCGGCGTGTCGAGGCGCTTTGCCTGCTCGTCGCGCCAATGCCAGATGGCGTGCAGCACCGCCAGGCCGCGACCGCGCAACTTCTCGGACTTGCCGATGCGCCACGCGTATTCGTCGTTGCCGGGAAAACCGACCGTGCCGGATTCGATCTGGCGTTGGCATTGCTGATCGAGCCAGTCGATGCGGTCGAGTTTCACGAGCTCGCGCGTGAGCCGGTCGCGCAGATCCGGCAGATGATACACGTCGAGCGCGGCGTAATCCAAAAGCTTCTTCGTGAGCGGACGACGCGACCAGTTGGCGCGCTGGGCCTCCTTCGAGACGATCACGCCGTAGTAATCTTCAAGCAGCGCCGCGAGACCCACGCGCTGGCGGTTGAGCAACTGCGCTGCGAGCATCGTGTCGAAGATGCTTTTCGGCCGGAACTCGCACAGGTCGTATAGCAGGCGCACATCGTAATCACAGCCGTGCATGACGAGATGCTTATCGGCCAACTTCTCCCACAACGGGGCGAAGTCCATCGGCGCGAGCGCGTCGACGAGAAAGATCTCCCCGTCGGCGAGGAACTGCAGCAGGCACAACTTCGTGCGGTAGCAGTTCATGTTGTCCGCCTCGGTATCAAGGAAGACCTCATCCACCCGATCGATGGCGGCGAGCAGGGGCTCGAGCTGACCCGGCTGATCCAGAAGGCGGTAGGTGGGCGTGACAGGTTTCAACTTAACCCCTAGCAAACGCCGCACCGGTAGCGGAAGAAAGCGCGAAATCATGCCCGCCCGTCCTCTCCGGCCCAAGCGCTCAAAAAGGCCTCCACCAACTGGGGCAAATCCCGGCTATAGCCCCCCTCCAGCACCGCCGCCGTCGGACAGCCCGCTTCATTTAACCAAGTGCCCAAGGTGGCAAAGTCGTCGATTTCAAGAGTCATGGATGTGATCGGATCATGCGCATACGCATCGAATCCGGCCGAGACGAGCACAAGGTCCGGGCGGAAGGCAACCACCGCTTCCCATGACGCCCGCAACACCTCCCGGTGCACCGCCCGCGGCGTCTGCGGCGGCACGGGCCAGTTCCGGCAGTTCCCGCCCCGGTCGGTCAAGCCCGTGCCCGGGTAACCCGGTGACTGATGCACCGACGCGAAAAAAACGTCCGGCCGGTCCACTAAAATAGCCTCCGAACCATTCCCGTGATGCGCATCGAAATCCCACACCGCCACGCGCCCGGCCTCCCGCGCCTGCGCGTGCAACGCCCCGATGGCGACGCTGTTAAGATAACAAAAGCCCATCGCCGCTTCCGCCATCGCATGGTGGCCGGGCGGGCGCATCAATCCGATCGCCGGCCCCTCGCCCGCCAAGGCCGCATCCACCGCAGCGAGGGCCGCTCCCACCGCCCGCCGCGCATGGTCGCCGATGCCATCGAAATACGGGGTGTCCGCGTCAAAATCCTCCGCCTGCCCAAGCCGCCGCAGATGCGCGGGGGCATGCGCCCGCATGATCACTCCATCGTCGGCCGGCCTCGATTCACCCCAGATCCAGTCCGGGTGTCGCTCCCGCAGATACGGCACCGTGCGCCGCAGCCGCGCCGGTTGCTCCGGTCGCATCGACGACCCGTATTCCGTGCAGCGGGAATCATAAAAGAGCTTCATCACGCGCTCATCCCGCCCGAAAACCTGTCCAATCGCCAAACGAAAATCGTCGCCCCCTTCGGCTGATTTTGCCGCAGTGACAGGCATGGATGTGGTTGTGCTTTGCTCCGGCGGGATGGATTCGGTGACGGCGCTTTACGCCGCGCGCGCCGAGCACACGGTCACCGCCGTGCTCAGTTTCGACTACGGCGCCAAGCACAACGCCCGCGAAATCCCGTTCGCCGCCCACCATGCCGCCGCCCTCGGCGCGCGCCATGAGGTGATCGCGCTGCCCTTCATCGACCGCCTCTTCGCCTCCGATCTGCTCCAATCCGGCGGCGAGATCCCCGACGGCCACTACGAAGACCAGACCATGCGCCAGACCGTCGTGCCGTTTCGCAACGCCATCATGCTCAGCATCGCCACCGGATTCGCCGAGAGCGTCGGCGCCGAAGGCCTCGTCATCGCCGCGCATGGGGGCGACCACGCGATTTATCCGGACTGCCGCGAACCGTTCATGACGGCGATGGGCGACGCCATGCGCCTGGGCACCTACGCGGGCATCACGCTGCTGCGACCGTTCATCGACACCGCTAAGACAGGAATCGCCGCCGCCGGGGCGCGCCTCGGCGTGGATTTTGCTCAAACGTGGTCCTGCTACCGGGGCGGCCCCGTGCACTGCGGCACCTGCGGCACCTGTGTCGAACGCCGTGAAGCCTTCGCCCTCGCGCATCTCACCGACCCAACTGTTTACGAACAAACGCCTGACCTGCCCTCGCGTCACCCGACCGACTGAGCCCGCTCCCCGAGCGCCGCCGCCGGTTGCATTAAGCGCAACTTTGGGGAACAGAAAGGGCGGTTTGGTCCTCTTGCCTAGCCTACCACGCTGTTATGATTTTCTCCTGCCGCCGCTTCTCGTTGCCCGCCTTCTTGCTCCTCGCCCTCGCCGCACTGAGTCCCTTGGCGGCGCAAGATCACGTCCAAGCGACCCTCACCGCCGCCACCGCTTCCGTCCAACCGGGTCACCCCGTCACCGTCGCGCTGCGCCTGCAACATGACCCGCATTGGCACACCTATTGGATCAATCCCGGCACCGGCTATCCGACAAGCCTCGCCTGGGAGCTGCCCCCCGGCTGGACCGCGGGCGAGATTCAGTGGCCCACCCCGAAAATCATTCGTGACGGCTACGACACGATCACCGGCAACGGCTACGACAACGTCACCTACCTGCCCGTCACCCTCACGCCTCCCGCCGACTTGGCCCCGGGCGGCCTCGTCACCTTCAACGCCAGCGCCGATTGGCTCATGTGTGCCGATGTCTGCGTGCCCGGCGCGGCCAGCGTCTCGCTCACCCTGCCCGTCGACGCGACGCCACCCCAAGTCGACCCGACCCATGGCGACGCCATCGCCCAAACCCTCGCCGCCCTGCCCCGCGAGGTCCCCGGAATCCGCGCCCAAGCCACCCGCGTCGGCAACTCGATCATTCTCAACGTCGCCGCCGCCGCCGGTTCCGACGCCCGCATCCCGGCCGACCTCTGGTTCTTCGCTTCCGATGCACTTGTGCAATACGACGAACCGCAAACCCGCCAGGATTCACCGCCCCTCACCGCCACCCTCGTGCTGCCCGTTTCCGCCTCCTTCGACGGCGAAGCCAACCGCCTCGTCGGCATCCTCCGCAGCTCAGGCTCGTGGACGACCACCGGCCCCCCCCTGCCCGGCCTGGCCATCGACGTGCCTATCACCACCGGCAACGCGGCCACCATCCTCCATCCCGCCGACGCGGCCACCACCCGCCCCGTCGCCCCGCTCATGGGCACACTCGCCCTCGCCTTCGTGGGCGGGCTCATCCTGAATCTCATGCCCTGCGTCTTCCCGGTGCTCGGCATCAAGATCCTCGGCTTCGTCAATCAAGCCGGCTCTGATCGCCGCAAAGTCGCGCTGCACGGCCTGATGTTTGCCGCCGGCGTCTTCGCCTCCTTCTGGGCCTTGGCCGCGGTGCTGGCAATCCTACGGGCCGGCGGCGACGAACTCGGCTGGGGCTTCCAACTGCAATCGCCCGCGTTCGTCTTCGGCCTCGCGGTCGTGATGCTCGTCTTCGCGCTGTCGATGAGCGGCGTGTTCGAGTTCGGGCTGAGCGCCACCGGCGTCGGCGCCGGCCTGCAATCCCGTGGCGGCTACGGCGGCTCCTTCTTCACCGGCGTGCTCGCGACCGTCGTCGCCACGCCCTGCAGCGCCCCGTTTCTCGCCCCCGCTCTGGGCGCGGCCCTCGCCCTCTCGATCACCGAATCGTTTCTCATCTTCACCGTCATCGCCCTCGGTCTCAGCGTGCCCTACCTGCTACTTTCGCTGTTTCCCGCCGCAGTCAAAATCCTGCCTCGCCCCGGCGCGTGGATGGAAACCTTCAAACAAGCCATGGCCTTCCCGCTATATGCCACCGTCGGCTACCTTGCGTGGGTGCTCGCCGGCCAGACCACCGAAAGCGGCTTCCTCATGACCCTCTTCGGCCTCACGCTGATCGCCATGGCGGTCTGGCTCTATGGCCGCTACAACGCCCCCGGCGCCCGCCCTGCCCGCGCCCGCTTCGGCCTCATCGGCGGATTCATCCTCCTCGCCGGCGGTCTCGCTCTCGGCTGGCCGCAAGCGCCCGCGCCGACCGATATCGTCTGGCAAAAATGGAGCCCCGAAGCCGTCGCCGCCGCGCAAAAAGCCGGCAAGCCCATCTACGTTGACTTCACCGCTCGCTGGTGCGCCACCTGCCAAGCCAACAAGAAGATCGTCTTCAGCTCCGACGAGGTGAAAAAAACCTTCCGTGACCGGGATATCGTTACGCTCAAAGGCGACTGGACCAACCAAGACCCCGCCATCACCGCCGAGCTAGCCAAGTGGGGTCGCAGCGCCGTCCCCTTCAACCTGATTTACCTCCCCGGGGACCCGACGCCCAAACCCTTGCCCGAATTACTCACCCCCTCGACCGTGCTCGAAGCCCTCAACTAAAGGCCTCCCCCCCCCCCCCCGAGGCTCCGCACGAACGCGTAGCCCTTTTTCTGCCCCCTTTCCAACTCCGGGGCAAAGCGGTAGCGCAGCCCCTTCGTCTCCCTGCGTGGTTGAAAAATAATCCAATCCCCCAGTCGCCGCTCGGCGCCAAGCTCCCGCAGGGCCTGACCTTGGCGTCAGGCCTCCCCCGCGCCTCCCGGCTCCGAGGCGTTAACGGTCGTGCAGCCCTTCGTGTCCAT
>CAXBDS010000175.1:0-11037 GCA_963974355.1 uncultured Opitutaceae bacterium
GGCCTCTTCCGGGGGCAGATCGAGCGTCAAAATACCGTCCACGCCCGCCGCTTTGGCGCGTTTCACATAGGCATCAATGCCGTGGGCGTGCGCGAGGTTGTAGTAGGTGTAGAATACGATCGGCAGCTCGGGGAACTCCGCTCGCACCGCCGCCACGAGTTCAAAAACCTGCTCGGCCGAGATGCCGCTCGCCAAGGCGCGTTGCGCGGCGAGCTGATTGGTCAGACCGTCGGCCAACGGATCCGAAAACGGCACGCCCAGCACCAGCACATCGGCGCCGCCGCGCACCACGGCCCGACAAGCCTCAAGGGAGGTCGCGCGATCAGGATCCCCCGCGCAGAGGTAAGCAACAAACGCCGCACGGTCAGCGGTGCGGGCCCGGGCGAAGGCAGCGGCAATACGGTCGGTCGTCATAAACGCCCAGCACACGCACCGCCCCGGCGTTCGGCAAAGCCATTTTTCAACCCGCTGTCGGCCCGTGGGATACCCGATGGATTGCAGCATCGGCTCGCTCCCCGCGCCCAATTCCTTTCCGCTGCCCGGATTCTATGAGCGAACCGTCTGTCGATCCTCGTCCGCTGCTGCCGCAATGGCTGCTCGGGTTGGCTGGTGTGCTGGCGTTTGGACTCCTGCTGGTCGAACTCGGTTTCCGGCTGTCGATCACCAACCAGCGCTACGTCATGCTGGCCACAACCACGGTCCTGTGGGCCGGCGTGCTCGCCGAAATCGGCATCATCATTCACCAACCACGCCGACTGGCCTACCTCAAGACGCACGTCGGACCCTGCATCGTGACCCTGTTGCTCCTCGTCGCGCTGGCGGGCAAAGCCCAGATCGTCCCCTGGCTCCAATCGCGCGCGACGGATCTCACCTTCATCCGCGTCGAATCAATTTTCCTCGGCGCCCTCCAGGCCGTCCTGCTCGGCCGACTCGCCCATCGGGCCTTACGCATCAACCAACTCCTCGCGTTTTCCAAAATTTCGCCGCGAGTGCTGCTGATCGGCAGCTTCGTCGGCCTGATTTTGGTCGGAGCCGGATTGCTCATGATGCCTCGCGCCACCGTGGAGTCCGCGCACTTGAGTTGGCTCGACGCCCTCTTCACGAGCACCAGCGCCGTCTGCGTAACCGGTCTCATCGTCGTGGATACCGCCACCGTATTCACCCCGTTCGGACAATCGGTTCTGATGGTGCTCTTTCAACTCGGCGGGCTGGGCCTGATGACCTTCGCCTACTTCTTCATCACCGCATTTTCCGGCGTGACGCTAAAGGACCGCGCGTTGCTCAGTGACCTGCTCAACGAGGAAGACTTCGGCAAGATCACGAGTTCGTTGGGCGCCATCTTCGTGCTCACCCTGTCGTTTGAAGCCATCGGCGCGATCCTGCTCCACGCGAGTATCGCCCCCGAACAGGCCAATTGGTTTAAGAGTATTTTCCACGCGATCTCCGCTTTCTGTAACGCGGGTTTCTCGGTCTATTCCCTCGGTCTGGCCGATGAGAATACGGTCAACAACTACGCCTACCAAAGCGTGATCATGGGCCTCATCATCTGCGGCGGTCTGGGCTTTCCCGTGCTCAACAATCTCTGGGAACGCGCGCTCTGGGTGCGCCATGACCGCCTGCGGCGCCCCCCGCGTCTCACCACCCATTCCAAGGTCGTGCTGGTGGCCACCGGCGCGTTGATCGTGGTCGGCACGCTGCTGATCCATGGGTTTGAATTTGGGCGGTCTGAGCCGGGTGCCTATACACCCACCCTGTGGAACGCGTTGTTCAACGCCGTGACCGCCCGCACCGCCGGATTCAATACGCTGCCCATGGAGAGCCTCGCCCCCGCCGCGGCCATCATGATGATCGGCCTCATGTTCGTCGGGGCCGGACCGGCCAGCACCGGCGGCGGCATCAAGGTCACGACTTTCGCGATTTCGCTGCTCAACACCCTGCGCATCCTGCGGCGGCCCGGTGACGATCTCGTCGCATTCGGTCGCCGTATTCCTGACGAGTTGGCCCACCGCGCCTTCGCGATCGTGCTGCTGGCCATGTTGTGGGTCGGCCTCACCACGCTCTGCCTCGCTGCGCTCATGCCCGATCGCAACGCCCTGGATCTGGCCTTCGAGGCCGTCAGCGCTTTCGCCACCGTGGGACTGTCCCGCGGCCTCACGCCCGCCCTGCCGGACATGGGCAAAATCATCATTATCCTCAGCATGCTGGTCGGCCGGATCGGCATCCTTTACGCCGCCCTCGGCGTCGCCGGTCGCGCCTCCCGGGGTCGCATCGGCTACCCGACCGCCAGCATCATCATTTCCTAAAACGACTCCTGCTTCCGCATCATGAAAATCTGCATCATCGGTCTCGACTACTTCGGACGTCATCTGGCGCTCGACCTCGCCCAAGCCCGCACCGAGGTCCTCGTGATCGACGACGATCCCGACAAGGTCGAAGCCATCAAGGACGACGTCAGCCATGCCGTGATTCTCGACGCGTGCCAACCCGAAGGGCTCGCCCGACTGCCGCTGGCCGACATGGATGCGGTCGTGGTCGCGATTGGCGCGGACTTCCGCGCCTCGTTGCTGGCGGTCGGTCACCTCCAGGAACAGGGCGTCAAACGCATCATCGCCCGCGTCATCGATCCGGTGCACGAACGGCTCCTGAAGTTGATGAAGATCGACGAGCTCATCCGCCCCGATGCTGAATCCGCGCAACGCATGGCGCAGGCCTTGATTCACGGCGTGATGAACAGTTTGGATCTCACCGGCGGCTTCATCATCGTCGAAGCCAAGGCCCCCAAGAGCGTGGTCGGCAAGACGCTCGCCGACGTCGGTCTGCGCCGCGACTTCCACCTCAATCTCGTGACGGTGCGCAAGCCGAGCAACCCCGACGCCGCCATCGTGAGTCGCCGGACCAACGTCGAGCTCATCGGCGTGCCTCCGGCCGACTATCGTTTCGAGGCCGAGGACATCCTGGTGCTCTTCGGCGAAGGCAAACACATCGACCGCTTTCTCAAAAGCGGCTCCGCCTGACGCCACGCCTCAGTTGCCACGGCGCGGGTCCCAACCATCCGCGCCGGCCAACACCGTTGCGACCGTATACGTCGCCGCTTCGTCCGCGGTGAGCGGGTGCGCCCACGCGACGCGGTCCGCCAGTCGGGCGCCTGCCCCCGTGCTCCCGAATTCAGCGTAGAACGCCGTCTGTTCCGCGTTCGGCTTGTTCCAGTTATGCCAACCGGCCGGCCGCACCACGCCACTCATGGCCGTGCGCAAAAAAACCGTGCGCGCATAATCCCGCCACGGTCGCCCCAGATAAGTTTGCACCCCCGCTTCCCCCGTGACCTTGCCGTCGGCAAAGACGAAGCCGTAGGCCGCGCCCGCCGGGGTCGAGGCCGCCGTGAGATAGCCATCACGGAGCGCATGCACTTCACCGCGATTGAAATACGTTGTCGCCCCGCCGAAGATAAAATCCACGTGCCCTTCGATGTAACAGTCTTCCAAATACTGGCGCCCCCGGTTGACCAGCAGGGTGTCCTGCCAACCGAGCAAACGGCAGCGGCGCAGCACCACGCGATCGCCATCAATGCGCACCGCGAGCGCCTGGCCCACCGGCCCCGCCGCGTTTTGCACCGTGATGTTTTCCAAGACGAAACCATCGCCATCGATCTGCAGGGTCGGCGTGCGAAACGTGCCCAGCGGCCGGCCGTCCGCGCCTAATTGATCGGCATAAACCGCCGCTTGCAAAATCGTCGTCGCCGGATCGTCGCCCACCACGGCGATACGCCCGCGTTCCCGCTGCACGTAGACGCGTTCCGGATACAGCCCGGGTTTGACGCGAATCACCCAACGCGGATCGGCGGCCGAGCGATGGGGCGCGGCGTAAATGGCTTTTTCGATCGAGGTGAAATCACCGCTGCCATCCGCCGCAACCACCGCGTCGCAATGCACGTAGGACGCCAGCGGCAGGCCGAGTCGTGCGATTTCCGCCACCGCCTCCGCCGCCACGGCGCGGGCGCCGTTTTCGGAATAGTGCGTATCATCGCGGAGACCGTTCGGCACGGTGGGGCGCTGCCCGGGCTCGCACCACAGGTGCAACGCCTTCGAACCCTCCGGACCGGCGGCCTGCTCCAAGGCGGCGGTGCGTTTCTCCATGTCGAGCAATGGCACGTTGGCCGCCGCCGCCACCTCGCGCACCACCGCCGGATAGTCGCCGTGCGTCGGCACGAGTTCACCCGCTTCGTTCCAGCGCCGCCGGGCCGTCGAGGTGGCGAGCCACGGCTCGCCGCCGCGCGTTCGCACCTCCGCAATAAAGCGAATCAGGTTCGCGCGGTAGTCCGTGTGCGCCGCGGCGCCGACCTCCGGCCGTTCGACCTTTTCGTCGTTGTGCCCGAATTGAATCAGCACCACATCACCGGGCGAGAGATCGGCCAGCAAGGCCTCCCAATGGCCTTCGTCTCGAAACGACTTGGTGCTGCGCCCATTCAGCGCCCGGTTATCGACCCGCCAGGGCGCCCGCACCCTGGCGCGGAAAAGCTGGCCCCAGCCCCGTTCCGGATAGGACGCGCGAGGCTTATCCGCCGCCGTCGAATCACCCGCAATAAAGAGCACCGGGTCGCCCGAATTTACCGCCACACGCCGCCGCCAGGCCGGAAAATCATCGCGCAACAAACGCTCCGCCCAATTGCCATAATAGGCGTATCCCGCACGCCGCTCCTGCTCCACCTCCGCGAGAGTATAGTGGATGATCGTATCGCGACCGGCAAAGATGGGACGGTTGGTGCCGATCTCATAAAACCGCGCCCACGTATCGACGGCCGGATCCTCGACCAGAACTTGGTCCACCATTTTCCCGCTGGCGTCCTTCGTGCGCTCGCCGCGCCGGCCGATGATCGCCACCTGTTGAAACCACGCCACGGCGGCGTTGATCGCACGTTCGACCGCAGGCGACGGTCTTTCGATGCCCATCAAGAAACGGGTGATGCCCACCGACTCTGCGCCCGACAACGAAACCGGTTCAAATTTCCGCGCCGGCGCCGGCGCCAAGGTCTCTTCGTCGTGTTGCGCGCACCACACCGTGAGCTGCCCGTTCACCCGAACTTGCGCGCGCAGAATACAGTCCACTCCCCGCGCCACGGCTTCGCGCGCCCGCGCGCGGGTCGCCGCGTCGACCGCTGCCCACGGCGCGTCTCCCTGCGCCACCGCGCGCAACAGATTGAGCACGTTGACCATCGCGTCGTCGTTGAAGGTGACGTGCGTGTAGTAGCCTTTGCGCAACGGATAAAACTGCGGCCAACCGCCATTCGGATATTGCGCGGCCAGCAAGTAGTCCAAGCCCCGCTGGATCGCCCCTCCCAATCCGGCATGGGGCGAAGCAGCCTGCACGCGAGCCAACAGGATCAATGGGGTCGTGGTGCCGCCATTGTCGATGGTCGGAGCGTGCGAACTTCCACCGCGTTGCACCTCGGTCAAAAACTCCTCTGAGGGCGGCTGCGTAAAATCGGTGTTCTTCGGCCAGCCGCCGGATTCGGTCTGATAAAGCAACACGCTCTGCGCGACCGCCGTCGCCTCGGCCGTCGCATACCAGGCGCGTTCCTGACGCAGAATCGCGTCCCAGTCCGGCGCGGCCCGCGCGGTCGTCACCGCCAGGCAAACCAGCGCCAGAATCCGGCCAATCACATGAGGTCGAGCCATTGCGGAATCGCCAGCGAGACCGCCGGCCAATACGTGATGAGCAACAGCGAAATCATCATCGCGATGAAGAACGGGATCATCGGTGGAATGACTTTCGCCAATGAGGTCTTCCCCACGCTGCAGGCGACGAACAAACACGTCCCCACGGGCGGCGTGCACAGGCCGATGCAGAGGTTGGCGATCAGCACGATGCCGAAGTGCACGGGGTTCATGCCCAACGCCACCACCACCGGCAAAAAGATCGGCGTAAAAATCAACACCGCCGGGGTCATGTCCATGAACGTGCCGACGATGAGCAGCAGCACGTTGATCAGCAGCAGCACCACCAATGGGTTCGACGAAAGACCGATCATCGCCTCACTCACGAGTTGCGGCACCTGCTCATAGGCCAGCGCCCAACTCATCGCCTGACTCGCCCCCACCAACAGCATGACAATCGCCGTGGTCTTCGCGCTGCGCAGAATGAGCTCCGGCATCGCCTTGAAACTGATCTGCCGATAGATCGGCCCGCCCAGCACCAAGGCGTAAGCCACTGCGATCGCCGATGCCTCCGTGGCCGAAAATACGCCGCCCAAAATACCGCCGAGCACGATGATCACCAACAACAGGCTCGGCAGCGCGCCCACGAAAGCGCGTCCGAGCGACACCGGCATTACCTCGGCGTAGTCCACCGAGCCCGCCGCATGCATCTCCACCGCGCCCGCGCGCCGCGCCATAAAATAGCTCACCACCATCAGCGAGAGACCGACCATAATCCCCGGCCCCACCCCGGCCAAAAACAAGGCCGCGACCGAGACGTTGCCCGCCACCACCGCGTAAACGATCATGATATTGCTCGGCGGAATCAGCAGCCCCGTCGTGGCCGACGTCGCGGTGAGCGCGACCGCAAAGCCCCGCGGGTAACCTTTCGATTCCATCTGCGGAATCATGAAGCCGCCGATCGAGGAAACCGCCGCCGTCGCCGAGCCCGATACGGAGCCAAACATCATGCACGTGAGCGTATTCACATAAGCAAGACCGCCGGGAAACCGCCCGACCAGCGCCGCCGCAAAATCGGTCAGCCGCCGCGCCATGCCGCCGTCGCCCATAAGGACGCCGGAAAAAACGAAAAACGGAATCGCGAGCAGCGGAAAACTGGCGATGCCGGTCGAGAGACGCTGGGCCACGACGTAAGCTGTCGGCACGTCGCCGAGGCACGCGATCGTCGCCACGGCCGAGAGACCGATGGCCACCGCCACCGGCGTGTTGAGCAACAGCAAACCGACAAAAACCACCAGGAGAATGAGGACCTCCGCGTTCATACCATGTCCTCCCCGCTCGCTGTCGCCTCCGGCTTTTCGCCCTTGATCAATCGCTCCACTGTAAACCCGACGACGAACAAACCGGAGACCGGCACCACACTGTAGAGGTAGCCGACTTTCCAGCCCATGGCCGGCGTGAGTTGACCAGCCCGCAGCGTTTCGACGACGAGCATCCCGCCGCCGAAAACCAGCACAGTCCCCGCAAAGATCAGCACCGCGAGTTCCGCAATGATCGCGGCCACGCGTTGCGCCGCCGGATCCAGTTTGCCGACAAAATAATCGACCCCGAGGTGACCCTTTTCCCGAAACACCAACGCCGCCCCGAGCAGCGACACCCACACCAGCAGCGTGATCGCGACCTCCTCGGTCCAGCGACTTTGCGTGCCCAAAACATAGCGGGAAACCACGCCCCAAAGCACGTCCAGCGTCAGCGCGCTGAACAAAATAACCGTGAGCGTTTCCAGCACACGCACCACCTTGTCCCAGATCGATTGCATCTTAGCGCGCCTCCTCGATGCGGTGGGCCATCACGCCGATCGGCGTGCCGTCGAATTTGCGCCGCAACGGTTCGGTCGCCGCCGCAAAGGCGACCTTGTCCGGGTAGTCGATTTTGACGCCGGCTTCGGCCAACTGCGTCAGCGCTTCGGCGGTCTTTTCGGCCCACAATTTGCGCTGGAAGACGACGGATTCATCGGCCGCCTGCTGCAGCCAGCCCTGTTCAGCCGGGCTCAATCCCTGCCAGACTTTCTGGCTCATGATCAGCATGTCGGGAATCCGGGTGTGCTCATCCAACGAAAAATGTTTCGCCACTTCGTAGTGCCGACTGGTGAGCAGACTGGGCGGATTATTTTCCGCCCCATCAACCATGCCCTGTTGCAGCGCCGTGTAGAGCTCCCCCCATGGAATCGGCGTGGGCGCCCCGCCCAGTGTTGAAATCATGTCCATCGCCATCCGACTCGGCAGCACACGCACTTTGAGGCCGGCGACGTCGGCTGGCGTTTTGACCGGCGCCTTGATCGTATAAAAGCTGCGGCTGCCGGAATCGTAATAACACACCCCGTGGATCCCGACCGGCGCGCCGGCGGCCAGGAGTTCGTGGCCGATCGGGCCGTTCAACACGTTCCAGTAATGGTCGTCGTTACGAAACAAATACGGCAGGCCAAACACCGCCATCTCCGGCACGAAACCTTCCATCGCCGCCGCCGATGTCTTCACCAACGGCAACGCCCCGCGTTGCAATTGCTCGATCATCTCCGATTCCGAGCCGAGTTGCCCGTTCGGGAAAATCTGCAGCTCCATCGTGCCGCCCGACAGCGCCGTCAGTCGCTCACCCATATAAACCATGCCCGCGTGGACCGGATGCGTCTGGTCGAGCGAGTGCCCCAGCTTCAGCACCACGTGATGCCCGCCACCGCCCGCGCCGCCCGTCCGTTCGCTCCGGATGACGCCGATAAAAATAACCGCGCAAATGAGGGCGCCGACCACCGTGCCGAGCGCGAGGAATGAGAAAGCTTTTCGATCCATGGGGTAACCGGTTACAACGAGCCTGAGGACGGAACCAACCGACCGCGACCCTCAATGAGTGGCGGGAGCGCCGTTGGAGGTCAAGGAACGGGCCCTTCCAGCCGGCTTAACGTTGACGTTCTTCCACACCATGCGGCCAACGTGCTCCATGCGCTCCGGTTCCGTGAGGCCGGAAAACGTCGAATCCGAGATTTCGATATCGTCGATCGTCGCGCCTTCAAAACCCGCGATGAACACCACGCGGGGACTTTCGCGACTCGTGATATTCTCCAGGCGCACGCGGCGCACGGTGGGCGGAAAGTCCCCGTTGGCGCCCTCCTCGTATTGGAAATCGATCGTGAGCACCGCCTCGGCCACGCGCCCCACCCGCACGTTGCGCATGAACACGTTCTCGATCACCCCACCGCGTTGGGCATTGGACTTGAAACGCAGCGCCCGATCCAGATTCGGGCTGTCCATCTCGCAGTCCTCCACAAACACGTTGCGACAGCCGCCGGAAATCTCACTGCCGATCACGACGCCGCCATGGCCGTCCCGCATGGTGCAGCCCCGCACGACGATGTTTTCCGAGGCCACCCCGACGCGGCGGCCGTCGTTGTTGCGGCCCGACTTGATCGCGATGCAATCGTCACCCGTATCGAAAATGCAGTCCTCGATGAGAATGTCGCGCGACGATTCAGGATCGCAGCCGTCGTTATTCGGCCCGTGGGAGACGATTTCCACGCCCCGCACCGTGATGTTTTGGGACAGCACCGGGTGGATTTCCCACATCGGGGAACGCACGATCTTCACGCCTTCGATCAGGATGTTTTTCGTGTGGTAGGTCTGGATAAAATTCGGGCGCAAAAACGATCCCTCGCCAAACACGCGTTCGGCCACCGGGACGCCCGCTTCGGCCTGGTCGTAGAGTTTCTTGCGCGCTGGCACCTGCAGGGTCGCCTGGCCGGGCTCCTTCTTGTTCCACGCCCACCAATTGTCCCAATCCGCCTGGCCATCGAGCGTGCCGCGGCCGGTGATCGCGATGTTCTCCACGCCGTTGGCGTAAATCAGCGACGAATAATTCATGCACTCCATTCCCTCCCAACGGGTGTAAACGATCGGGTAATCGGCCGGGTTCGTGCTGAACTTCAACACGGCGCCATCGCTCAGGTGGAGATTCACGTTGCTCAACAGGCGAATCGCCCCCGTGTGCCATTCGCCGGCGGGCACCACCACGCGACCACCCCTGGCCGCGTGGCAGGCTTCAATCGCGGCGCGAATCGCGGCGGTGGCACCCTCGCCCACGCCTTGCTTCGCGCCGAAGTCGGTAATCAAAAAATCGTGGTCCGGAAACGTGGGCGCCTGGATGCGCGCCAGCACCGCGGGCAACGAATCCCAACCCATCACTCGCAACGGGGTCTCCGCCGGGTCGCTCGCCAGCAGGCGCTCCACCTCAAGTCCGGCCATGATAAACGGCCCCGTGCCTTTCGGATCGTTGGCCCGAATCGGCTCACTGACGTAGTAGTCAAACGACCCGTCGCGCTCGCGGCCCGCGCTGTTGGTGTAACCGAGGCCAGCCACCTCACAGCAGCGGGTGAGATCAACGAGCCCCGCATCGTCGAGCCGCACAAATTGCTCAATCAATCCCGCGTAACCCCGCCGGATCACGGGTTCATAACGGTCGCGCGGCAGGTAGCCCCGGTTCACCGCCTTCGCCAGAAAGTAAACGAACATCGAAGAGGCCGTCGCCTCGCGATAGTTCCCCTCGCGCCCCGGCTGGTCCATCACCTGCCACCAGACGCCGGTTTCAGGGTCTTGCCAGCGCTCGATCCCCTCGGCCACCCGCTGCAAGATTTCGTGCACCGCTTCGACGTCGTGATGCACCCCCGGGATGAAATCCAAGGTATCGACCAACGCCATCGCATACCACCCCTCGGCGCGTCCCCAGAAGTTGGGCGAACGGCCGGTGACGGGATCCGCCCAGGCCTGGGCACGGGCTTCGTCCCAAGCGTGCGTGTGCAGCCCTTTTTCGGCGACGTAGGTGTGCTGGTCGACGAGGCGCAGTTGATGGATCGCATCGTCCACATCCCTCGGTTCGTTGAAGAGAATGCCGTAGTGCGCGTAAAACGGCGCGGCCATGAAAAGCCCGTCCAACCACATTTGGTTCGGATAGCGCTGCTTGTGCCAGAAGCCGCCCTCACTCGTGCGCGGATGATGCTCCAGCTGTTCCCGCAACGCGTCCGCCGCGACCTTGAATCGCTCTTCCCGCGTCCGCTCCCAGAGGCGCAGCAGCACCTTGCCAGGCGGGATCATGTCAATGTTGTAGTCTGTCTTCCGATACGTGCGGATCTCACCGTCCGGCGCGACAAAGGTGGACACCATCCGCTCGGCGTAGTCGCGCAGGTCCGCGTTCTCGTCGTGCGTCGCGAGATCGAGCAGCGACTGGGACAGCAAGGCGGTCGTATAATCCCACCGCGCCTTGGGCGCCCCTTCAAACTCCAGCGCCGCACCATAGCGCGCGCGCTCGGAATCAGCCAGACCACGCGACCACTCGACCGGCG
>CAXBDS010000176.1:0-11030 GCA_963974355.1 uncultured Opitutaceae bacterium
AAGCCGCGACCCCGACTCTGGCCGCGACGCTGGTTGCCTTCCTTTGGCCGGCCGCCGCCGTGGCGGTGTTGGTGCTGGGGGCGTTTACTCTCTGGCCTCTTCATCGCACCAACGATGCCGCAGCTGCCGCCCTGGCTTTGACGGTTGCGGATACGCGCGCCGCGGTCCTCGCGCTCCAAGCGGAGAATCGCCAGCTCGCGGACGATCTCACTCAAGCCAAGCTCCGGGCCGCCGCCTCCACCGCATCGGTCCGGCTGAGCGGTCAATCGGCGACGGCTTCCGTGGCGCGGAGGAGTCCGGCGCGCGCCAGCAAAACCGTGGTCGTGTCGACGCAAGGCACGCTGAAATGGGAGGACACGCCGGTGACACTGGATCGATTCATCCAGAACCTGACGCACTATCAGGCGGAAGCGGCGCAGGGTGAATCGCAACTCATCGTGCGGGCCAACGGCGTCAAATTTGAGCAGTTGAATTACGTCCTCGACGAGGCCCGCAAGGCCGGGATTGCGAACCTCGTGGTCGAAAGCGACACGCCGCCTGAAGGAGCGCACAACACTTGGTTCTGAATCTTGCGTCATGAGCCGCACCGTCACCTTTTTTCGCGGGATCACGCTCATGGCGCTTGTCGCGGTTGGCGCTTGGTGGGGGCACGAGCACGCGGTGGCGGCGGAATTGTCGGCCCGTCGGGCCGCCCTGCACGAGTCCCGGCGGGAGTGGATCCGTCTGCGCGCCGAGCGTGATCACCGGCGCGAAGCGCAGGCCACCTTTTCCGTATCTGTGGATTCGATACGGGGGCGGGCCCCGGAGCAAGGGGCGCGTCCGCCGCTCGCTCGGATGGAAGCAAAATCGTTGGAGGAGGGCACGTGGACGCCTGCCGCGGCGTGGAAAAATGAAGGTCGCTCCACGCCGCAGTCCGCCGTTGCCACCCTGCTTTGGGCGGCGGCCGGCGGTGATCTGACCACGTTGCAAACGACGCTTGAGTTTGACGAGGCCACGCGCGCCGAGGCCCGCGCCTGGTTCGATACGCTGCCGCCGGTGACCCGAGCCCTTTACGCTGGTCCCGAGGATCTCGTGGCGAGCGTAACCATTAAAAACATCAACCCGGCCTCCGCGCAGCTGAGTTGGTTCCACCTAACCGATGCCGAGCACGCGATCGTTGGTGTGCAGTTGGTTGCCCCGGAGTTGTCCTTGCCGCGGGCGGAATCAGGGATGGCTGACTTTGCGGCGCCGTCACCTGCGAAGGCGGATATCGTCCCGCATTCATTGACGGTGTTGAATCTCCGGCGCTCGGCCTCGGGTTGGCGGGTGGTGGTGCCCGCGACCGCGATCGCCCGTGTCGGCCAATCGTTGCATGCTCCGTCTTTGGATCAGGCCAGGCCGTGATTCTGGAGGGCGGGGCGTCGCAGGACGGGATCTTACCGTGAAGGGTTTTGCCAACGAGCAGCCGACGCGCATGCTTTCGAGGCATGGCCAGTCTGGAATCCTCGCTCTATACGGTCGCGCTCGCGCTGTGCATGTTTTCGGCCGGGATTTTGAGTAAACGCGAGACCCGCAGCGGGCGGGCCGTCTCTTGGTTTGTGGTCTATTTGGCGGTCGAGTCGCTCGGCTTCGCGCTGGAGTTGCTGGTGGTGCATCCGTCGAGCCCCCTCAAGGCGCTTTGGTTGGGCTTGCTGATGACGTCGTCGCTCCTGACCGCGCCCTGTTTGTGGCTCGCGGTGCTCGAAGCGGTCACCGGCGAACGGCCGGGATGGAAGCGCCTGATACGGGGCCATTTTTTTGTGGTCGGGATGGGAGGGCTATTGGTGCTGCCGCTGATCGGTTCCGCGCAGATCGGGCCGGAGTGGGGCAGTGCATATGGCGCCCATCCGCCTTGGTTTTTTCGATATATCACTACCGGCATGATGGGATGCATGGTGTTGTTCGGGTTGCAGGTGCCGGTCTACCTCCGGCGAGCGCAACGGCTGCTGTCCGCTCCACCGATCGGCGCGACGGGGGTGACCTCGCTGGCTCAGCGCGCTTGGTTGCACTTGCCGCTCATCGCCGTGGGCACGACGTGGGTGCTGGGCATGTTGCGCACGGTGCAGTGCGCCGCGCATGCGTCGCCGGCTCTCTTGGGGCTGTTTGCCTTTATCGATGTCAGCGTCACGGTTGGGGCGCTCTATATGATTCTGCGACGGGAGTTCGTGCGGCAGGCCGCGCCCGTAGCTGATGCCCAGGTTCTGGATACCGAGCGCGAAGGGGCGGAGGACCACGCCGAACTTCCCGTCGTCGGCACGAAATACGCCCGGTCCGCGCTCGACGTCGCGCACCGCACGCGCATCCGTCACAAGCTTGACCGCGTGTTCGTCGGCCAATCCCTGCACCGGGACAGTATGCTCAACCTGCACGCGCTGAGTCAGGCGACGGGTGAAAAGCCCCACTACGTTTCCCAAGTCCTCAATCAGGATCTCGGCACGACATTTTACGACTACGTGAATCGCCATCGCATCGAGGAGGCGAAGCACCGATTGGCGGCCGCGCCCGATCCGACCGTGCTCGAGATCGCGCTCGCGGTCGGCTTCAATTCCAAGTCGACCTTCAACACCGCTTTTCGTCGCCACACCGGTCAAACGCCGAGCGCCTTTCGGGCGGCCATGGCGGCCGCGGCACACGTGGCCCCGCCGTCGCCGCCGGCTCGTGGAGCGACGTCCGCGGCGCCAGGCTCCGGCTGAAAAAATGACGAGGGAAGGTCCGGGCCGATCGGTTCGGACGACAGGCGTATGCGTCGGGTTTAGTGTGGGAGCATGAAGACCAAACGCACTCTTCGCCGGGCCGCCGGCTTCCTTTTTTTGGCCACATCACTCTGCGCGGCCGAACCGGCGCTGGTTCGCCGGCTCGCTCCCGGGCAGGTGTCTCCGCCTGCCACGCTCGCCGAGATGGCCTGGCTGATCGGGCGCTGGGGCGGCGCGCTTGATGACCACGCCCAAGAGTCGATGGTTTTGGCACCCAACGGCAGGCAGCAACCTGGATTCGCCCGTGCCTGGCGAGCGGATGGCACGACGATCTTTTACGAGATCAATGCGTTGATGGAAGTAGACGGTTCGCTCGAGTTTCGCGTGAAGCATTTCGGCGGAGATCTGGTCGGCTGGGAACCGCGCGATGACTATGCGCGCCATCGTCTCGTCGCGGTCGAGGACGGCACGTGGTTTTTTGACGGGATCACGTTTGTTAATCGTGGGCCCGACGTGCACGACGTTCACGTCCTGCTCACGACGGGCGACCGGGCGGGGGAAGTCGTCACCGTGCATCAACGTCGGACAGCGTCGCTCGATTCGACCGATGCGAAACCGGAGGATCGAATCGGGGCGGCTTTGATCGGCGGCACCGTCCAGACGGTGGCCTTCGAATCAACGGTCCTGCGCGACACCCTTACCGGGGTGAACCCCCATCGCAGCTTCAGGATCTATCTGCCCCCGAGTTACGCGACCGATCCGACGCGCCATTACCCGGTGGTTTATTTCTGTCACTCGATCAACTGGAGCCCGGCCCAGATGTTTGCCGATGGCAATATGAAGCACTTGCTCGAGACGGGTTTCGCGGCGGGCGTGGTGGGCGAATTTATTCTGGTCGCCGCCGACTACACCTCACCGACCATGGGGAGCCTTTACGAGGAATCGCCGGTTTCCGGTCGTTGGCTGACGTATACGGTCGAAGAAGTGGTGCCATTCGTCGACCGCACCTATCGCACCTTGCCGCAGCGGTCCAGTCGGGCGGTCGTCGGTGACTTTATGGGCGGTCGTGGGGCGCTCGTGTTGGCCATGCAGCATCCGGAAACGTTTGGCTGTGTCTATGCCTTGCATCCGGTGGCGACGGGCAACGGCGACCTGCCGTGGGGCAGTCAGGCGATCGATTGGGACGCCATCCTGCAGGCGCCAAACTTTGACGCGTTGCCCGCCACCGGGCTGGAACGAATTTTCGTCATGATCAGTCAGGCGTTTCTACCCCATCCCGGGCGGCGGCCGTTTCACAGTGACTTTTTGGTGGAGTCGGCGGAGGGCGGGGTGCGTGCGAATCCGGATCGCGTGCGGCGGGCGCAGCGCGCGATGGTTCTGGGCGAAGGGCTCGACGCGTGCGCGGAGAACCTGCGCAGCTTGCGCGGGATCGCGTTGGACTGGGGGCGCTTCGATCCGAACCAGGCCCACGTGACGAGTAACCGTGAGTTCAGCCGCAAGCTCGCGGATCTCGGCATCGCGCACGAGGCGGAGGAATACGCCGGCGGGCCGTGGGACCGCACCTGGACCGAAGACGGGCGTTTTGCCCGCCGGTTGCTGCCGTTTCTGGGCCGGCACTTGGTCGCGAAGATGGCCCCATGACCGCCGCCGACGTAGTTCCGAGACATCTCACGATAAGCTCCGCTGCTCTCCCGTAGGGCTCGCCTAGTTACCGTTGACAAGGCCGCCTGCGGCCCGGCGCGCTTGGGGCAACTATGGAACCGCAACGCGTCGCCACCTTCGCCGAACCAGATATCGTCCTCATCGGGGGCGGGATCATGAGCGCCACTCTGGGCATCCTCCTGCACAAGCTGGATCCGTCCTTGGAAATCCAGATCGTCGAGGCGCTGGCCGAGGTTGCCAAGGAAAGCTCCAACCCGTGGAACAACGCCGGCACCGGCCACGCCGCGCTGTGCGAACTCAACTACACCAAGGAAAAGCCCGACGGCTCGGTCGACATCTCGAAGGCACTCGAAATCAACGAGGCCTTTGAACTTTCCAAACAGTTCTGGGCGAGCTTGGTGAAGGACGGCATCCTTAAGTCTCCGAAAGACTTCATCACGCCGGTTCCGCACATGAGTTTCGTGCTCGGCGACAAAAACGCCGCCTACCTCAAGCGCCGTCAAGAGACCATGGCGGCGCATCATTTTTTCGAGACGATGGCGTTCTCCACCGACCCGAAAAAAATCCGCGAGTGGGCGCCGCTGCTGCTCGAAGGACGCAAGCCCGGCGAGGTCCTCGCGGCGACGCACGCCGCCGGCGGCACCGACGTGAATTTCGGCGCGCTCACGGCCGGTCTCGTCGACTACCTCGTCACGCAGACCGAGAAGATCAAAATCGCGACGTCCCATTTGGTGAAGGACATCGAGCGCCTCCCCGACGGTCGTTGGGAACTCACGGTGCGCAATCTCGACAAGAAGCTGAATCGGTCGGTCAAAACACCGTTTGTCTTCGTCGGGGCCGGCGGCGCCTCGCTGCCCTTACTCCAGAAATCCGGCATTCCCGAGGGCAAGGGCTTCGGTGGTTTTCCGGTCTCCGGCCAGTTCCTCGTTTGCAACGATCCGGCGCTCGCCGCTCGCCACGAAGCGAAGGTTTATGGCAAGGCGGCGGTGGGCGCGCCGCCCATGTCGGTGCCTCATCTCGACACCCGCATGATCGACGGGAAACGGTCGTTGTTGTTTGGTCCCTTTGCCGGCTTTTCGCCGAAGTTCCTCAAGTCCGGCTCCCTGTTTGATCTGCCCGGTTCGGTGAAGCTCAACAACCTCGTGCCGATGCTCGCGGTGGGGAAGGACAACATGGATCTCACGCGTTATCTCATTCAGCAGGTCCTGCAAAAACCCGAGCAGCGGCTCGAGGCGCTCCGCGAATTCTTCCCCGAGGCGACGCTCGACCAATGGCAGCTCATCACCGCCGGTCAACGCGTGCAGATCATCAAGCAGGCGCCGAAAAAGGGCGGCGTGCTCCAGTTCGGCACCGAAGTCGTGACGGCCCGGGACGGGTCCATCGCAGCGCTCCTCGGGGCCTCGCCCGGCGCGTCGACGGCGGTGGACGTGATGGTGCAGATCATCGAGCGCTGCTTCGCGCCGCGCCTGCCGGAATGGACCGACGGCCTGAAGGCGATGTTGCCGTCCTACGGTCGCGACCTCGCGGCGGAGCCCGAGCTCTACCGCCAGGTGCGCGCCGAGTCCGACCGCGCCCTCGGCCTCACGGCCTGACGGCGCGGCTGATCGCGGGCGCCGAAGTCAACCCACGGCGGCGCCCCCGGAACCATCAACGGCGCCGATTGAATCGGCTTTCCGGATACGCGGGCGCCTCGGTCGGCAGGTGATCTTTGCAGAGTTCCAGAATCTCGATCAACGTGAGGCCGGATTGCGCCGCCTCGTTGGTCGACATGCGCGGGTCCTCCTCGGCCGGGTTGAGCACCTCTGGCCCCTGCAGGCGCTTCGCCTGGATGAACCAGCCGCCGCGACCGACGAGATCGGCCACCGCCTTTTCGGCGAAGACGGGACTCTTGGTGTGCGCGTAGGCGTAGGCGGCGAGACGCGGACCGCTTTGCTCGTTCAGGATGTAGCGGCCGTCGTTGCCTTCGGTGCCGGTCTCCTTGTCGCGGGTGAGCACCTCGGCGGGCGCGCCGCCGATGCGGCAGTATTGCAGCCAGGCCTTCGCGAAGTCCGCGCGGCCGAGCAGGGGCACGACTTCAAACATGACTTCGCCGCCGCCCTGGATGGTGGCGAGGTTGTAACTCACGGGTTCGGACTGGTGGGTCACCGGATCTTTGATGGCGGTGAGCGCGCCGGTCGCCGGATCGTAGCCGACGATCTGCGCGCCGCCGCCCTTGAGCGGTCCGAGGCCGCCGTCCGGCAGGTCGGGGTTGAGACCGTTGCGCTGACCGGATTGCAGCCAGTAGGGCATCTGCATGATCGAGTCCACGCCGGCGAGGATGTGGTCGCGCCACTTGGGTTGGCCGGTGCGTTCCCACTCGGTCATCCAGTTGCCGACCAGGGCAAACCAGTCGGGACCGATGCGCAGGCGAATGTCAAAGTGCGGCTGGCCGGGCACTTCGGGGGCGGCGAGGCGCATCGGATCGAAACGGGCGATCGATTCGGGCGTCTTGAGCTGGGCGCGCATGATGTCGCCGGTGCGCTCGTCGGTTGTCAGGTAGTAGAACGGCCGCCAATGCGCGGCTTGGCTGATGCGGGCCTCCTTGGCGCCGCCGCCCCACTTGATGACGTTGTGCCGCGAACCGAGACCGGTCATCGGCCCGATGGAATAGACGTCGGTCTCGCTGGTGTTGCGGGTGTGCGCCTCGGCGAGGCGGAAGATGTCGGCCCGGCCGGTGCGGAGGAAGCTATACCAGAGCCAGAGCGGCGCGCCCAACTCGGTGTTGTCCCAGGCGTGACCGCCCCAGTCGTAGTGCCACTTGTGCCGGGGCGCCGAATACGAGTGCATGAAGTCGCCGTATTGCCAGAAGCCATACCAGCGCTGGGAGTCGACCTGACCTTTGTAATAATCAAGCACGGCGGCGAGGCTGTCCTCGGCGGTCTGTTTGAAGGGCGTCGAACGGTCGACGAGACTCCACACGCCGAAGACGCCGGTGGCGTGCAGGTATTCCGGGGTGGCGGCGATCAACGGCAGTTCGGCGCCGGTCTCGGCTTGGGCGACGCTCGTGGCCTTGGCGGGCAGGGCGCCGGCGGTCGGGAAGAGCGTGAGCTCGCTGGTGCGCGACACGCCGTAGGCCGTGCTCAGGCCGGGTTGCACGTCTTCGTAGGAAGCGGCGAGCGTGTGGCCGACGAGGTCGTAGTGGCGCATGTCCATGGGCGGACCATCGGGCGACCAGAGCCAGGCAGTGAGCTCGGCCATGGGCTGGCTGGCGTGATGAATCTCGAGGCCGGCCGGATACGACTGCCAGAAGTTCTTCACGCTGATCGCGAGACCGCCGCCCAGATCGCCGACGAAAGCGAGGCCCTCCGACCGCGGGCCTGAGGTCGAATGCAACCACGTGCTCTTCGGGTTGGTGCGTTTGACGATGGTGAAGCCGTCGGGCGTCGGCTGGGAGAGCTTGAAATCGTCCCAGATCGCGTTGTCGGCAAAAGGACCGCGGCCGGTGAACGGCTCGCCGTTTTCTTGCGCCGAGCTGCCGCCGCCGGGTTGCAGCGGTTCAGACCAGAGGCCACCGTCGGCGCCCGCGAAACGCACCGTGCGATTGCGGGGCTCCTCGCGCAGCGGCACGCCGAAACGCACGCCGAGGCCGCGCACGAAGTCCTGCTCCTGATCACCGTCGAACGTGATCGTGTGGACGACGCGCACCGACGTTTGGCCACTGTAGAAATACAGGCGCACGACAAACGGCAGCCAGTCGCGACCGGAGGATTGGCCTTCGTGGACGCCCTCGATTTTCACGACCGCGCGCACCGGACCGGATTGCTCGACAGTGACCGTGTTGACGTGGCTGAGAAATTCCTCGCGCGGCGGGGCGTCGAGGTTGTCGGTTGACGGACCCTTTTGGAGGATGCTCACGAGCTGGCCGTCGCGGGCGAGCTCGGTGCCGTTGATGCTGAGCGAGTCGATCAGGTTGCGGCCGGTGAGCGGGATCACGGCTTGCAGGGCACCGGTGTCGATGGTGATGGCGTGGTCGTCCCGCGTGAGTTTGAGCGTGCCCGCTGCGGTTGCGGTGCCGGGCGTGAGCGTGAAGTCGCCGGTCACGTCGGCCGGCACGGAGGTGGCGAGACCGCTCCACTTGAGCGAGCCGTCGGGCCAGTAGGCGAGCGGCCAGGTTTGGACGGGGAGCGCGTGGCCCGCTGCATCGGTCAGCGCCAAGGTGGCTTCGGGCGGCAAGGCGCCTTCAGGCCACGGGACGCCCCAGCTCACGCCGGTCGCGATGCCGGACGCGGGTGGGTTGACCCAATGAAGTTTGACGGGATCGGGCGCGGCCAGCGCGAACTGGCTGGCGCCCAGCAACAGGGCTGCCGCTAGCAGGGGTGGGGTATTCACGGTGGCCCAGGCTACCGGCGTTTTCGGGCAAAGAAACTCTGGAAAAATTGGACCGTGGGAATCAGGGAAACCCGCCGGTCAGCCGGGCGCACTCAAACCGTGAGGTGGCGGAATTGGTTGGGGTTGCGGATGAGGTAGATGGTGCGCTCGCGATCGCGGTCGGCCTCAAAGCCGCGAAGGCATGGGGCGCGGTTTGCCGCCCGAGGTCATGCGGATGAGTGATCGCAAAGACGGCTGCTCACGTCCAAGTTGGCCGAGCCGCGGTCGCGCGTGACTTTGTATGGCGCCGTAAGACTTTTTGGTGGAACGGCTTAGCCCTGTCCTATCCCCAAGCCCCAAGGCCTGACCCCTTTTCGGCTCCTGAACCTTACAGCCTCGCGCTCGCCCGCCCGATCTGTTCTGATCGCGCTTACCGCCGCTCTCCTCGGCGTTGCCTCCGTTACTGCCACGCCTCGTCCGATGACTTCGACCCCCAGTCGCGACACCTACTACGTCAACGATCACCTCGCGACGACGGTGGCCGTCGCCGATGCCGCCGGCATGATCTCCCAAATCGAAGCCGACGCCTTCGGCACCCCCATGGGCGATCCCGCCGCCAACGCCCGCTACACCTCCAAACCCTACGACGAAGACCTCGGCGCCTACGTCTTCCCCTTCCGCAACTACCGCAGCGAAGAAGGCAGGTGGATGTCCGGCGATCCGAGCGGGTTTCCAGACGGTGCAAATAGCCGTAAATATCTCTCGGCCCCTACACTATATATGGATCCCAGCGGATTAGTAGTATATGAAGGAACTGAATTGAATTCAGAGAGATCGTTTGCTAGCGGTTCCGTTTGGGCATTAACGACATTTTCAGTAGCCGAATCTATCGCGACTGGAGGAGCTACAGCCGTCTACGGAATTTCCTGGGAATGGACTAGGAGTGCGAGCGGATCCTACTCCCCCGGCGAAGGTGAAGAAAATGTCTCATTTTCGGGAACGCTTGCTTCAGCCGGTAGCTTGAGCGGCCAAAACGGGAATTACCTTTATGCGTATCCGACCACAAACACTACGGCGCTCCCGACCCCAAGCACTTGGCAAGATGCTATGGCTGAAGTATTCAGCTTTGCAATCGATACTAACCCCATGGCCGACCTCTACTTCCTCTCCCTGGCGAACGACACTGACTTTAATTTAATCTCTAGCAGAATCCAAAACTCACTCCCCAGTGGTGCAGCAACTTCCTATTCTTGGAAAAACGTGAGTTTCAGAGCTCCGCATGTAGAATAGCGATGAAAGCGATACTATTTTTTATATTAATCGGGACCGGCTACCTATCAGCCCACCCCATCGAACTGGCAGGACCTATCCATGTCACCAACCCTGAATTTGCCAGCTTCGATAAAGAATTCCAAAATTCCGTAATATGCTCCATCCGCAATTTGGTCGCAGCAGGCTGGTTAAGAAAATCAAACCCATCAACATCCTTAGACCATGAAACATATACCGCAGAAGACAGAATCCTCATGGTAGATATATTTATAATAACCAGAACCAAGGAAGCTACCTTAGTCACTTTTTGCGGAAAAACAATCTCTCAATTGAATGAAATATTCGAATATATTATTCGAATGTCGATCGATCCGAAACTTCTTATTAAAAAACAAAAGGAATTAGTTGGATTTTCCAACAAACACTTCCCAATTTACAGCATCCGAAATGGTTACACCAGCACCACTGAAGACAGGAAAGCCAACAGGATCTTTACCGCGCAAGGCATATTTTGCTGGCAGCTAATTTCTGATGACCTACCGCCGCCGAATAGTCGGCTCGTCGCATTCGCCAAAGAAGATTTAGGAGGCCAAGGCGGTTTCCTTGTTCAATATACCCCAGACTGGAGAGTTATTATGCCATAACCCCCCCCCCCCTACAAGAACCTACAAGAACAGACCAAGAGAGAACAGACCAAGAGAAACAGACCAAGAGGGTCAGGCCTTGGGGGGCTGTTGCCCAAAAGGTATGGCAACAGCAGCGAGGTTTAGTTTTGAGGAAAGGAGAGGATACTTCCCGGCGACAACCAGAGCCGCCGCAAAAGGGTAAGGAATCGATCCACGTGGACGTATATTGGTCGTAGATCGCCTATTGTAAGCGTCCGTTCTGGCACGTCGTAGATAGGGGCAACTTCCGCGTTTAAGATGGCGGGATGGCTCAGATCGATGCGGACCGGATTTTCGTGTATGGCGGCGTGGTGGATCGTAAGCGTCCGGTCGGCGACCCCATAGGCAAAGTCGGGTGCGGCTGATAAAGTGA